>JBAQLU010000147.1:0-17454 GCA_049302065.1 Thermodesulfovibrionales bacterium
TGAGGGGGGAGGGTTAGGGTGGGGGTGTTTGATGAAAATGTTTTCAACACCCTCCCCTTAATCCCCTCCCCTCAAGGGAGGGGAGATTTAAGATACCTCGCAGCTCTGCTGCGGGGTAGTTCATTAAAATTTTCGTAGATATGTGGCATATCCCTTCATATATTATTGACTCCCGAGATGATTCCGCAGCACTCAGTTTTGTTTCAGATCAGCTACAAGACCCTGATGGTTTCATAAAAAAAGTACAGGAATTATATGCGCAGCCAGATGCAGAGAGCTATGATCTGCTGCAATTCAAGGATGGCAGAATCTTTGAGCGGTATTCAAGACCTCAGAAAATAGAAGAGAAATGTGTTGGGAGAGTCTGGAGTTTTCACGATATCACGACACAGAAAAGAGCTGAAGAACAAATTGCCCAAATAGCATATTTTGATGTTCTGACAAATTTGCCGAACCGCTATTTGTTCAAAGATCGTTTGAATCAGGCGATTTTGTATGCAGAAAAATACAAAAAGTTATTAGCGGTAATTTATCTTGATTTAGATGATTTCAAGCGTGTTAATGATACATTTGGCCATAATTTTGGAGATAAATTTTTGCAGGCTGTATCTGACCGCTTAGAAAAAAGTATACGCAAAATTGATACCCTTTCCCGTATCGAAGAAAATCGGTTAGAAACCACTGTCGCAAGGCTTGGTGGTGATGAATTTACCATATTGCTGAGGGAATTAAAGGAAACTAAGGATGCCAGCAGAGTTGCACAGCGTATTGTTGATCTTTTCTCACAGCCTTTTCATATAGAGAACCGTTTGATATTTATTTCGACGAGCATCGGCATCGCATTATATCCTAATGACGGACAGGATGTTGATACCCTTTTAAAAAATGCAGATACAGCAATGTATCATGCAAAAGAAAAAGGGAGAAATAATTTCCAATTCTTCTCAGAGCATATGAATATCGAAGCCCTTGAAAGATTTTCTATGGAGAACAGCTTAAGAAGCGCAGTAGACAAGAACGATTTTCAATTATATTATCAGCCGCAATTTGACAGCTCTACAGACAAGATTATCGGTGTGGAAGCATTGATGAGGTGGATGCACCCTGAAAAGGGGATGCTTTTGCCGGATACATTTATTCCAATATCAGAAGAAAGCGGACTGATCATGCCGATTGGAAGTTGGGTAATCAGGGCAGCATGTGAACAGAATAAAGCCTGGCAACTTGCGGGTTTCCGGCCAATATATGTTACGGTCAATATTTCCGGTATGCAGTTTAAACAGAAAGATTTTGTGGAATCTATAGCTCAGACATTGCTCGATACGGATTTAGAACCGCAATACCTTGAGCTGGAGCTTACAGAGAGCATTCTTATGGAGCCAACAGAGACAACTTTCAATAGCCTGAATGAGTTAAAAGCTACAGGCGTAAGAATTGCAATTGATGATTTCGGCAAAGGATATTCATCTCTCGGATATCTAAAGCGGTTGCCTATAGATACCCTTAAAATTGACCGGTCTTTTGTGCGTGATATCATATCGAATCCTGACGACAGAGCAATTATAAGAGCCATTATATCACTTGCACGCACCCTAAATCTGAAGGTTATTGCCGAAGGAGTGGAAACTCACGAGCAGTTGTCTTATCTTCAGGAACAAGGTACTGACGGTATCCAGGGTTTTTTGTTGAGTGAGCCAATCACGCCAAATTCCTTCACGCAGCTCCTGAAAAAAGAAGGTCAACTGCGTCCTGATAATTTCACAGAATACATAAAAACAGAAGACTCTTTTGTAATTTAATTGAATGGTGTAATATATTTAAATGAAAAGAATCATTTTAATTGCATTCTTCTTACTCTTTCCATTACTTGCCTATGCGCAACCATCGATAGTGTTCGATGAGGAAACCTATGATTTTGGACCAGTGTCAGATGTCGAAACAATAGAACATATTTTTGAGTTTGCCAATAAGGGTGATACAGAACTCATTATTGACAAGGTAGTTGCATCCTGAGGATGTGCAGCAGCGGTGGTCAGTTCGACCAATCTGAATCCCGGAGAAAAAGGAAAGATTTCTGCAAGGGTTGATATAAAAGGCAGAGAAGGCAGTATCTCTAAGAGTGTTCGGGTTTTTTCAAATGACCCCAAAAGACCTGTAGTCAACCTTTTACTCAAAGCTTTAATACGTCAGTGAGCTGGTCTCACTTATTGTTCTGCCTTTTCCGTCTCCTCGTTCTTGTCTGTTTATTTCTTGTTCCTCATGATTTTGTTTCAGCAGCGGATCAATATGCGCAAAAACGTCAGGCCATGATCCAGAATGATATCAAGGGTAGGGGGGTAAAGGACAAAAAGGTGCTCGAAGCAATGGCCAAGATCCCGAGGCACCTTTTTGTAGAGGAGAAACTAAGGGACAGGGCATATGCGGATCATCCGCTCCCCATAGGAGATGGACAGACCATATCACAACCCTATGTTGTAGCTTTGATGACAGAGGCTTTAAGATTGAGACCTGGTGACAGGGTGCTCGAAATCGGCACAGGTTCAGGTTACCAGGCAGCAGTGCTGGCAGAGATAGTGAAAGAAGTATATACCATAGAAATAAGGAAATCATTGGCAGATATGGCTGAAAAGAGGTTCAGAGAACTTGGTTATAAAAATGTGAAGGTGAAATATGCCGATGGTTATTTCGGCTGGGAAGAATATGCGCCATTTGATGCGATAATCATAACTGCCTCAGCAAACCATATCTCGCCACCGTTAATCAGGCAGATCAAAGAAGGCGGAAGACTTATCCTCCCATTGGGAAGCACGGTCTATTATCAGATGTTAACGCTCATCACGAAGAAAAAGGGTGATCTTGATGTCGAGCAGATGGGGTCTGTGGCTTTCGTGCCTATGATTGGAGAGGCAGAGAAAAGCAGGTAAAGGCAGAGGTTGAGGTGCAGACTAAGATAGAAGTTCTGTCAAAGAGAATTCAATAAAGAGTTTCAGTTGTTTTTTTCAAAAACCGCTTCATAATAAGAAATGCTATTGCATATGTTAATGCCCCTATCCAGAGGACGAGTTTAAATCCAACCGCCATCGCCAGTATAACGGTCAGAATCGGGGCAAGTACAGAGAGACAACCGTTTATTGCCCATGCCCAGGGGATTAATGATTGATTCTTATTGCTGAGAATTTTCAGGCCCGCAGGAAACGGGATCCCCATGAGGAATCCGAGAGGCATAAGAATAAACAATATAATAATAATTTTAACTGTAAACAGATGTGGTGAAATAATACCGGAGATATACGGGAGAAAAATAGTATATAAAATAATAAACATCGAGACCACAGCAGTAATTACAGGACTCCTTAAGGGATAAATACGGTAACTTAAGAGACTTCCAATGCCGGAACTTATCAATATGGCTGTGATGACTGTTGCTGCTGCATAAGAAGGAATTTCAAGAGGCAATATTATTTGTTGTATGATTGAGACTTCTACGAACATGAATCCGATGCCGATGAAGGCAAAATAGGGCAAAAGGTTAAGGCCAGGATTGTTATTTTTCTTAACCTTACCATTCCCCTTGTTATATTTGATTGCAGGGATGATTATAAGGATAGAACTTAATAAGATTACCTGTACAAAAACTGCGGGAAGGATATATCCTTCTTCGATAAAATACTGCCATTTGCCGCCCATAATTGTATAGATTTCCCTTATGTTTTTCAGCTTAAGGTAGTAATGGAAAAACGGCTTGTCGTCAGAAACAGGGTTTATATTAAAAAGGTAATTATTGATAAAATTATTACGTGTTTCAGGATGTATTATACTTTTGAATGCATGAAAATAATCATTTGTCTTCATGCGTACATAAAGATTCGTCTCCTCTTCATGTATGCCCGGATAATGTATCAGATCAAACCTCAGGTTTTTTGAAAACCTTTTTATTCCCTCTATCTCATGCCGGGTAAAAGGAGACCTCTTCAGGAGGATGCATATGCTTCCCCAACTGCGTATGGCAGCGACATGTCTTTCAATATCTTTTATGCCCAGTTTTTCCATTGCCATAACAGCAGTAGTTAATATCCTTAATTCTATTCTCGGTGGAGGCAGTATGAACAGGTTTATACTCAGCAATCCATCGGGTTTAAGATGGCAGAGGTATTCACTGAATGCCTCTGCGGTGAATCTGAAATCTTCTGATATGCCAAATGAACCTGATGGGGCAGTGCCCATCATCGGGATATCGATAATATCAAATCTCTTATTAGTGGATTTTAGCCACGACCTTCCGAGACCTGACCATGTATTCCGGGAATAAATTCCTCCGGAAAATGTATTAAGGTCTTCATTGATAACCCTTATTAATAAAGGATTGTTTTCAATCTTCTCTATATTTACAGAACCATAGTATTCAGCCACAAGGTTCTGGAGTCCGCCTTTGGGGTCAAGTATTAATACATCCTGAGGGTTCCCTGTCTGACCTGAAGATCCTGCCATTCCCTCTGTTCTAAGCGGGGGCATAGTTATCTCATAGGGAAGCGACGACGGCAGGTATTTTAAGAATGTCAGTGATGCTTTATCATCATATCTCGTTACTGCAGTTATCTCGCCTCCGTCTATCGAAATGCCTATCTGTTCCGGAAGTACATCGAGATACCGCAAACTGATGCCAGGTGCAAAGCGGACAACAGGGCTTTTGAAAGTGTCTATTCTTGAGTAAGGACTGAGATACGTTTTGATATGTTCAGCACCGGTATATGTCATCGCGGTCTGTAATCCCTTATATGGTGACATCCTGAGATTGATGTATGAAGGTCTGAGGAAAATAAGCGAGATGGTTATGAGTATAAGAATGAACGAGAGTATCCTTTGTATTTTTCTACAAATGAGAACTGCGGCTGTGAGGGCAATTGAAGATATTATTAAGACAGACGTATCAGGGCCTGTCAATGTCATTATACATAACGCTGCTAATGAACCGGTGCCTGCACCAAGAAGGTCTGCGCCATAAAGAAACCCTGACTTTTCACTGAGAGAAGATAATGCTGTCGTGATGATCATTCCCATAAAGAAAAAAGGCAGAGAAAGTATTATGTAGTAAATTGCTATATAGAGAATCTCTGTCTTTGACCAGGAAAGCTTTACAGGATCAAAAGGTATTTGGTTTGAAATTAGATAGCTTAGTGATATTCCGATACCGAGCATGAGGCTATATGTGCCAAGATGAGAAAGGTTTTTTAGCTTCGGGTATAAAGACAATACAGTCCCGCTTGCGCCAATTCCAAGCATTGCAATGCTTATGATCATAAAAGCAAAGTGATACCACATGGATATCGAAAAAATTCTCATGAGGGTTATTTCGTATGCAAGGCTTGAGGAAGAACTCAGGAATATTACGAGGAAGATTTTTAAATGCTTATTCATGTTTTAATAAAAATTATATAAGATATCGTTTAAAATATAGTCATGTCATTTAAAGAGAGTTGTCCTGGGAGCAGGGAGATAAGGACCCCGTATCCTGAAGAGATCAAATGTTTTTGGTGCGGTACGGTTTCTGAGATATGGTCAGATGAAGCAGAGATTGCATGCAAGGGATGTGGAAGAACTGTATCAAGGGAGATGAGACCAACATGCATTGAATGGTGCCCTGCAGCAAAGGAATGCATTGGTATTGAAAAATATGAAAGGCTTATGAAGATGAAAAAGAAATAAGTCCGTTATTCACTATATTCACCGGGCCTGCGAACTGTTACTTGCGGTATCAAGCAAACGGATTATTTCATGCAGAATTTCTTTATCTTTTTCTGTCATATTCACAAAATCTATGCCTATGTCATAATGCACAAGGTCTTCACCTTTCTTCTGAAGGCATGATGCAACTCTTCCCTGAAATATTATAGATTTATCTTCAGGGAAAATTAGTTCCATGGGCACTGTGCTTTCAACTTCCAATGAATGCGAACTCTCTATAAGCATGCCTCCGAGACTCAGGGTTTTCACTTTGTAAGACTCCTGGTAATTAAGGACAGCCTTTTCAGGGGTTGTGACATGGATTCTGACATACAGTCTCCGGCAGCTGGAGCTGAAATTTACTTTTTGAACGATGTCCCTCTCCCTCTTATATGTCTGCATGAAATCAGTGATTTCATTTATCTTTTCGCCTGAGACGTTAGTAAATTTCATCCCGGCTGTATATATTGGAACGATATTGCCTTTTGAGTCTTTTATGCTGTTGTTTAGGACAGACCATACAACAATGCCTTTAACTGTAAACACCTTTTCTTTACTGTCAATTTTTAGAGTATATTCGTTTCCGATGTTCAGTCGTTTTTCAGTCTGCAATGATAATCCACCGATGCTTATATCGAGGATTTTCACAAATTTGGCAAGAATAATCCTGCCATTGATTCCTATAAGATTTGCTTTATATCTCTCATATCTTCGCGTGTTCAGCATATTGTCCTTTCATATATAGATATGTCCTTTAAAAAATAGTGCAATCTGGAGCAGAAAAGAGATGTGCTCATGGACAAATACAGAGTTCATCAGCCTCTCTTTTTAAAATTCTTGCTATATTCCCATCAAGGCCGCTCCTCTTTTTGAACGTCTGCTCGTCCATATCAGCAATATCTTTTGCAAGTAGTATATCATTGCTGAATAGGATCTCAATAGAATTCTTTCTGATGGACGACAGTATTGTTACAGGATAAAGCCTTTTATTTTCGATCATTTTCTCAAGGCTTTCCTTTTCTGGATATTTCCAGCTTACTATTTTTAATCCAGCGCATTCTGCAAACTTTCTGGCATCTGTTGTGCAGCGGGTATTGGTTACAAGCCATCCCTGTTGTAACAAAAGATTCTTTTCCGGCAGCAGTTCATAGGCCTTCCTGATGTCACTAAATCTCGAATATATATACAATGCAACTTTTACATCAGTCGGGTTGCTGCTGTTACCGTGATATTTACACTCAATTACGAAACCCTTATTGTCTCTGCTTGCAAAGACATCGACTTCATGCGTAACACAAAACCCGTTTAAAATCCTGTTTGTTTCAACTGAATACCCGTATTCCCTGAGTATCCTTGCGAAATATTTCTCAAACTGATAGCCTGCCGGACCAAGTGAATAAATCGATTTTTTTATAGAGTATCTCATGTCGGATACCCTGTTATACTGCCTCAGCAGTCTCTTTGCCATCCTGAAGATATGTTTTGTATGTGAGGCAGGAGTTATCTGGATTTCAACTTTTTTTGCTATATCCCATGCAACATCCTCAGTTGCTCCAGACCTGATGAGTGAATTGACAAGTTTCTGTATATGAAATTCCTCGGTCTGTCCCGATGCTTTTGTTATCGTTATAGCCATAAAAATTCTATCTTTTTAACTGTATCAGTATCCATTATATCTCTTTCCACCAGACGTGAAAAGATATTTCTGCAGATTGCATTGACTCACGCATCACAAATCCTTTAGACTTTAATCCCATGTTTTTCTTTGCCTGCGAGGTTATGGTCATAACTCCCGATGGGTATAGTTACTGGGAGAGACTCAATTTTTATAGAGAGGTAAAAAATCATGTCTGATAAGAATATCGAAAATAATGCCCCTGATACTGAAAAGACAGGGGTGAAGAGAGAGCAGGAAGAGAACTTCGCCGCAATGCTCGACCAATGCAGTATCGGCGAAAGACTTTATCCCGGGCAGAAGGTCAGGGCAAAGGTCGTGAGTGTATCAGGGGACCTTGTGTACATAGATCTTGGGGGAAAAAGTGAAGGGGCCGTGGACCTTGCCGAATTCATCAATAAGGAAGGAGTAACCATTGTCCGTGAAGGTGATGAAATAGAGGCATTTTTTGTGACTGTTCAGGACGGTTTAATGATACTGACAACCCTTGTAGGCGGATACTCAGCCATAACATTGAATGGAATCAGGGACGCATGCGAGGCAGGGGTGCCGGTAAACGGTGAGGTAAAAAAGGAGATCAAGGGAGGGTTTGAGGTATCGGTCGGCGGTGTGAGATGCTTCTGTCCCTTTTCCCATATCGATGTCAAGGGCGGACGCGAAGGCGGCGTATACCTCAGCCGGACATTCCCCTTTAAGATATTGGAATACGGGGAAGAAGGAAAAAAAATAGTTCTCTCCAGGAGGGTGCTCCTCGAACAGGAAAAAGAGGCAAAGGTTGAGAAACTTAAGGAGAGCCTTGCAGTAGGCATAGATGTGACTGCCGAAGTAAAATCAATACAGAAATTCGGGGTCTTTGTGGACATGGGAGGCATCGATGGTCTGATCCCGGTGAGCGAGATATCATGGGACAGGAGTGTAAACGCCGGTGACGTACTCTCCATCGGTCAAAACATAACCGCCAGGATCATCTCTTTAGACTGGGAGAAGAAACGTCTCGCACTGAGTTTGAAGGCGATGCAGCCTGACCCATGGGCCTCAGCTGCGGAAAAGTATCCGGTAGACAGCAGGGTAAGCGGCTCCATCGTCCGTCTCTCGTCCTTCGGCGCCTTTGTTAGGCTTGAACCGGGGATAGAGGGTCTGATCCACATCTCCAATCTCGGCGCCGGCAGGCGGATCAACCATCCCAGGGAAGTTGTCGAGGCAGGACAATGGGTAGATGTTTATGTCCTCTCAGTGGACCAGCAGAACAGGAAGATCTCACTCTCTATGCAGCCGAAGGTCGAGCCTGCTAAGATTATCCTTCCCGCTGTAGGAGAAATCCTCGACGGTACCGTTGAAAAGGCAATGCCCTATGGGATTTTTCTGAAGATGAATAACGGTCTTACAGGACTGATTCCCAACCAGGAGATGGGAACACCATCAGGCACAGACCACAGGCGCATGTTCCCTCCCGGCACAGTGATGCAGGTTGCCATTATTGATGTGGATGCTGCCAATAACAAGGTCCGCCTCAGCCGCAAGGCAGTTCTCGAAAAGGCGGCGCAGGATGAGTTCAACCAATACAACGAATCCGTAAAAAACTCCGCTGAATCATCAGGGGGCCTCGGGAGTCTTGGAGACATACTCAAGGCCAAACTAAAAGAGAATAAAACCCAGGGTTAACCCTGATTCTGCCTGACAAGAGAACCGTTGACTCTCGATATCAGTAAGAAAGCGGGGACGCTCTATAAAACATACCGAACGCAGGGACTTACACTCACATCTATCGACTGCCTCATCAATGCAACTGCAATTGTCAGGGTGCATAAAGTCGCGACAAAGAATAAAAGCCATTATCCAGACACGAAAATACTTTTCCCGTTGGATTAAGAATGTGCATAAGCTCTGCCTTATAAAACAACTCTTTTAGACGGGTAAATCCTCATTCTAAAAAATCACGAGCTTAAAGGGTCTTGAAATGTTAGCTTTCAGCAAGGCGGTTATAGGTTATAAGGATGGAAACTGATATTACAAAATCTGGCTCCTTAAGCGTCTCGTAAGCAGGATGGTGAATAAGGGAATATGAGGTTATGCAAGAAACAAGACCTGACCCTAATCGTCCCAGTCAAAGCCCATGCATATACGGTCCATGCCTGCTTCAAAGCAAGCTCCGATAATCGCCGAATAAAGTCTTCCCTGTCGCGGTCGTCCTGAAATATCAGACCTTGCTCTATCCCTCTTGCGATTACATGATGCAGTACCCCAGGGGCATCAAGTCTTGCTTGTCTCGGCATGACGTCATTTTATCATATGTTGTTTAACTTGGCAACGTCCCCTATATCCGTCCCCTATATCCCGTCCTAATTCAGAGATACTCCCTATCGTATGCCCTGTTGCGGCGAGGACTGTATGATATACCACGATAATTGCAAGATATTCGTGTATCATAAAGAAGGTGCAAAGGTTGTCATTAATCAGGATAAATGCGTGGCGTGAGGCATGTGCATTTGGCGCTGTCCAAACAATAATATAAACCTCCCTCGGCTAAAGACTGAACAGGAGTACTCTTGGTAATTCTATCAAGGCATGTCTCCGTTATCAAATAATAGGGAAGGGGCTTAACTATGGAACGCGAAGTAATAGAATTCGATGTTATCTTTGTCGGTGGCGGGCCTGCCAATTTAAGCAGTGCAATTCATCTGACGAACCTTATCCAACAACATAATAAAGACATTGAAAGCGGGAAACAGCAGCGCGAGGAAATCGATATCGAAGACAAAATTGCTGTTCTCGAAAAGGGCGCGTATTTCGGGGCTCATAATATTTCCGGAGCAGTGCTTATTCCCAATGTCCTTTCGGAACTCTTGCCTGACCATAAGGAGCTTGGCTGCCCCATCGATGCAGAGGTAAACAAGGAATCCATTTATTTTTTAACCACAAAGGGAGAGATCAAAGTTCCTTTTACTCCGTCGATCTTGAATAATCACGGTAATTATTTACTCTCGCTCTCCAGATTTGTCAGCTGGCTTTCTAAAATTGCGGAACAGAACAAAGTGATGATGCTTGAGGGAACGGCTGCAGTTGAAATCCTCTATGAAGGTTCCAAAGTCATTGGTGTCCGAACGGACGATAAACGTCTTCAGGAAAACGGTGAATATGAGACTCCCGGCTATATTCTCAACTCAAAGGTCGTTGTGCTGGGAGAGGGGAGCAACGGTACTTTGCGGAAAAGCATTTCCGAAAAACTGCATCTTGACCAAGGCAAGGCTCCTTCCATCTATGAACTCGGCGTAAAAGAGATATATGAACTGAAGAGTAATCCTCTCCAAAAGGGGGAATGCATCCATACACTCGGGTATCCTTTCCGGAAAGGACTTTCCGGCGGCGGATTCATATATTGTATTTCTGAAACCAAAGTTGTCATCGGACTTATCGCGCATCTCAGTTCCGAAGACCCGCAGTTCGATCCGCACAAGGAACTTCAAAAATATAAACAGCATCCGTTGATTACCAATATCATCAAAGACGGAAAACCCACACACTACGGCGCCCGGACGCTTCCCTGCGGCGGGTATTTCTCGATACCGAAACTTACTTCCGACGGCGTTATGATAACCGGCGACTCCGCGAACCTTGTCGATTCGCAAAAGCTGAAAGGACTCCATACATCCATAAAATCAGGAATGCTTGCGGCTGAAGTTCTCTTTGAAGCGTTCAGGATAAATGATTTCTCGGCAAACCAATTGGCAAAATATGAAGAGAAATTGAAAAGCAGCTGGATATACTCCGATCTCAGGAAGGGCCGTAATTTTACTCCTGCGGTTGCCAAGGGAGTTCCTTTTCCGGGCGGGCTGCTTCTTGGGTTCCAGATTGTTACCGGCGGCGCCACACCGATAAGTGATCTGAAAACAAAACCCGATTACTCGACAACCGAAGATATGAAGCGTTTTTACGGCAGTAAATTACCCGAATCATTGCCGAAGGCAGATGACAGGATTGTTGTCAGCAAATTAACAGATGTTTATTTTTCCGGCACAGCGCATGACGAAAAACAGAAGAGCCATATCCAGTTAAAAGATGAAGCTGTATGCAAAAAATGTATTTCAGATTATAAAGCGCCCTGCACGGTGTTCTGCCCTGCCGCTGTATATCAACTGGAACATGATAAAATAAAAGTGAACTTCAGTAATTGCATGCACTGTAAGACCTGCGATTTGAAATGTCCTTTTCAAAATATCGTCTGGAACCTCCCTGAGGGCGGGGGCGGACCAAGGTATAGCCAACAGTAAGAGCAGCCTGTAAGAAACGCTATTGACTCTGCAGTGTCTGCGTGAAGTTCCCGAGGAAATCGACGACGCCGCACATTGATCAAAATCTCCATTTCTATTTGAACCGTAGTGGAGAAATAGGGACGGTTCTAATTAATTCCTTTTTCATTTTTTATCGGCCTCCCCACGCCCTTATTATACCCTCAATTTTATATTTCTTCTGCGTTTCTTTTATGAAATCTTCATTGCCATACACGACCCTCCTGTCCATCTCACCCTTCATGGCCTTTCTGCCCTTTATCATCCCTTTCACAAAATCCCTGTACTTCTCTCTCCGCTCTGTCTCTTCGCTTGAGAGTCTTTTGTAAATTGGACGCTCATCTGTAACTATGTCAAGAAATTAGAACCGTCCCCATTGATGCACATTGATGTCTCACATTGATGTCTCATTATCAAGGACATCGAACCAAATCCAACCTTTAGTCTTAGCCCCCGATTCAAGTTGTAATTGCGGCCATGGAAAAGAAACTTCTTTATATTTGTATTTTCTGCCTTCTTTCTTAACCAGGCGCGTATATTCGTGATAATTGCATCCGTCTCCTTCATGCTGAAATCCTTCTGAATCTATCATAAGGTGTGAAGAAGAAGTATATGTATTTAGTCTATACGTCCACAAATTGTGATATATGACCTCCAGCAGATTAAAAGATTTGATACTTTCTGTGTATGCACTCTGTAAAGGGGTATTTAAAAGAAGATTATTTAATCTTACCGACATATATTTACCATTTAAAATCAAATCACTCAAATTCTCTACTCGTATTTGGTGATGGCCCCCCATCTGACTTGTTTTTCCCTTTTTTCTATGCATATGAAGCCTCCATCACGAGAATAGCTGCTTTAAATAGACTCTTTTTCACAAAGATCGGCAAAACCCCTTTACTGCAAGACGATCTCAGATAAGTTGCTGAGAAATGCCGTGTCACCCGCCTCATCAATATTGGCAAGTTTAAAGCGACACCTTGTTTAGAATGGTCATGGCCGATTCATTCGTTGAACAATTCTTTTTATCTATTCGGGCTCATCTTCAGATTTGCGCTTTTCCGTTGTTTGCACTTTTGCAACTTTATCCTCATGTACTTCTATTGAAACATATTTGTCATCATCCACGAAACCATTTCTTATCAACAAAATGGCTGTTGCGAGGCATTGCGCTATGTCACCGCCAAGGCGCAATGTGCCGCCTCTTTGCTGTTTTTTGCCATACTTATAATTAAATTCAACATTGATTTCAGGTTGCCACCGAACTTTACTGATTTCAATTACTCCATCTTTTATCCCATAGCCTCCGTAACGCCTTTTACCTGAATAGGACGCAAAAAACATTTTTTTCCCTCCTGAAGATTATTTGGTTCTTTGCTTCACGAAAAAAGTTAAGAGATTAGTCATTTGAATATTTCCGCTTGTAATATAGGCACTTCAACGGACGTTGTCAATCATTTCTTACAGGAAGTTATTGAGAGGTTGACTACACCTACGAACATTTAGTGTTTAGTCATCAGAAATATTAAATATTAGTGTTTGTACCATACATTAAAAAGGAAAATAGATGCCCCCTCGCCACTTGACTAACTGTTATGGAATAGGCCCATAAGCTATATTGTTGTCGCTCTCATTTTCCTCTGCTATTGAATTATCTTCATCTATTACTGCGATGATATATTTACCAGACGCTGTGATACCATTAGGCAAATTATAACTCAAACTCTTTTTCTTACCTTTGCCTATCTTCAAAATTCCAATTGATACCTGCTTAAGAAACATGTCTCCTGCATCGTAGATACTATCATCTGAAAGATAGAAGTTTACAAAAGAAGCAGCATCCTGGTATCCAATATTCTGGATATTCAATGCCCCTTTAATTTTGCACTTTTCCCCTTTGCACTGCTGTGTCAGCGATGTCCACATTCCTGCGAGGTTAGCCCGTAGTATAGGCCCATAGATAATAATGTTGTTGCTTTCGTTAGCTTCCATAACGGTATTGTCTGCATCGATAACAGCAATGATATATTTATCAGTTGCCGAGATGCCCGCGGGCAATACGTAACTCAAACTCATGCTTTTACTTTTGCCCACCTTTAATGTCCCTGTCTTTATCTCTTTCAGAAAACTGTCTCCTCCATCATGGATACCATCGTCTGAAAGATAGAATTTCACTAATGAAGATAGAGCATCCCTATTGCCAATATTCTGAATATTGATTTTTCCACTAATCTTGCATATAGTTCCTTTGCATTGTTGAACCAACGATGTCCATGACCCCGTAATATCAGCACCCGACCCTCCTTTTAAGCTCACCGTTACATTTGGTTCATCTAAATCATTGGAGGGTATGTTTAGAATTGAATCAAATGAACCTGTGGATGTCGGAGAGAAAATTACATTAACTGTACAGTTGGCTGATGGAGTCACTGTCTGTCCTGAACAGGTGTCGTTCTGTTTTATAAACTGAGAGGCATCATTTCCTGTTATAGAAAGCGTTCCTATTACAAGATCCCCACTGCCTGTGTTTGAGACTGTAAGTGTTTGAGGCATTGATGAATCACCTACTGGAATGTTGCCAAATTCTTGTGTTACAGGATCTACAGATATATCAGGTTCGTTCGAGATTTGTTGACTAAAATTTGCTGTTACGGTTCTGTTATCATTCATAGTAATAGATGCAGTTGTTTCACTATTTGAATCTACTCCACTCCATGAACTGAAGTTATAGCCAGAGTTAGGACTGGCAGTTAATGTTACCTGCTCGTTAGGACAATACTTAGCTTTGTCTGGATTCTTTGTGACATTGCCTGAACCTTGTGGATTGATGTTAATCGTGAGGCTGTAGTCGCAATTCTGGCTGAAGTTTGCGGTGATGTTCTTGTTTCCACTCACGTTTATGCTGACCGGATTAGCACTACCTGTATAATCACCTGTCCAGTTTGTAAAGCTCCACCCACTGTCAGGCACTGCTTCGATCTGTATATTTGTACCCGATGCGAATTGACCTGACCATGGCAAGGCATGAACTGTATCGTCTACTTTTACAGAACCATTACCTGACTTTGAAAGACTAAGGGCGTACTGAGGCGGTTTTAAAGGAAAGGTTGCCGTTACTGTCTTATTTGCGTTCATCGTCACATAGCAGGTTGTCTCGGTTGCTGTGTTACAGCCGCTCCAACTGCTGAAGGTTGATCCTGAATCCGGAATTGCCGTTAAAATAACCTGAAGATTAGAAGTGAATGAAGCTGAGCATGAGTTTCCGCAGCTTATCCCTGCAGGATTGCTTGTTACTGTTCCTGAACCCGTGCCGGATTTGTTGACTATGAGAGCATAAGAATGCACCGAATCTTGATTTATTGTGAAGTTCTGCCCTGCAATAGTCATATTGCCTGTTCTGTTGCTTTGGCTGCTGTTTGCTGAAACGGTATAGGAGAGACTACCGCTTCCTGTGCCGCTGCTGCCAGAAGTTATTGTTACCCAATCAAGACTCTCACTTGCTGTCCACTGGCAATCTTGTGATGAAGCAGATACGGTAACGGTATCCTCTCCGCCGGAAGATGTAAATTGTTTGGTGGGGTGAGAAAGGTTTAAAGTGCAATCATCAAATGACCCAGACTGTCCGCCGCGTACACACCGGATAGACAAGTTGGGGAGGTCCTTACTGGGGCTGTTGAGGGAGCCATAGGTGAAGATCACGATCCACGCGTGGGTCGGATCGCTGGCGTTGGTAGTAGACGACCAATAATAGGTCGGAATCGGATTCGGGGAAAAGGCAGTATCTATTGAGGGATTAAAACTCGTATCATCGGTAATTGACTCAAGCTCCTTGATATTCGGCAGCCGCCAGTCTGAGTGGCCGCCGAGGGGCAGCCCTTCGCAGTATGAAAGGTCGGAATCCCACCATGCCATATCTTCCGGCTTGCCCTGCTGCCACATAAGGCCGGTAGCACTGTCTGTAACAGTGCCATTGTTGTTATCCTGAAAATTACCAAAATCCAATTGTCCGCCGCGCACACACCGGACAGCCTCGGGGCTGCTCTTACTGCCGTAGTAGACGGCGCCATCGTAGAAGTCCACGACCCACGCGTAGCCCGGAGACTCGGCGCCTGTAGTAGACGACCAATAATAAAACGCAAACGTGTTAGGAAAATACGTTGTGTTGATCGTTGGGCCGGGTAAAGGAATTGAATAATCTACAATGCTCATCAATTCCTTCTTTGAAGGCAACCGCCAGTCAGAATAGCCGCCAAGGTTGAGCGAACCGCAGATATTCTGTGAAGTCGGATTGTACGTTGCATCATATGTCCCCGATGCCTGATACCAGTTGTAGCCGGATGCATTCTCATACTTTTGCCAGATCAGCCCGGTGTTGTTGTCTGTCACCGTGCTGTTTCCGTTGTCAGTGTAAGATAAAGGGCCGGAACAGACATTTTAATGGATACCCCCAACATATAGTGTTTACGTTGATCGAAAGCATAGTGTTGGTTGATCTGGCGGTTTGGGAAACAAGTCCAGTCCGCCGCAATGAAAATAAATGGCGGTTCTATAATGGGAGCGATTACGGAAACCACAAGCCATCCGTTTAACTTTCTCAATCTTGCCGTTGATTGCCTCGCCCAAGGCGTTGGTAATTCGATGCCGTGCGTAGGTAACGATGTTGTCTATATGGGCCTTAACCGTCTTAGCCGCTTTCTTAATAGGCTCAAGTCGAGAATGTGTCGCCCAAAAATACCAGCGTTTGAAATAGTTTCTCATATGGGCCTCATACCGATAATCCCACAGATGCCTAAGGTTCTCTTTTATAGCCCACGCCCGGCATATCTGCAGGTCTTTGGCTCGCAATGTCTCAAACTCGCCACGTCGCCACCATGGAATATTCTCCTCGCTCCACAACCACAGATATCTGGTTCCCTTCAAAGTTTGCTCCCCGCACTCCGAAAGTTCACGATGTTCTCTCTTTCTGACCTCATCCACCGCAGCAAGAACATGCTTCATCACATGAAAACGATCAAAGACGATCTTCTTTTCCGCGCCAGGCACATAAGCCTTTGTAGCCGCAATATACGGATCCCACATGTCCATTGCCACAGCTTTAACGTCAGACAGTTCTTCCTTGGTAAACTGCCGGTAATAGCTCTCAAGACTTTCCTGGCCACGATCATCCCATACAAACTCAACAGTCCCTGCATCAAGATCGTAAACCAGAGACTCGTATTTATGTCCCTTCGCAATGGACTTCTCATCCACTCCGATGCGACTTGGTATGCGATGCACCTTGCGTCCGCGACCACGATTAACCGCTCGCTCCAGAGCATTCCATCCCTTGTCCCAAGTCAATCCACAAAGCCGGGCCGTACCCTCGATGCTGCACTCTTGAGCTACACGAATGACCAGACTCTCAAAAGCATGACTCATATCAGAGCCGTTTTCACCAACCTCCGATTCTATCTGCTTAACTCCATGCGCAGGGCAGTTTACCCGCGGTGGCCGAACATGAATGTAGGTTTCCATTTGGCAGGTGTTCAGATGGCGATAAACGCGCTCAGGCGCATGATCGTACATACCGTAAAACTCACCACATTCCGAACACCTGACGCGTATATCTTTCTCATGATCCACATAAATGTCGATTCGCTGAGTCGCTTCGTCCATAATCACCTGCTTCACAAACCAGGGCGGCTTGATTCCCAATATCTTTGTATAAAAAACTTTTTCGTCCATGAATTTAGAATACTCAAACCACTATATATTGTATAGATCCATGAA
>JBAQLU010000148.1:0-23288 GCA_049302065.1 Thermodesulfovibrionales bacterium
AAATATTTCCTCGCTATCTCAACAGGTATAAGCTTCAGTACAGACGGTTCAATCTTGTAATCAGAAAGGTTTATTGCAGGGACCCCCCACTGCTTGCTCAAAAAAGCAACCAGCTTTTCCTCCGTTAAATACCCCAGCTTAACAAGGTTCGTCCCCAGTCTGCCACCCTGCTTCCTCTGATGACCGATCGCCTCCCTGAGTTGCTCTTCTGTTATCACATTCGATGTTACCAATAACTGTCCTAATAATTTTGTGGCCATTCTTTAACCATATATAAAATTATACTCCCTGTCAACTTATCAAATGGGTTATAAGCAGTTATAAAACATAATAATTTATTCTATTATAAAATTTTATTGTTCTGAAAATCAAAAATTTGTATGTCAAAAATTTGTATTTATACTGTATATTCTGTATCATAAATTTTAGATATGATAAATACACAAAAAAATCTTCCGTCTGCCGATGATATTGAACGCGCTGAGAGGCTCAGAGAGATAATTGAGTACCTCCATGAGGTGAATAAAACAATCCCGGTAATTGTTGAAGGGAAGAAAGATGCCTCTGCGCTGAGAACTCTTGGTCTTGAAGGAGATATTATCACCCTCCATAACGGCAAAAATCTTTATGATTTCTGTGATGATATCTCTCAGAGGTTCGAAAGGGTTGTTCTGCTCCTCGACTGGGACAGGAAAGGCGAAGATTTGAACAGGATTTTATCCGGCCACCTGAAGAGCCATTGGGAAGAGTATTCTTCCTACAGGGAGCTCTTTAAGGTTCTCTGCCAGAAGGAGATTAAAGATATCGAAGGCATCCCGGCTCTCCTCAGAAGACTTGAGGGAGATATGGTCCCTTTTAAGAATGATGAAATCCCTTGGCAGTAAGGGCGAAGACCTCGCAGTCACATTCCTTAAGAAAAAAGGCTACAAAATCATTTCAAAAAACTACAAAAACTATATCGGCGAGATTGACATCATTGCTCAGGATGGCGAAACAGTAGTTTTTATTGAAGTTAAGACAAGGGCAAATGATTCCTTTGGATATCCTTTTGAGTCTGTACACAAAAAGAAAAGACAAAAATTAAAAAACTTAGCACTGCTGTATCTGAAAAAACAGGGGGAAGAACTCCCGGTAAGATTTGATGTCCTCAGCATCACCTGCACAAAAAACGGCAACATGGAAATTGATCATATTCAGGACGCCTTTGAGGTGTAAACTGCCCATAAATTTGCAATATCTTCCGCATCTTATTTAATTACAAAGTCTTATCTCTTTCTTCATCAAATATGCATAGCAGAGGATTCTATGAGGGTGTGACCTACAAGCAAACACCTGAGGGCAGATAAAACGAGTGAGCAATCCCAGTTGAAATACTCAACAAAAAAGGGCGAGATATTAAACCTCGCCCTCTCTGAATTTACTATGTGTTCGTAGTGAAATAATATTTATGGTAAAGGTCCGTAAACAATATTATTGTTGTCCTCATCAGCCTCAACAACTTTATCTTCTGCATCAATCACTGCAATTATATATTTACTTGATGTATCAACACCATATGAAAAGCTGTAACTGAAACTCATATTCTTGCTTTTGTTGGCTTTGATCTTCCCTGCTGATTTTTTCTTAAAGAAGGTATCTCCTTCATCATAAACATTATCGTCTGAGAGAAAAAAGTTCACATAGGATGATGAGGAATTCTGGCTACCTATATTCTGGATATATAGTTTGCCTTTAATCTTGCATTTGATACCCTTTTTATTATTTTTGCATGTCTGTTCTAATGAAAGCCATTCACCTGTTAGATCGGCACCTGAACCACCCTTCAAATCCACTTTTACCATAGGCTCATCTGAATCATTTGAAGGTATAATAAGATTCGCATGAAATGATCCTTTTAGTAAAGGTGTGAATACGACATTCACAGTGCAACTCTCTGATTGCTTCAGTGTTTTTCCTGTACAATTATCATTCTGAGTCTTGATTACCCCAGCCCCTTCGCCTACGATTGAAAGCATTCCCAGTATGAGGTTTCCGCTTCCAGTGTTGCTGCTGATGATGTCTTGAAGGGCTGAGCTCTGCCCTATCATTATGTCCCCAAAGTCAATAAATACAGGTGAGACATTTATCTCAGGTTCATTCACTGCCTGCTCGATGAAATTAGCTTCTACAATCCTGTTTTCATTCATAGTAACATTGGCTGTAAGCCCATTGCTGGAATCTACCCCTGTCCACAAACTGAAGTTATAATTTTCATTTGGGCTTGCTGTCAACGATACCTGTTCGTTGTCACAGTAATTATTTTTATCAGGGTTCTTTGTGACTGTTCCTGAACCTGGCGGACTTATATTAATTGTTAAAATGTGGTCACAGTTCTGACTGAAGTTTGCTTCAATGCTTTTATTCCCGTTCATATTGATAGTGGTCGGTGTAATACTTCCTGTGTAATCACCTGACCAGTTTGTAAAGCTCCATCCACTGTCAGATATTGCTTCAATTTGTAGATTTGTACCTGATTGAAATTGACCCGACCAGGGCAAGGAATGAACTATTCCATCAACCTTCACAGAACCATTTCCTGATTTTGAAAGAGTAAGAGTATAATTGATCTGACTGAAGGTTGCGTAGACCGTCTTATTGTCGTTCATGGCAATGGTACATGTATTACCAGATACCAAATCGCAACCAGACCACCCAGTAAAGGTTGAGTATACATCTGCGGTCGCTGTAAGAGTTATGGTTGTGCCTTTATTGTAAGTCTCTGAACAATCATCCCCACAATTTATACCCGATGGTGAGCTAATTACCTTTCCATTGCCATTTCCATTTCTATTAATAACTATAAAATATTGTGTAGGAGGCGGCGGAGGTACATAACTGCATGTGCATGTAGGACTTCGAGTGCCGTCATTGCAAATATAATATCCAGAGCTACCGCAATAAGCTACGCCTCCATGATGGGAACAACATCCACTCTTTGCATACGAGATTGAAAGATTATTGAAAGGAACAATTAAAAATATACATAGTAATAAGAAAACTTTTTTCATTGTTTTCTTATTAACATTAACAAGCTCATTTTATCCGCCCTTTTGTAGGCATGCAATAAAAAAGAAAAGGGATGACCCCTCGCCCCTTGAGCAACTTTTATGGTAAAGGTCCGTAGATTATATTGTTGTCGCCCTCATTTTCCTCTAAAACTGAATTATCTGCATCAATCACTGCGATGATATATTTACCATATGCCGAAACCCCTGATGGAAAACTGTAACTCAGATTCATTTTCTTGCTTTTGCTTACCTTCAGAGTACCAATTGATACCTTCTTCAGGAACATATCTCCTGCATCATAGGCACCATCGTCTGAGAGATAGAAGTTTACAAAAGAAGCAGCATCCTGATATCCAATATTCTGGATGTTCAATGCCCCTTTAATTTTGCACTTTTCCCCTTTGCACTGCTGTGTCAGCGATGTCCACATTCCTGTGAGGTTAGCCCGTAGTATAGGTCCATAGATAATAATATTGTTGCTTTCGTTAGCTTCCATAACGGTATTGTCTGCATCGATAAGAGCAATGATATATTTATCAGTTGCCGAAATACCTGACGGTAAACTGTAACTCAAACTGATGCTTTTACTTTTACCAACCTTAAGAGTCCCTGTTTTTGCTTCCTTAAGAAAACTATCGCCTTCATGATAGACACCATCGTCTGAGAGATAAAATCTCACGGAAGAAGAAGCAGATTCGCTTCCAATATTCTGTATATTACATTTGCCATTTATCTTACATTTGATCCCCTTGCATGACTGTACTAATGATGTCCAAGAACCTGTGAAATCAGGGCCGTTCAAGGTTTGTTGGTTAAAATTTGCTGACACGCTTCGGTTAGCGTTCATATTAATAGATGCAGTTGTGCCACTACTTGAATCTACCCCGTTCCAGAAACTAAAGGTATAGCCAGAATTTGGATTGGCAGTGAGAGTCACCTGTTCGTTGTTACAATAATTGTTTTTATCAGGATTCTTCGTAACGGTCCCTGAACCTGTTGGATTGATATTGATCGTTAGACTGTAATCACAATTCTGGCTGAAGTTTGCTGTAATGTTCTTATTACCGTTTATGTTCAGGGTAGTCGGGTTGGTACTTCCTGTGTAATCACCTGACCAATTTGTAAAGCTCCATCCACTGTCAGGCACGGCCTCAATCTGTACATTTGTACCTGATGGGAATTGACCAGACCAGGGCAAGGAAAGAAGATTGCTATTCACCTTCACTGAGCCATTACCAGATTTTGAAAGACTAAGGGTATTGAGAATCTGACCGAAATTTGCTATTACAGTTTTATCTGAATTTAAGGTTGTTACACATGTTCCTGTACCAGTACAAGCACCACCACTCCAACCAGCAAAGACTGAATTACCATCAGGTTCGGCTGTTAGGGTTACTACCGTTCCCTCATTATAATTCTCCGAGCAATCAGGACCACAGATTATCCCTGATGGATTACTTGTTACTGTGCAATCACCATTGCCTATTGTAGAAATAGTAAGGGTAAATTGAGAGATAATCGGATCTGATTGAAGGATTATATCTGGACCAACAGCAACAAAGGTATTGTTACCATAAGTTATACTTCTAAGATTGTTCTGAATTCCCGAATTCCGAATGTTCCAATTAATTCCATCAGGAGAGGTTAGGATAGTCCCTGAATCACCTACAGCTATAAAATTGTTATTGCTATATACAATTTTATAAAGGCTGTATAATACACCAGATGTTCTTGGGGTCCAGACATTACCATCAGGAGAGGTAAGGATAGTGCCATTTGTACCAACTGCCACAAATTTACTGTTGCCATATGCAATACTAAGGAGACCTGTAAGGCCAACATTACTTATTGTCCAATTAATTCCATTTGAAGAAGCTAAAATTCCTCCATCTCCATATATACTAACAGCAATAAATTTATTGTCTCCAAAAGTAATACCAGTTAACCTTGTATGCTTTTCTGCCATATATGGCCATAAAACTTTTGTCCAAGAAAAACCATTAGTTGATGTTAGAATTGCAGCATGATGTTCTGCATGATCAAAGTATCCACCAACAACAACAAATTGACCATTACCATAGGTTACATCTCCAAGCACAACGAAATAGGTACTTGGTGTTGTATCAACCCAAGTCTGTCCATCTTCTGATATTAAAATAATAGAATACCTACCTACTGTAACGAAGATACTATTGCAGTATGTGATTCCCTCTAGACTTTCCCAATCAAATGCAGTTGTGCTTGGTGTCCAGACTAATCCGTCAGGAGAGGTAAGCATATTCGTAGTTGAGATAACAGCTACAAAAGTATTATTTCCGTATGCGACTGTCTTTGCACCTCCACTACTTCTTATATGCCAATTGTCAAGAGGATCTGCTGCCGATATATGCGGAGCAAAAAAAAGCAGAATTGCGGTTAATATCTGAAATAAAGTTAATACATTTAATTTGTTTGTTAGCTTAACCATTATTACAAACAACTTCTTGCCGTCTTTTATTTAATTCTTCCGTTAACAATTAAAGGCTTACTCCAAATGAACTATATTTTTATTTATGTATTTTAATTCTTGGTATTTCATTTCAATAAATTCGTCTACAGTTATTGTCTCCACTTCATCAATCATTATGCTTTCCTTAATAAGGATACCTATTTTATTGTTCTTTCTTGTAGAAGTTTTATTTAATGCTGTAGCAGCACTATATTTGTAACCTGATAATTCATAACATCTTGAGAACGAACCCGTTGAACTATCTATTTGGTAATAACAGCTATTAGATAGGATATTACTCCCATCAGTATAAAATACAAAAAATCGATCAATTATAGTTCCAGTATCTAAAAGTGCCCAATTACCATCATCAGGCCAATATCCTGCAATAACAAGATCTCCCCATTCATCTGTTCCTGAAATATAATATCCACCTTGATCATTCTTGTCACCATCGATAGTAGTTAGAGTATAGTCGTAAGTAAACGTACTTATTATTATAAAAATAAAATGCCATTTACCTTTGAGAAGCTCCGTCTTTGCTAATATCTCGTCAACAGGATTCGTTGTTGCACAGGCTTGGCTACTTTGATTAGATTCATTCATTGCTACATCATAAGCAGACACCGTATAACAATATTGAGTTGAAGAACTTAGCCCTATATCAGTAGTAGAGGTAGAATTAATCGATTTGAGGTAAGAACCATTTCTATAAATCTTGTATCCTGTCACACCAACATTATCTGACGATGCATTCCATGAGAGGTTTATTTGGCTCGTTGAGACAGCATTGGCTGTTAGTCCCGTTGGAATTGAAGGAGGTGTTTTATCAAGTATTCCTGTGTAACTGCCTACAAACGTTACCTTCCCTGTCCTGTTACAATGACAGATATCATCATAAACAGTTATGTTCATGTATATTTTGAAACTACCCTTTATCGTTCTTTTCTTAGTATTCTCTGTCCCTGTACAAGTTTTCTTTGTTATCTTATCAACTGTAACATTAGTTCCAAGTTCTTCATTTTGCGTGCCTCCATAATATTGAATAATATCGTTATCATTCAAATAAACAGTAACCTTTGTCTTTTTCTGACTCCAAGTTCCCACGATATTTTCTGACTCAAAACTATTATCGCTGTTAAATGTCCATACATCATCAAGTTTTTCCACTACTTTTTTTGTTTTAATGCCTTTAACTTTAATTGTTGTTGTTGTCTTTCCTTCTATCTCCCATGTTCCTACAACAGAAGACCATGCAAGATTTGAAAAGGAAATTATTGAAAAGGATACGACTAAAATGATAATAAGTTTTTTGTACATTAATAAAAGAGCAGCTTTTAGTTTCGCCTGTTCAATAATATCTAAACATCTCAGGAATCTGATTGCCCTTTTCATAATTCTCCCCCTATTGAAGAAATAATTCTGCGATGCATTAAGAATTCCTTTGGTAGAATTCCGTAAATATTCTTATAAACTTATGAGGGGTCCCTCACCCCATAATGCCTTCCCTACCAAGTCATTTATAAAAACAAAAAAGCCGAGATTACCAAAGGCTTATCCTTCGGCAATTCGGCTATATTTTCTTTTTAAAGCCTCCCACCTCTTTGTATTCCCCTAACTGCAAAGATTCAGGCTTTAGCGGGAAATTGTTAGGCTAAAATCTACTAAAAGGATTGCACATAAGACTTTATTTGTCAAGAAAATGTAAAAAATGGCTCCAAGAAATATTGATTTACAAATATGATTGGCTCTTGATTTCCGGATATAATCTGCACTTTTTTACCAAAGAGATAAATTGTTCAGTTCAGGAAGCAACAATCGGAGAGCAGAAATGTTGGAAGGCGTTGCCTTCTATGTGAAAACGATAGATAGAAAATGAAATGCAATATATGTAATACAAAAGTTTTATAAGTGTCACATATCCTTTTATACAATGTATTCATACGGCTTGGATCAGGAAACCCATCCGCTGTCATTTGAGACCGGATGCCCCGTACATCTTTTTCTCCCACTCCCACGCAGTCCGAATGATATATCCAAGGTCATCATGTTCCGGGGTCCACCCGAGTTCTTTTCTTATTTTTGTTGAATCTGCAACAAGCACAGGCGGATCACCTGGTCGTCTGTCCGTATATCTGACAGAAAAATCAATTCCCGTAACCTCTTTTACTTTATCAACCACTTCCTTAACAGAATAACCATGTCCATATCCGCAGTTGAATACCTTGCTCCTGCCGCCTGATGCAAGATATTCAAGGGCAAGTATATGGGCATTAGAAAGGTCATCGACATGGATATAATCTCTTATACAGGTGCCATCATGGGTAGGATAGTCTGTGCCAAATATATCAAGATGACTTTTCTTGCCGAGAGCTGTCCTTAAAGACACGGTTATAAGGTGCGTAGCATCTTCTCTGGCCTGTCCGATCCTTCCAAGGGGGTCTGCCCCTGCTACGTTGAAATATCTGAGAGATATATAACTGAAATCATGCGATGCTGCAACGTCATCCAACATATGTTCAACCATTACCTTTGATGAACCATAGGGATTTATCGGCAGTAAAGGCATATCCTCTGTTACCGGGACCCTTTGCGGAATTCCATAGACAGCTGCTGTTGAGGAGAAAATGAACCTTTTTACTTCATGCTCTATGCATGTCTCAACAAGATTCAGGGCGTTTACAAAATTATTTTTATAGTATCTTAAAGGCTCTTTTACAGACTCATCGACTACAATCAATGCAGCCATATGTATGACGGCTTCAGGTCTTTCGTCCTCAAATATTGAATTAAGAAGCTTCTTGTCAGCGAGATCACCCTTTATAAGTTTTCCGTAAAGCACTGCCCATTCATGACCATAGGAGAGATTGTCATAGACAACAATATCATGGCCCTTTTCACCAAGGGCCTTCACTATATGACTTCCGATGTATCCTGCCCCGCCTGTAACAAGAATCTTCATGGTTTAATGTCTGCTCAATATCATAAGTGTTTAAAAACGAGATTGCTTCACTGCGTTCACAATGACATATTATACACAGCAACATTAATCAACACACAAAAGTCATTCCCGCGAAAGCGGGAATCCAGAAAACAACTGGATTCCGGGTCAAGCCCGGAATGACACGACTTATGACGGTTAGTATAGATTAGCACGTCTACAAACAAAAAATGAGAAGCAGCAGGTTTCACCTTCTCACTTCTCATTTAGCAATGTTTATATATTTAGCTGGACTTCTCTGTCTTTTTTTCTTTTGTCTCTTTTGATTTTTTTATGTCTTCATAATCGATAAATTCAAGTACAGCCATTGGTGCAGAATCATTAACTCTGTTCCGGGTCTGTATGATTCTCAGATACCCGCCATTTCTTCCTGAAAATCTCGGGCCTATTTCACTGAAAAGCCTTGCTATGACTGCCCTGTTAGGAATATACGAAAAGGCAATTCGTTTTGCGTGCAAGTCACCCTTAATGCCAAGGGTTATAATTTTTTCTGCGATCTTCCTAACCTCTTTCGCCTTAGCAACTGTTGTCTCTATTCTTTCGTGTTCCAGGAGAGATCCCACCAGTCCTTTTAAAAGCGCCTTCCTCTGGTTGGCAGTTCTGCCGAATAATCTTCCATCAACTCTGTGTCGCATCTTGCTGAATACCTCCGCTTTGTAAAACAGCTTCCTTATGAAGGGCGTCAAGGTCAACTCTCATTCCGAGACGAAGCCCCATGGTATGTAAAATCTCTTTTATCTCATTCAAGGATTTACGTCCGAAGTTTTTTGTCCTCAGCATCTCCTGTTCGCTCTTCTGTACAAGGTCGGCAATAGTCTTGATGCTTGCATTTTTCAGACAGTTATACGACCTTACGGAAAGTTCGAGTTCTTCAACACTTTTCAGGAGATTACTGTTGAAAATAGGCTCCTCGTTCATCGCATGTGTCAGATTTTCCTGATCTAAAGAGATATTCTCCTCTTCCTCTTCCTCTTCCTCCAATATAAACAGACTCATATGTTCAATCATGATGGAAGCAGCCTGTGAAATTGCCTTTTCAGGTGTTATACTGCCGTCAGTCCATATCTCCATGATAAGTCTGTCATAGTCCGTTGCCCTTCCAACCCTTGCCTTTTCAACAGTGAAGTTAACCTTCTTTAGCGGCGTGAATACAGAATCAACTGCGATCATATTCACCGGGAGGTCTTCCTCTTTATTAAACTCTGCCGATTGATATCCCTTGCCTTTCTTTATATACATCTCCGCTTCAAAGGCAGAATCCTTATCCAGAGTTGCGATAACCTGTTCGCGGTTGAGGACATCAAAGGATGCTTCTGATTGAATATCTCCGGCTGTCACACTTTTAGGCCCTTTTACCCTTATGGTTGCACTCTTCCTTCCACTGGCATACAGTTTAAATCTGAGTTTCTTTATGTTCAGTATAATGTCGACAACATCTTCCTTAACACCCTTTATTGTAGAAAACTCATGGAGGGCGCCAGGTATTTTCACTGCTGTTACTGCTGCACCCTCAATAGAGGAAAGTAACACCCTCCTCAGGGTATTTCCCAAAGTGGTACCAAAACCACGTTCTAAAGGCTCAGCTATCAGTTTGCCGTATGTGTCAGTCAGTGTTTCCTCTTCAAACCGTATCGCATCGGGTAGCTGAAAGCCTGTTTTTCTCAGGTCCATAAGGCCTCCTATACTTCTTAATAATTAGAAATGAAACGTAAGAAAAAGCAATGCGGTTTTTGTCTTGCTCATTACTTATTTCTCACTTTTAAATAATTAATTATGTTTATTTGGAATAGAGTTCTACTATGAGCTGTTCCTGAACAGGAAGTTGTATCTCATCACGAGATGGAATATGCAAGACTTTGCCTTGAAAATGAGCACTGTCAACTTCAACCCATTCAGGTAATCCCCTATGTTCACTTTTTGAAAGGCTGTCTACTATTTCAGCCATATCCCTGCTTGCTTCCTTTACTTCTACTAAATCTCCCTGTTTTATTGAATAAGAAGGAAGATCTACCTTTTTACCATTTACTAAAATATGCCCGTGTCCGATAAGTTGTCTTGCCCTGCGCCTGTTCGGAGCAAATCCCATACGGAAGACAATTGTATCAAGACGTCTCTCAATAAGCTGCAGCAGCACTTCTCCTGTAATTCCCTTCGCCCTGTCCGCATCATAAAAATACCTTCTGAACTGTTTCTCGAGAAGTCCGTACATTTTTCTTACTTTCTGTTTTTCTCTGAGCTGAACCCCATAGTCAGATAACTTCTTAAAACCCTGTCCGTGCTGTCCAGGCGGGTATTTTCTCCGCTCAATAGCACATTTTTCTGTGTAACACCTGTCACCCTTAATGAAGAGCTTTTCTCCTTCTCTCCGGCAAATCCTGCATACTGCTCCTATATACCTTGCCATGTTATACCCTCCTCCTTTTTGGAGGTCTGCACCCATTGTGAGGAACAGGGGTAACGTCTTTTATGAGATTAATCTCCAGGCCTGCCGCCTGAAGTGCACGTATTGCAGACTCCCTTCCTGCACCAGGACCTTTTACAAAAATATCAATCTGTTTCATACCGAAATCCATTGCTTTCTTTGCTGCAGCTGCGGCTGCAATCTGTGCAGCATAAGGAGTCCCTTTCCTCGATCCCTTAAACCCGAGGTTGCCCGCACTTGCCCATGTTATAACATCTCCATTTGGATCGGTTATTGTTACTATGGTATTGTTAAAAGTAGCCTGAACGTGTGCTGCTCCATATGCTATATTCTTTTTATCTTTTTTTGCGCCTTTCTTTCTTTGAGCCATTCGCTATGCCTCTTTCTTTTTGCCCATAACTGCTTTTCTTGGACCTTTACGGGTTCGTGCATTAGTTTTTGTTCTTTGCCCTCTTAGAGGAAGTCCCAAACGGTGTCTCATCCCTCGATAACTGCCGATGTCTATAAGTCTTTTAATGCCCAGTGATATGTCACGTCTGAGATCACCTTCAACTCTGTAGTCTCTTTCTAAAACCACTCTTATTTTTATAATCTCTTCGTTTGAGAGATCTTTAACCCTCGTATTCGGGTTGATAGTCGTCTCAGACAATATCTTCTGTGACAAAGACCTCCCTATACCGAATATCCTTGTTAAACCTATCTCCACACGTTCATTTTTTGGTAAATCAACCCCAGCAATTCTCGCCACTTTATACCCCCTTCAATCTGATTGAAGTACTATTTATTTTGTAACTTTTCACTGTTAACTTTTAACTCTTAACTGTTTTACCCTTGTCTCTGTTTATGCCTCGGATTTTCACAAATAACCCTGACAATACCTTGTCTCTTTATTATCTTGCACTTAGCACATATTGGTTTGACTGAAGAACGGACTTTCATTATAACCCCTTTTTATATTTCATTTAAATCTGTATGTTATTCTTCCCTTTGTAAGGTCGTAAGGTGAAAGCTCGACTGTAACCCTGTCACCAGGCAAAATCTTTATAAAATGCATCCTCATCTTCCCCGACACATATGCAAGAACAATCTGACCGTTTTCAAGTTCTACTTTAAACATTGCATTTGGTAAGGTTTCTTTAATTTTACCTTCAACCTCTATATTATCTTCTTTTGGCATTAGCTAAATAGTATAATATTTTTACGTTATTTTAGTCAAGATTCTTGGCTTATCGGATGTAACAAGGATAGTATGTTCAAAATGGGCAGATAACTTGCCGTCTAACGTTATGGCTGTCCACCCGTCATCAATTACTACTACCTCGTGTCCTCCCTCATTAACCATAGGCTCAATTGCCAGGGTCATGCCTGATCTCAGCCTTGGGCCACGTCCCGGGGAACCGAAATTCGGGATTTGGGGATCCTCATGTAAATTCCTGCCTATTCCATGACCAACAAACGCCCTTACAACAGAAAAACCGTTCGTTTCAATATGTTTCTGGATCGAATGTGATATATCTGACACTCTCTTGTCTTCCCTTGCTTTCTCTATTCCTATATTTAGGGACTCTTCTGTAACCCTGAGTAGCCTTTCGACTTCTGAATCAACCTTGCCAACAGGAAAAGTATATGCAGCATCTCCGTAAAAACCGTCCTTATAAACACCAAGATCTATCCCCAGAATATCCCCCTCCTCAAGTACCCTGCTTGAGGGTATCCCGTGTATAACCTCATTATTCACCGAAGCGCATATACTTGCGGGGTAGCCCTTATACCCTTTAAATGCCGGCATTGCATTATTTGCCCTTATGAAATCCTCTGCCAACCGTTCAATTTCCCTGGTTGTTATACCAGGATTCACCTTATCCCGCAAGTAATCAAGAGTCTTTGCTACAATACGGCACGAAAGGGCTATCTTTTCTATTTCTTCCTGAGATTTCAATATAATCATTTACTTGCACAGTCGACATCATGGATTTTGTGTTCCCGCGGCAGTACACCGTTATCTTCTCCCTTTGAGTCTGCCTTTCTTGAGAAATCCTTCATATGAACGGGTGATTAAATGCGATTCTATCTGGGAAACCGTATCAAGAGCAACACCGACTGCAATCAAAAGAGAAGTCCCTCCAAAATAGAAAGGTATATGAAACCGGCTTATCAGAATTTCAGGGATAATACATACTATAGCGAGATAGAAAGCACCTACAAACGTTAGTCTCGACAATACCTTGTAGATGTATTCAGAGGTCTTCTGCCCCGGCCTTATGCCCGGTATATACCCGCCGTACTTTTTGAGGTTATCAGCTATATCAACCGGGTTAAAAATAATAGCGGTATAAAAATAGGCAAAGAAAAATATCATACCTACGTAAAGTAAAGTATAGAAAATTGTGCCGGGAGAAAGCTGTCTGGCAATCTCCTGTACCCAGGGGATTGCAATAAAACCTGCTATTGTTGCCGGGAACATAATGATAGAAGATGCAAATATTGGAGGGATAACGCCGGAAGTATTAATCTTCAGGGGCAGATGTGTTGCCTGCCCTCCATATACCTTTCGGCCCACAACCCTCTTCGCATACTGTACAGGGATCTTCCTCTGTCCCCTTTCCATGTATATTATTGCAGCGACAACCGCCACCATCATCACAACAAGGAAAATAACCAAAAATATGGAGAGTTCACCTGCCTGAAGTAATCTGACGGTACTTATTATCGCACTGGGGAATCTTGCCACAATACCGGCAAAGATGATCAGCGATATGCCATTTCCGATGCCCCTTTCAGTAATCTGTTCTCCAAGCCACATAATGAAAGCCGTGCCGGATGTCAGTGTAATCATCGTGAGAATTCTGAATGACCAGCCAGGATTCTGAACAAACGCGCCTCCAGCCATACCCTCAAGACCTGCTGCTATCCCGAAAGATTGAATTGCAGCGATAACAACTGTAGCATATCGGGTATACCTGACTATCTTTTTTCGCCCGGCCTCCCCTTCTTTTGCAAGCTTGCCAATAGCAGGGATGACAACTGTCAGCAACTGAAATATAATAGATGCACTGATATACGGCATTATCCCGAGGGCAAAAATGGTCACCCTCGATAACGCACCACCTGAAAACATATCAAAAAAGCCCATTAGCGCCCCGCCTTTTTCAGCGAGAAACTTGCTCAATTCCTCTCCATTAATCCCTGGAGTAGGTATATGAGCGCCCATCCTGTATACAGCGAGTATGGCTAAAGTGAACAGCACCCTGCTTTTAAGTTCTGCGATTTTGAATATATTCTGAAAGCTTGAGAGGATGCCCAACTTCTTATACTACCTCTGCCTTGCCGCCTGCAGCAGATATTTTGGATATAGCAGAAGCACTGAAAGCATGTGCCTTAATTGTTAATGGCCTCTGAATGTCACCATTGCCGAGAACCTTAATGCCGTTCTTTAAATCCTTTATAATGCCCTTATCTACAAGAATCTCCGGAGTTATAATATCTGCATCCTGTATCTTTACTATATCCTTAAGATTGATAATTGCATACTCTATGGCAAAACGGTTCTTAAATCCCCGTTTAGGGATCCTCCTCTGCAGAGGCATCTGGCCACCTTCAAATCCCGGCCCTTTTGTACCGCCGGAGCGGGCCTTCTGTCCTTTATGACCTTTACAGGAAGTTTTTCCATGACCTGACCCAATCCCTCTGCCAACCCTTTTGTTTCTCTTTCGACTTCCCGGGGCTGGTTTTAAATCCTCTATTTTCATGATACCTCCTGAGTCTCTTCCTCAGCTTTTCCCCTGAGTTTCATAACAGATTCAGGCTCCTTGAGGTTTGTAAGTCCGTTTAATGTCGCCTTAACCGAATTAAAAGGGTTATGACTGCGAAGGGATTTTGCAACAATGTTCCGTACCCCACCTACCTCCAGGAGAGCTCTAACAGCGCCTCCTGCTATAATGCCGGTACCTTTTATTGCAGGGTTGATAACAACAGCGCCGGCACCGAATTTCCCTATAATTCTATGCGGTATGGTCCCATCTTTAAGAGGAAATTTCATGAGCGACTTTTTTGCCTGTTCTACCGCTTTTCTTATCGCCTCAGGGACTTCTGTTGCCTTGCCTTTTCCTACGCCGACAGTCCCCTCTCCATCTCCGACAACAACAAGCGCAGTAAAAGAAAACCTTCTACCGCCTTTCACGACTTTCGCCACTCTGTTTATATATACTACCTTGTCTTTTAAAGTCATTCCTTCCGGATCAATCTTCTCCACATAACCTCCATTTATCAGCTTTGAGTCATCAGTTGCAAATTGTTAAAAACTAAAAACCGAAGACTGAAAACTAAAAACTAATCAGAATTCCAGCCCTGCTTCCCTCGAGGCTTCTGCTAATGCCTTTATGCTGCCATGATAAAGATATCCGCTCCTGTCAAAAACAATTTTCTTTAAACCCTTTTCCAGAGCCCTCTTTGCTATAAGTGTCCCGACCATTTTTGCTGTCTTTATATTTCCTTTGTGAGATTTCTCGTTTTTAAATTCCTTATCAAGGCTTGATGCAGTCACAATTGTATGCCCTCTGGAATCATCAATAATCTGCGCATATATATGATTAAGGCTCCGGAATACTGATAGTCTCAACCTATCAGGAGAACCGAAAACTTTTTTTCTTATTCTTTTGTGGCGTCTTACTCTGCCCTCATTTGTACTTTCAGCCAAACTAACCTCCTCTGTAAGCTCTTAGCTATGAGCTGTTAGCTATATAAGCTATTTCTTTCCTGCCTTACCAACCTTTAATTTAATCCTTTCGCCTGAATACCTGATTCCTTTGCCTTTATAGGCATCTGGTAATCTCAACGCCTTCAGACTTGCAGCTACCTGTCCAATTTGCTGTTTATCAATCCCAACAAGTGTAATCTTTATCTGTTTAGGATCAACGGACGCCTCAATACCTTGCGGCAACTGGAACTGTATGGAATGTGAATAACCAAGAGTCAAGAGAATCTTATCACCAGTTACCTGCGCCTTATATCCAACACCGACTATATCAAGAACCTTTTGGTAACCATGTGAAACACCTATAACCATGTTGGAGATAAGGCTTCTTGCAAGGCCATGAAGTGCCCGTTCAGCTTTAGAGTCACCTGTTCTCTCTACAGAAATAGTACCACCATTTACCGAAACCTTAATCGTATCGGGATGATTCCAGCTCAATTCCCCTTTTGGGCCTTTAACCTTTATTATTCCGGCATCTATTTCAACAGTTACTTTTTCAGGTATTTCTATTGGCTTTTTACCAATTCGCGACATATCAATTATTCTCCTTTACCACACATAACAGATAACTTCACCACCAACACCTTCCCGCTGACAGGACTTATCACTTAACACCCCTCTCGAGGTTGTCAAAATTGCAATTCCCAAACCACCCAAAACTTTCGGGATCTCGTCTTTGGCCACATATACCCTTCTGCCGGGTTTGCTTATCTTTTTCAATCCCGAGATAACACTTTCATTTTCAATATATTTGGGAATTATACGCAGGATACCCTGCTTTCTATCCTTCAATATTTTATATGCCCTTATAAACCCTTCTTCCTTTAATATCTTTGCCAATTCTAATTTCAGCTTTGAAATAGGCATGTCAACCTTTTCAGCTTTAATCTGTAGGGAATTCCGGATTCTTGTAAGCATATCTGCAATTGGATCAGTTAGCATTAATCACCTCCAACATAGACTACCAGCTTGCCTTGACCACTCCAGGTATATGCCCCTCGAGTGCAAGTGTTCTGAAACAAATTCTGCACATTCCGAACTTACGCAAATATGCCCTTGGCCTTCCGCATAACTTGCATCTGTGATAGGCCCTCACCTTGAACTTCGGTGGTCTTTTATTCTTCTCAATCAAACAAGTCTTTGCCATTCATTACTCCCGATTTTAATTATTAGTTATTTGTTTTTCGCTATCTGTTTTTCAACATATAGCCGGTAACGAATAACTGTTTTAATTTCTAAACGGCATTCCAAAATAACGCAGCAGGGCTTTACTCTCCTTATCCGTTTTGGCGGTAGTGCAGAATACTACATCAAGCCCATGAACCATCTCAACTTTATCGTAATCGATCTCAGGAAATATGAACTGTTCTTTAAGTCCCAAAGAATAGTTCCCTCTTCCGTCAAATGATTTCCCTGATATCCCTCTGAAATCCCTAATCCTTGGTAATGCAAGGCCTATGAACCTGTCAAGGAATTCGTACATCCTGTCTCCTCTGAGGGTTACCTTGCATCCTATCGGAGTCCCTTGCCGCAATTTAAAAGCTGCTATTGATTTCTTGGCCTTTGTGACTACAGCCTTCTGCCCTGTTATTGAGGAAAGTTCCTTCTGGGCTGCATCAAGAAGCTTTATATTCTGAATCGCCTCTCCCAATCCAACATTGAGAACAACCTTCTGGATCTTCGGGACCTCCATAATATTTTTATAAGAAAACTCCTTCATCATGTTAGGTACCACTTCTTTAAGATATTTCTCTTTAAGTGTCGGGATCATTACTGGTCTATAACCTCCCTGCATTTCTTGCACATACGCACCTTCCTGCCATCCTGCAATAATGAATTGCCAATCCTTGTTGGTTTACTGCATTTCGGACATAGCAACATGACATTTGATATGTGAAGTGGCGCCTCTTTTTCAATAATTCCACCCTGTGTATATTTCCTGGTTGGTTTCATATGTCTTTTAATGATATTCACCTTCTCAATCAAAAGCTGATCCTTCAACGGAGAAACAGAAAGTACCCTGCCCTTTTTCCCCTTTTCTTTGCCGGTAATCACTAAAATCGTATCGTTTTTCTTTATACCTAAACCCATATTTCTCCTATAAGACCTCCGGAGCCAACGATATTATCTTTGTATACTCTTTCCATCTGAGCTCACGGGCCACAGGGCCAAAAATCCTTGTTCCAACAGGCTCACCCTGGGGATTGATAAGAACAACTGCATTCTGATCAAAACGTATGTACGTTCCATCAGGTCTTCTGTGTTCTTTTCTTGTTCTTACCACAACAGCCTTTGCAACAGTTCCCTTTTTGATATTGCTGTCCGGCAATGCCTCCTTAACGCTTACAACAACAACATCACCAAGCCTCGCATATCTTCTGTGGTGACCGCCAAGCACCTTAATACACTGAACCTTCTTAGCGCCGGAATTGTCTGCTACTACGAGCATACTCCTCAACTGAATCATCTTAGATCACTCCAATCAGCAGCTATTCTATTACTATCCACCTTTTCTCCTTGCTGAGAGGTCTTGTTTCAATAATTTTTACCATATCCCCGATTTGACAAGTATTTTTATCATCATGTGCTTTAAACTTTGTCACCCGTTTAACAGTTTTCTTATACTTCGAATGTTGATAAAGTCTTGTCACAGCTACAACTATAGTCTTGTCCATCTTGTTGCTAATAACTTTACCTGTATAAATCTTCTTAGTCACTTCTACCTCTCTCTGAGTTTAAAGTCTAAAGTTGAAAGTCGAATATGAGAATTCATAAGGCAACTTTTAACTCTTCACTTTTAACTTTTCACTTCTTATTGTCAATACCCTTGCAATATTCTTTCTCACGGTACGTATACGCATCGGATTCTCTATCTCACCTGTCGCCTGCTGAAATCTCAGATTGAAGAGTTCCTTTCTGAGGTCATATTCCTTCTGTGTTAATTCATCTGCTGTCATCGCCTTGATTTCAGATGGCTTCACAGAACCTCCTGATCTCTTTTTATAAATTTTGTTGCTACAGGTAATTTGTGAGAAGCAAGACGCATAGCCTCTTTTGCGAGTTCTTCAGTAACACCTGACATCTCATAGAGAATCCTTCCAGGCTTTACAACTGCAACCCAGTATTCAAGTGCCCCTTTGCCTTTTCCCATCCTTGTCTCTGCCGGTTTTTTTGTTATTGGTTTATCCGGGAAAACCCTTATCCATACCTTACAGCCTCTTTTGGCATGACGGGTAATTGCTATCCTGGCTGACTCAATCTGGTTGCTTGAAACCCATCCGGGCTCAAGTGCCTTTAAGCCGAATTCACCGAATGCAACAGTATCGCCACTATAGGCCTTACCGTTCATCCTGCCTTTCTGCATTTTTCTGAATTTTACCTTTTTTGGCATCAACATGATATCACCTAAATTTCCCTTGCTCTACTCTCCGGCAATATATCTCCATGGTACATCCAAACCTTAACCCCTATAATTCCGTAAGTTGTTTTTGCTCTTGCAAAACCATAGTCAATATCAGCCCTGAATGTATGAAGCGGGACTCTGCCCTCCCTGTACCATTCGGACCGTGCTATCTCAGCTCCGGCAAGTCTTCCGGAGCACGCAATTTTAACCCCTAAGGTGCCAAATCTCAGGGCTGAAGCCACAGACTTTTTCATTGCTCTTCTAAAAGCAATCCTTTTTTCAAGCTGAAGGGCAACGTTTTCAGCAACGAGCTGGGCATCTATTTCCGGTTTCCTTATCTCTTTTATATCAATTGATACCTCTTTGCCAGTCATATCTTTAAGATCTTTTCTGAGCTTTTCGACCTCTACTCCTTTTTTACCGATAATTATCCCCGGTCTTGCAGTATGAATAATCACCCTCATGTTCTGACCCGCCCGTTCAATTTCTATCTTGGGAATCCCGGCATGAAAGAGCTTTTCTTTGAGTGTTCTCCTTATAGTTATGTCTTCAATAAGTTGATCACAATAACCTTTGCCAGCATACCATCTCGAATCCCAGGTCTTTATTATCCCGAGCCGATTTCCTATAGGATGCGCCTTCTGCCCCAAATCTACCTCCTCTTACCCTTCCGCTGATAAAACTAATGTTATATGGCAAGTTCTCTTTCTGATAACATTTGCCCTGCCCATAGCCCTTGGTTCAACCCTTTTCATAACAGGCCCCTGATCAACAAAAGCCTTGATCTTCATCTCTTCAGGATTAACAGCCTTTTTCTGTTCTGCATTTGCCATTGCAGATTTTAAAAGTTTCTCTATAAACCTTGCCCCTCTGTATGGCATGAATTTAAGAAACAGAAGGGCGTCTCCAGCACTTTTATTTGTTATAAGATCTATTACTCTCCGTGCTTTTCTCGGAGTAAGTCTTGCATATTTTAATATCGCCTTTGATTCCATAACAGACTTTACCCCTTCTTTGCAGCAGGTGCTGCCTTTTCAGTTCCTGAATGGCTTCTGAATGTTCTTGTCGGTGAAAACTCACCGAGCTTATGACCAACCATATTCTCTGTAACATATACGGGAATAAACTTTTTACCATTATGAACAGCAAATGTATAACCTATAAAGTCAGGAACTATTGTAGAACGTCTTGACCATGTCTTTATAAGTTTCTTTTCACCGCTCTCCATCATTGCCTTAACCTTTTTCATAAGCTTCTCATCTACAAAAGGACCCTTTCTTAAAGATCTCGACAAGTTACTTCCTCCTCTTCACGATAAGTCTATCAGTTCTCTTATTCTTTCTTGTTTTAACGCCCTCAGGCTTACCCCATGGGGTGCAAGCCGGCCTGCCACCAGATGCCTTACCTTCTCCGCCTCCCAATGGATGGTCTACCGGATTCATAGCAACTCCTCTTACATGAGGCTTTTTCCCTAACCACCTTATTCTCCCTGCCTTGCCGTAAGAGATATTTTCGTGATCAGGATTGCTAACCTGTCCGATGGTCGCTATGCAAACTGAAGGTATTAAACGCGCCTCACCAGATGATAGTTTAACCTGAACATAGTTTTCTTCTTTGGCTATCAGTTGTGCAGAAGCACCTGCGCTTCTCACAAGTTTGGCCCCTTCACCCGGCCTCAGCTCGATATTGTGGATAAATGTTCCTAACGGCATATCGCTCAGAGGCAATGCATTCCCTGTTTTTATTTCAGCACCTTTACCGGAAACAATCTCGTCGCCAATCTGAAGTCCGACAGGTGCAATAATATATCTCTTCTCGCCATCCTTATAATGAAGAAGAGCGATCCTTGCTGACCTGTTAGGATCATATTCTATTGTGCCAACCTTTGCCGTGATACCTGTCTTGTCTCTTTTGAAATCAATAATCCTTAAGGCCCTCCTGTTGCCGCCACCTCTATGCCAGACAGTAATCCGTCCATTATTATTCCTGCCACCATTTTTCCGCATAGATACCAGTAAAGGCTTATGCGGCTTACTGGTAGTTATGTCATCAAAGTCGGTGACTGTCTGAAATCTCCTGCCAGGCGATGTTGGATTATATTTTTTTATTCCCATTATGCACCTTCAATAAACTCGAGTTTTTCACCCTTTTTAAGTGTAATAATAGCCTTCTTGGTGTCAGGCCTCTTACCAACAGATTTTCCATATCTTTTCCATTTGCCTCGTCCATGTATCGTTGCAATCTTGTCAACTTTTACCTTGAATATCTCTTCTATTGCCCTTTTTATCTCAATCTTATTGGCGTCTCTGGAGACTTCAACAAGTATCTTATTGAGTGATTCTTTAAGAGCAGCACCCTTTTCGGTAAATATCGGCTTCTTGATTATGGTATATATATTTTTCATGGCCTCTTTATTTCCTCTAATCGTGTAGCTGCATCTTTTGTTAAAAGAAGCGTATTATATGAAACAACATCATATGTATTAAGATCAGCAGCCCTTTTGACATATACTCCCGGTATGTTTCTGGCAGAAAGTGTGACAGTATCATTTTTTTCAGGTAAAACGATAAGGACACTTCTGTTCTGTATCCCGAGGTTCTTTAAGATTGTGATCATATCTTTTGTTTTCGGTTTCTGTAAAGATAAACTGTCTATAATAACAATTTCACCACTGGAAAGCTTTTCCTGAAATGCAGTTGCCAGGGCTATCTTCTTAACTTTTTTCGGCAGCTTATAGGAATAATCTCTTGGCAGCGGACCAAATATAGTCCCTCCACCCCGCCATAAAGGGGACCGGATGCTTCCAGCCCTTGCCCTTCCTGTACCTTTCTGTTTCCAGGGCTTTTTGCCGCCTCCTCTGACCAGACCTTTAGTCTTTGTCGCATGGGTACCCTGTCTCTGGTTAGCAAGAAAATTCACTACTGCAGCATGAAGTGTGCCCTGTTTTGCATGTGCGGCAAAAACCTCTTCACTTAAATGAATTTTCCCGACCGTATTGTTATCTTTATCTTTTATCTCAACTTCTGGCATATCAATCTTCCTTTTTAATTTCTATCAGCGTACCAACCCCACCCGGGACAGCACCCCTTATGAGCATGAGGTTCTGTTCAACCTTCACATCCACTATCTCAAGGTTCTTAACCGTTACTCTTTCTGAACCCATATGACCAGGCATTTTCTGGTTCTTCCATACCCTTGATGGGTATGAACTTGCACCTATGGAACCTGGCGCACGATTGAACGTTGAGCCATGGGAACCCGGGCCGCCGGAAAAGTTGTGTCTTTTCATAACACCCTGAAATCCTTTCCCTTTGGAGATACCGGAAACATCAACCTTATCTCCCCTGACAAATTTTTCTACAGTCACAAACTCTCCAACCTTCAAACCACCGATGGAGAGCTCCTTTACAATTCTGTAAAGTTTAACTCCTGCCTTTTTAAACACACCGGCCTGAGGCTTATTTACTCTTTTCTCTTTTGCTTCCAAAAAACCTACCTTCACAGCTTCATATCCATCATTTTCAATTGTTTTCACCTGAACGACACAACATGGGCCTGCTTCGATTACAGTTACAGGATATGCCCTGCCATCTTCTGTATATATCTGAGTCATGCCGAGTTTTTTACCTAATATGCTTACCATTAAAGTATCTCCACATTTCTACCGAATATCTATATCGAAAAATTTATTACCGGGGTTATTTTTATCACAGCTTTATCTCCACATCAACTCCTGCTGCAAGTTCCAGCTTCATTAATGCGTCAACGGTCTGAGGAGTTGGATCAACGATATCTATAAGTCTTTTGTGGGTCCTGATCTCAAATTGTTCCCTTGATTTCTTATCAACGTGCGGGGATCTGAGTACAGTTACCCTGCTTATTTTTGTAGGCAATGGAACAGGCCCGGCTATCCTTGCACCTGTCCTCTGTACTGTATCCACTATCTCCTTTACAGACCTGTCAAGTACCCTGTGATCGTAAGCCCTTAATTTTATCCTTATCTTTTGATTCACCTTTATCTCACTTTTATCTTTATCTTATTGTAAAACCTCAGTAACAACACCAGCGCCAACAGTCCTTCCACCTTCACGTATCGCAAAACGCAGCTCCTTCTCCATCGCTATCACTGAGATGAGTTCCACCGTCAGTGTTACATTGTCTCCCGGCATTACCA
>JBAQLU010000149.1:0-9982 GCA_049302065.1 Thermodesulfovibrionales bacterium
CTTAAGTCCCCTCTCCCTTGAGGGGAGAGGGCAAGGGTGAGGGTGTGTGGCTTTACTTATGAACTCCTTAGTATCTGCAATAATTCTTCAGCCTTTTTCCGTTCGGTAATGTCAATGCCAGTGCCGAGTATGCATGGCCTTCCATCCTGAGGAGACGGTATCACGGTACAACGCCATTCTATGATCCTCTCTTCGCCTGATTTTGTTATCCATGGATTTTCATGTGGCGCACGCACCTCAGGTGCATACGGATCTGAAAATCTTTTCTGTACAACCGGAATCCATTCGGGAGACAGAAATACCTCTGCGATGGTTTTTCCTATAACTTCCTCTCGCTTGTAGCCGGTCAATTCCTCACAGGCACGATTGAACATTACGATTCTACCATCGGGATCATTGAGAACGATTAAAGCCCCTGATGTCTCCACAACCGCTTCAAGCTTGGTTTGATTTTCCAAAAGCTTTTTCTCTGCTGCCTTACGCTCGATTTGATATTCTTTCTCCTGTAGTGCCCGTCTTAACGCGGACACAAGCCGTGACAACCGATGCTTAAATACGTAATCCGTTGCACCTCTCTTAATTATTTCAATTGCCAATTCTTCATCTATTACACCTGATACTAAGATAAAAGGCACATCAGGACAATTATCCTTTACAATTGTCAGCGCAGAAGGAGCATCGAATGTTGGGAGAGAATAATCTGCGAGGATAATGTCGGGCTTAAAATCTTTTAGTTCTTTATCAAAGGCTTCTCTTGTATCAACCCGCCTTGAAATGAATTCTATTTCCCCTTTATGCAATTCATATTCCATCAACTTAGCATCATTTGCATTATCTTCAAGTATTAGTATGCGCAATTTTTTGTCCATATTTTTAAGTTATATCATTTTGAACATATAAACAATCAGGTGAATCCTGAGTTTTGGCATCAAAATTCCTGATAACCGAGGACTTTGCGATTTTTTAAGGTGTTATATTTTGTAATAGCGCGTTATTCTAATGATTATTGTCAAATTTCTTTTTTGCAAATCACAATAGTAAAGCAACTTTTTGAATATTCAGGTCAATCCTTAAGGCTTTCGTATATCTCCTCAAACTGCTTATGAGTGTCTTTGAATGTCTGAAGTATCTGAGGATCAAAATGCCCAGGCATTGTCCTTCCATCGCCAATTGTGATTATTTCATAAGCCCTTTCATGGCTGAGGTTAAGCTTAAAAGGCCTTTTACTTCTCAATGAATCGTACTGGTCAACTATATTCACTATCCTTCCCATAAGGGGGATATTATCTCCCTTAAGTCCACTTGGATAACCACTTCCATCCCATCTTTCATGATGTGTTAAAGCTATAACCTCAGCAGCCCTCAAAAATTCAGATTTGGAATTGCTAAGTATCCTTGCACCTATAATTGTATGACTCTTCACTATCTCGAACTCTTCGTTTGTCAGTTCTCCCGATTTGAGTAGAATACTGTCAGGTATTCCTATCTTTCCTATGTCATGCATGGGACTGGCATAGCAAATAGTTTCTATGAACGTATTCGATTTTTCAAGTCTCTCTGAAATCACCTTGCAATAATGGCCAATTCTCTTAATATGGTTTGCTGATTCTTCATCCTTGTATTCAGAAGCCAATGTCAGTCGATGAATAGTCTCAATATAGCTTTCTTTTATTTCATTGTAGCACCTTTCAATATCATCCATTGCATCTTGCAATTCATAGATTCTCTTTCTAACCTCATCTTCGAGCATTTGGTTATGCCAGAGCATAAAATCATCGAATTCTTTAACCTTCAGCAGATTTTTAACACGAAGGATTAACTCTATCCTGTCAACAGGCTTTGTGAGAAAATCATTTGCCCCTGCATCGAGGCCTTTAATCTTAGAATCCTTTACTTCCAGTCCGGTAACCATTACAACAGGGATATGCTGAGTTGAAGGGTCTTCTTTCAGTGTTTTGCATACTTCATATCCGTCCATCCCAGGCATAAAAATATCTAATAAAATTAAATCAGGAGATGTTTCTTTTGTTTTTTCTAATGCCTCAAGACCGCTTTTTGCTGTCTCTATGTCATAGTTACAGCTTTGAAGTATCGCTCCCATGAGCTTTATACTCTTCTCTTCATAATCTGCTAAAAGGATTTTTTGCTTTTTATTCAAAGGATACTCCTTCACAGTATCATTGAATGCATATTATGTACTTATAGAATGCCTAATGATAATTCTATATAGTAATTTGAATTATTATAATCAGGAAAAACCTGATTCTGGGCCTCGAAATACCTGAATAAGTAACTTTACTATTTTGTCATTTCGAGTCCTTCGCCAACTGTCATTGCGAGCGTAGCGAAGCAATCTCTTTGTTAGTTCAAGATAAACAGCGAGGGATCTCGTCTTTTGAGGTTGTGGAGCTTGCCCAAAGTTTTAAGATTGCTTCGGCTTCGCCTCGCAATGACAAAAGAGGGAAAGGACACCAGGATCAGGCTTCGAGGGTGGTCAGTCCTTCACGGATGGCATATCTGGTAAGCTCGGCTATGCTGTGAATATCCAGCTTATTCATGATCATTTGGCGGAATGTCTCGACAGTCCTCACACCTATTTGAAGCATGAAGGCAGTTTCCTTTGTTGATTTACCTTCAGCCAGACTCTGAAGTACTTCGCGTTCTCTGGGTGTCAAGATAGAATAAACCGAAAGATTGTCCTTTGATAAGATATGTGCATAATCTTTAATTATATTATTGGATATCGTTTGGCTTAAATAATTACGGTTTGCAACTACAGCACGAATAGCATTGATCAGTTCTTCAAAAGCGCAGTCCTTGAGCAGGTAGCCTGACGCCCCTGCCTTAAGCATTTCTCCCACAAATCGCCTGTCAGAATGCATTGATAAGGCAATTACCTTGACGCCAGGAACCTTTTTGATAATCTTTCGGGTAGCTTCAATGCCGTTTATATCATGCATAGCGATGTCCATGATAACCACATCCGGCGACAGTTTCTTTGCCAGCTCCACCGCCGTTCTTCCTTCCTCTGCCTCGGCAATTACCTCCATATTGGATTGTTTTGCAAGCAGAGCCCTAAGGCCATCTCTTACTATCTTGTGGTCATCAGCCAAGAGAATCCGTATGCTCATTTCACTTCACCGGTTTCTGTTTCAACATTAATCTTCAAAATGGAACAGGATACCATGCTTATTGAGAATTTATTCGCCCAGCCATTCCAACGCAGCCTCAAACCCCAGTTCATAAAGAATCGGAGGGCTGAGTTCGAATGTCAGAGACCGCGTGTACTGGATCGTCTGCTCAAGAAGGCCGCGGATTTCATTCAGGGATCCTGCAAGATTATGTGGAGTTGATTCATAAAGCGCTCCTAACTTAATCTTGCATAAAGCCAGAGTCTGACCGATATGGTCATGCAGGTCAGTTGCAATGCGTCTTCGTTCCTGCTCCTCTATTAATGACAACTGCGAAGCAAGAGATTGAAGCTGTTTTTGATAATCGATAAGTTTTTTTTCTGTCTCCTTGCGCTCAGTGATGTCTTCGCATGCAGTAATTATACCGATTGGCATTCCATTTGCATCTTTTACAGCAATAGACGTTAACTGGACAGGAAACACTTCGCCATTCTTTCGGATGTTTATAGAATCCCGTTTCCAGATTCTCATTTCGTATAATTGCTCAAAATTTATAGGTTTCCATAGTTCAGTGGGGGCAAATATTCTTGCATTCGTGCCGATTAATTCTTCAACCGTGTATCCATGAATGACTGCCTCTGCGGTATTTGTATATACAATCTTTTTTTCCGCATCGCTGATGGTAATCCCGATTGGCAATGATTCAATTGCTGTTGTTAATAAAACGGCTTTCTCCTCTGCCTTTTTTCGCTCGGTGATATTGCGAGCGATTCCACATACTTCAAGCACATTTCCATTTTTAATCTGTGAACTGGCAGTGAACTCTCCTGTCAGATACTCACCAGACTTCGAGAGGATACGTAGTTCAAACAGATCAGGAGTCTCTCTTTGTAAAACCTGTTGAAATTTTTCAATCGCCCGAGGCAAGTCATCGGGATGTATAATACCGGTGAAGGATTTACTTATCCATTCGGAGCATGACCAACCTGTAATCTTTTCAAATGCAGGATTTAGTGAAATAAATGTTCCGTCCGCTGCAATGTTGCAAATGACATCGGATAAATTTTCAACAAGATTTCTATAACGCTCTTCACTCTCCATCAACCCTTTTTTCTTATGCATATTTTCAGTCATCTCTAACATTATATTCCGAAGATCATCAAACGATTCTTTTTCATATATAAATTTTTATCATCTCTACTTATTTACTAATAAGACCACAAGTAAGGTCACATACGTTTAAATATTCTGTCATGCTGGCTTGTCCAGCATCTTTCTTTAAGAAGGATTCCAGACAAGCTGGAATGACAGTCAATGTGGCCTTACTTATGAACTCCTTAGTAACTGATTATTCTTCAGCCGTTTTTTAAAACTCCATCTTTATGTTATTGCACATGTTCAGGGGTTACATTGTTAATGAAAACCTCTACAAATTGAGGGTCAAATTGGGTTCCTGCATTTTCCTTTAGTTCTTCGATTGCCTCATGAAATCCTATGTTATATCTGTATGACTCTTTGCTCACCATAACATCAAACGCTTCTGCAATGGCAATTATTCTGGACTCCACCGGGATGTCCTCTCCTTTCAATCCTGAAGGATACCCTTTGCCGTCATATCGTTCATGGTGGTGAAAAACAATGGGCGCAATATCAGCATAAAAATTTATTGGACTCAGCATTTCATAGGCAATCTGGCAATGCGTTTTATATTCGTCTATGGATGAAATTTCCCGCGAGAATATATTCAAAAAACCAATGTCATGGAGCAGACAGGCAGTGTATAATCTTTTCTTCTCGCTCTCTGTCATATTCATTGCATGTGCAATTAAAAGACTGTATTTTGCTACTCTCTTTGAATGTCCGCGTTTTTCGAGGCTATTGTCGATGGCATTGAGCAAAATATCGGTAAGATGAATCTCAAAATTCTTTTGATCCTCATAAAAATTTGCCCTGTCGATCGCTATGGCAGCCTGATCTGCAAAATACGTTATAATCTCTGCATCCTTTTGAGTGAAAAAACTCGTAGTTTTGTTCAATAGTTCAATTACTCCGATAACGCCTGTGCTTAACTTCAACGGGGCACAGAGTACTGATCTTGTCTCATAACCTGTCAGTCTATCTATCTCAGGATTGAACCGGTCATCTTGATTGACATCATTTACAATCACTGGTTCCCCTTTTTGTACAACCCACCCTGCTATTCCATCGGATTTTGGCATTGAAACTCCAAGCAATTTCTTACTCTCCGGCCCCTTCACACTTTTAATAACAAGCCTGTCTTTATCAAGCAACATGATAGACCCTGCATGAGCATCAGTAATTGCTAATGCATATCCCAATATCTTCTCTAACAGGATGTCACCATACTTTTCTTCCCTTATATCCAAAGTGAGATTCAGCATATTATCGAGCTTGCTACTATAATCCTCTATCTCGTTTGAAGCCTGCTTTGAAACCTTATTTGATATGTAAAGACCTATAATACTCAGAAGAGCAAGTATCGAGAGCATTGCTACTATTGAAGGGTTTGTAATAAAGTCCCATGCATAATATAAAAAGCGTACTATCAAAAACAACAATACAAATACAACGAAGATTACAATATAATTAAGTAATCTTATTTTTTCCCTGATACTCTCTATCACTTTTTTTCTCATATGGCACCTCCTAAATCGTTAAGTACTGTCCTATAATATAAGCCAATCTTTTCCCCCCTATATTAAATATTGATCATCCTAAGTAGAGTCTGTTTATAAACTCAAGCAATCAGTGTTTCTCTGTCATTCCGGCTTGTCCGGGATCTTTCTTTAAGAAGGATTCCCGACGCGCTTTGCTTGCGGGAATGACATACTTTTGAGGGTTTACTGTAGTTATAAACAGACACTAAGTAAGTTGTAAATCAGGAAATCCCTGATTTCATTCTTCTAAATACCTTAGTTTTTAATTATTATAAGAATTAGTATATACGCTATAAATTGGTCAGGACTTACAATACATAATCATTTTTCGAGGAAGGTCAGTCCTGTATAGATGGCATATTTTTTAGTTAGTAGTAATTATTAGTTCTATACAGAGCGTCATAAATCAACAACAACGTCATTCCCCGACTCGATCGGGGAATCCAGAAAACACTGGATTGTCCGGTCAAGCCGGACAATGACAAATTGATTACGATTTCTAACGCTGAGTATAATAAATAAATTACAGTACATGCTATCTATTTCATAAACTAAATTATCTTTTTAATCATTGATTCATTTTCATTCTTTTCTTCATTTTTTACTCTAAATCCCATCCCTTTGCATTGGGGACATAAACATAATTCCACTATTTCATAACCAGCTTTGAGAAAAAAGTTTATGGAATCATCGTCACGTAATATAAAAAGTACTTGTCCATTCCAAATTACCCCTTTTAATTTCATATCAAATAAAAGAATAAATTATTATTAGATATTTGCACAATCGTTGAAACCCTGATTCTTGACTTCGAAATACCTTATCAATCAGTTTTCAAGGGAGGTCAAGCCTTCACGGATGGCATACTTTGTAAGCTCAGCTACACTATGAATATCCAGTTTGTCCATGATCTGCTGCCGGTATGTTTCTACAGTCTTTACGCTCACTTTAAGGTGGAAGGCAATTTCTTTTGTTGTTTTGCCTTCAGATATAAGCTGAAGGACCTCACGTTCCCTGGCTATTAGAATGGAAAAAACTGATAGGTTTTCTTTCGATAAAATATGTGCATAGTCTTTAATTACATTATTGGCTATCTCCGGACTCAAATACGTACGATTTGCAACTACTGCGCGGATGGCATTGGCGAGTTCCTCAAAGGCACAATCCTTTAACAGGTAGCCTGATGCACCTGCCTTGAGCATTTCTCCCACAAACCGCCTATCAGAATGCATCGATAGGGCGATTACCTTGACTTTAGGAACCTTTTCGATAATCTTTCGAGTAGCTTCAATGCCGTTCATATCAGGCATACCAACATCAATGATAACCATATCGGGAAATAGTTCCCGTACCAATTTAACGGTCGTTCGTCCGTCCTCTGCCTCAGCAATTACTACCATACCGTGCTGCTTATTAAGCAAGGCTTTTAGTCCCTCTCGCACAATCTTATGGTCATCAGCCAAGATAATCCTAATAATACTCATGTTTTCTCCCTATTTTCGTTTTCTCTTTTCAGTGGGGCTACCAAGGTAACACGGGTTCCTCGGCCAAGTTTAGATTCTACCTCAATGTATCCTCCGATATAATTCAATCGTTCACGGACGCTGAAGAATCCGAATCCTTTGATATCTCCCAAAAAAGAGTCAATTTTTGATGCATCGAATCCAATCCCGTCATCTTCGACATTGATTCGTATGTTATCATTATCTCTTTGGATTGATACTCTTGCGTTATGTGCCTGTGCGTGCTTGGCAACATTAATCAGTACCTCGCGCACTGCCTGGAATAAAAGGATACGAGCTTCGTCGTTTAACGGCTTTGACTTCCTATCGTCTTCAAATTCAAAATTGATACCGTGCCTTCTTAAAATTTGTTCTCCAAGCCATTCAACTCCAGCCTCTAATCCAAGTTCATAGAGAATCGGGGGGCTGAGCTCAAATGTCAGTGACCGAGTGTACTGGATTGTCTGTTCGATAAGATTTCGTATTTCATTCATAGATTCTGCATAATCAGTTGAAGAAAATGATTCTTGCAACGTTCCTAACTTGATCTTGCACAAAGCTAAGGTCTGACCTATATGGTCGTGTATGTCTGTTGCAATACGCCGTCGTTCCTGCTCTTCGATCAATGATAATTGGGATGCCAGAGACCGAAGCTGCTCTTGATAGGTGCGAAGCTTTTCCTCCACCTTTTTTTGCTCTGTGATGTCTCTAATAATATGAACGGAGCCGGTTATATTGCCTTTATCATCGAATATGGGATCAACTGAAATCCGTATCCAGATTCCACTTTCAGGTATATATAACTCATCCTCTTCGTTTTTTCTTGTCTTTTTCATTCTTTCATGTGGACAGGAATCTGGAGGTTCGTCTGTCCCGTGAAATAGTTGAAAGCATTTTTTCCCAAGTATTTCGTTTAAAGGTCTGTTAAAAAATCTTGCAGTAGCAAGATTGGCTTTAATAATTTCCATCTCGCTGTCAAAAAACATAATTAGATCGGTTGTAGAATCAAAGGTAGCTCGCCATTCTCTCGATGCAGTTTTCAATTTTTCCTCCGCCTGCTTGCGATCGGTAATGTCGCGTATGATGGCTATTACGTCATCTTTACCGGAAGCAACGGATCGCGCTTCATAATCTCGCATAATTCCTTGAATGGGAAGTTGGTACTCGAATTGTTGTGTCTCTCCGGTCTGGAGGGTCAGCTCTATATATCGCATTGCTATCTGGGCTACATCAGCCGTCAACACTTCATCTATTTTTTTGCCAAGAAATACTTCTGGGGGGGCATAAAGGTCTACCCCCTTGAAAGGTTTGTAATCCAAAATGATGCCGTCCCGGCTGACACGAAACATCAAATCAGGCATGACACGGAGGAGAGATCTAATTTTCGCCTCGTTCTCCCACAACGACTCCTCAGCCTGCTTTCGATATGTGATTTCTTTTTTAAGAGATTCATTGATCTTTTGCAATTCTGCAGTACGTTCTTCAACTTTTTGTTCTAATTCGTCATATGTCTTTTGTAAAGTTTCATCTGACTGTTGACGCTTTTTCAGCTCTCGATAAGTAGTAAAACCCGCCATTCCAACCATAACAAAAGCTATGAAACTTCCAACAATGATTAGCTTGATAGTGTTCCGTCTGTTTTTTTCTGTTTCTGCGATCTTTTGTCTCAATATATTCCACTCTTTGTCTTCCATTTCACTGATAATCTTCCTGATCCTGCCCATAACCATTCTGCCCTTACCAGTTCGGACTTGCTGTGCTGCAGCCTCAAAACCCCTTTGCTTTCTTAAATCAATCCTTTCCTTAAGTCCACTCAATTTTTCCGCAATCAAAGGTTCAAGGTCGTCAAGCCTTCGATTCTGATTCGGGGCATCCATAAGCAATTTTCGAAGTTCTTTAATTTCCTGCGAAATTTCTGCAACAGCATCATGGTAGGGATTAAGATATCGTTCGTCTCCTGTGATGATGTAGCCACGTTGACCGGTCTCTGCTTCGGTTGTCTTGGTAAGGACAATCTCAAGTCTCTTTAGGATCATCTGGGTTTTTATCACCAGAGAGGATGATTCAATGTGCTTCTGTAGGCTTTTATATGAGTACACGCCAATGCCTATCAGAAGTACTAATGCTAAAACATATCCGGTAGTGACTTTTTTCATGAGAGAATGTTTCATATTTACTATTTTATGCTAAGTCGTCTTTATTAACAATTATTCCGTGTATAAGTCATCTTGCTATTGACTTTAAAACTGGAGCTATCCAAGGTCGTGAGGGTCAGGTCTATTTTCTTGACATAGGAGAATGGTAAATAATACTTTCTTAATCATGGCTCGTCAATTGCGCATTGAATGCCCCGGTGCTGTCTACCATGTCACCAGCAGAGGAAACGAAAAGAAAGCCATATTCAAAGGTGATATGGATCGAGAAACCCTCCCTGAAACCCTCTCTCAGGTCAATAAGCGATACAACTGGCTCTGTCCCAAGCCTAACTACAAATGGCAGTGCAATGAATTACTATAGTCATTCAATTGTTGCGGGGTCAATTACTAAGGAGTTCATAAGTAAAGCCACACACCCTCACCCTTGCCCTCTCCCCTCAAGGGAGAGGGGACTTAAGAATCGCCCCTCCCTTGAGGGGAGGGGATAAAGGGGAGGGTGTTTAAAGGTGTCCTTA
>JBAQLU010000150.1:0-2012 GCA_049302065.1 Thermodesulfovibrionales bacterium
TTCCAGTTTTGAAACCTACACCAAATCAAAAACTCTAAATGAGCCAACTGGTAATTTTGAAATATTAAAAAAAGAAGCAAAAAAGCTTCTTTTAAAATTTCTGATTGAAAACCAACAACCCATTAGATTAGTTGGGCTACGGGTTAAAATTTGTTAAAATAACGAAAGCAGTTTAGAATTTGTGATTTAGAATTTAGGATTTTAAAAATTCCGGCGATTCCGCCGGAGATTTGATATAATTGATTTTATGGAAATTCAAATTTTCGATGAGCCATTGGAAAAATTTATTAAATCTTTAGAGAAACCGACAGTTGCTAAAGTTTTGCGAACAATTGATTTATTAGAGTTGTTTGGCCCTCGCTTGGGAATGCCTCATGCAAAGAGAATTTCTGAACAACTTTTTGAACTCAGAATTAGGGGAAAGCAAGAAGTGAGAATTTTTTATACTTTTTATAAAAACAAAATTATTCTTCTTCACGGCTTTATTAAGAAATCAGCAAAAATTCCTAAAAAAGAAATAAACAATGCTTTTACGAAACTTAAACACTTGACAGGGTTATAACATATAAGTTATACTTAATTAGTATGAAAAATTATAAACAATTCAAAACTGAATTATTAAAAGATAAAGGAATTAAAAGGGCCTATGAAAAATTAGGACCCGAATTTAGCTTAATTGCTATGCTTATTAAGAAAAGGATAGAAAGGGGTTTAACTCAAAAAGAATTAGCTCAAAAGATAAGGACAAAGCAATCGGCTATTTCTCGACTTGAATCAGGAAGTTATAATCCAAGCCTTGCTTTTTTACGAAAGGTTGCTAAGGCTCTTAATGCTCGATTGAAAGTGAAAATATATTAGAGAGAATTTTTGCTTGATTTTTTTGGCGGGCACGAAAGACATAAAGATAGTATCTTTAGTCAATAACAAAATGAAGCTTGTAATGAGCTCCTTTGTGAAAACTTGTTTTGTACTCCTTAAGAAATCGGCCAAGGAGAGGAGAGTGTTTTTCTACTCAACCTCGGGTGTTGAGTATTTTTAATTGGATTAGGAATTTTGGAAAATACCAAGTTTGGATATTTTAGTATTGATAGATTTTCTTTAAAATATCCTAATTGGCAGAAATTAGAGATTGACCTCACCTTAATTTGGCCAAAAGAAATTGCGGAAAAAGAAAAAATCTTGCTTTATTTAGTTAATCCTGACGGAATAACAATGTTAGTAACAAAAAGAGAATTAAGCCCTGAGGATTTAGAGAAACCTTACCCTTTAGTCTTAAGGAAAATTTTTGAAGAAGAGACTGAAATTCTAAAAGAAAAAGGAGGTTTAACCTCTTGGCAGAATATTAGAGAAGATTTTTTTGAGAATGGGGTTATATTGGAGTCAAAGGTAGTGATTTTTGGCAAAGCCACCGCTTCAATTTCCGAGTTAATCATTTTGAGGGAGGGAGATAGGAGATATATTTACTCAATTGGTATCAGCGCTGAAGAGCGAATATTTGAAGATTACCTGCTTTTAGCAAATTATATTATTGATTCAATCAGCTATTATTAACCTAATTGAATTTTTCCTTGGGATTCAATTTTTCGTATAAAAAGTTCAATATCTCCAGGTTTATAGATGCGGTATTTATTTATTGGGTTGCGAATAGCTTTTAGCTTCCCCTGTTTATCCCAATTACGAATGGTAAGAGTGGTAACCCCTAATAAATCAGCTACTTCTTTAATCGTCAAATATCTCTTTATTTGAGGTATTTTTATATGGTGAAGTTTACTAATTGGAATTCTTTTCATAATTATTAATGTTTATTAAACTTTTTTATCTCAAAACCTTAATAAAGGTTATTATTTTATTTTAATCTATCAAAACCCCTTGTCAACCCCGTTAGAAGCTTAGTTATTTACAGATTTCTCGGACATTGAGCAGGAAATATGGAGCTTCTAACGGGGTCAATGTGGAAAACTAGTGGTAATAGAAAATCAATCGCTCACCCTTGTCCCTGTCTCTTATACACA
>JBAQLU010000151.1:0-11381 GCA_049302065.1 Thermodesulfovibrionales bacterium
TGTGGGACAGGTTTGAGTTTGTGTATACCCCGAAGCACGGAAGCTGGTTGAATATGGCCGAGATAGAATTGAACGTGCTTACGGGCCAGTGCCTGAACAGAAGAATCGACGATATCGAAATTGTTAGGAAAGAGGCAGCGGCATGGCAGAAATTCAGAAACAACAAAAATGCGAAGGTTAATTGGCAATTCACTGCCGAGGATGCCAGGATAAAACTATCTCGTCTCTATCCGACACTTGAGATTTGACGAGACACTAGCTTTATAAGTTTGTTTTGCATCAGGCACTTTCACATCAATGTTATACTATCGGCACTACTATTATTGTTATTGTAGTAACAAAAAAACTTGGGGAAAGAAAACTAATTACTGCGTTATAATCAACTAATTTAAACTGGTAACTATTGATGACCTTACTTAAGAGATATATTAAAAATTTATTGCTTAATGTTTTACCTGATGGTTTATTGTTAACTATAAAGAAAATATATTATACTCGCTCGTTAATATCTTTTAACGAAGCCGATGTTCATGTTATTAAGTTATTAATAACATCTGGCGATTGTGTTATCGATATAGGTGCGAATATTGGGTGGTATACCAAGATACTCTCTGAATTAGTGGGTAGCAAAGGTCGTGTTTTTAGCATTGAACCAATTCCTTCGACTTTTAATCTCTTAGCATATTTCGTTAATAAATTTAAATTAAATAATGTCCACTTAAGTAATTTCTCTATATCTGATAAAGATGGGGAAGTATTAATGGAAATTCCTATGTACGAATCAGGAGGTAAAAATTATTATCAAGCTAAAATAGTCAAAGAGAATCAGAATAATAACAATTTTATGGATAAATTTATTATTCAAGCAAAGTCTTTAGACTCTTTTTTTTCTAGATCTCCCAATAAAATTGATTTTATTAAATGCGATGTTGAAGGTCATGAATTATCCGTTGTAAGAGGGGCAGTTAAACTCATTGCGAAATCAAAGCCGGCGTGGCTAATAGAGATTAATAGTAATCCGGATTTAGAGGGTACTGACTCCTTCATTCTTTTCAATATAATGAAGAAGTATGGTTATAAAGCTTTTTATTTTGACGGCAATAAGTTAGAAGAGCGTCTTAAAAATAACACATCTATCAACTATTTTTTTTTAGGTCAAAATCATATACATATTATAGAAAATGCTGGCCTTATTGTTCACTCTCTAAATTAATACTTTCCAACTTGATCTCACATTGAAGATTCTCTGGATATCCCATTTCATGCTGTATCCTGATACCGGCTATGGAGCTCTGCAGAGGAGCAGAGGGCTTTTGCTCGAGTTATCCAAAAGACATGAAGTTTATCTTGTTTCTTTTTATAGGGATGTAGATCTCCTTTTGAAATCGGATTTACAGTATGCGCAAAATAATTTGGAAGAATATTGCAAAAAAGTATTTTTCATTCATTGCGATTTCCATAATAAGATTAAAAAAATATCTGATGCTGCCAAAAGTCTGATGACTGACTTACCATATTCTGTTCGTCTTTACCAGTCTGAAGATCTGGGAGATAAGATTCTTGATTTTATATCCACCTATGATATTGATCTTATTCATTCAGACACAATCGGACTGACTGAAAATGTTCTCAATAGAATCAATTCAAAAATAGTTAAAGTACTAAATCATCACAATATTGAATCTGACATGATGATGCGAAGAATGTCGAATGAACATAATTTTTTAAAGAGATTCTTTTTAAGGAATGAATGTCTCAAACTTCAAAACTATGAAAAACAATTCTGTCCAAGATATGATATGAATCTTGTTGTGTCAGATATTGATAAGCAGCGGCTGAACGAAATAACCGGTAAAGTTGAAACTACAACTATTGAGAATGGTGTCAATTGTGAGTATTTTGCTCATTATCCCCGTTCTGATGAAAATGATGGCCTTATTTTCACCGGTTCACTGGACTGGTATCCGAATGCCGATGCAATGATTTTTTTCTGTGAACAGGTATGGCCTCATCTTAAAAAATACTATCCGAATATTTCTCTGACCATTTTAGGGAAAAACCCTTCAGGACATCTTCGAAGAATTGTCTCGAACGATAACAATATTCACCTCATTGGACACGTACAGGACGTCAGGCCCTATGTTCGGAAAGCTCGTATCTTTGTCTGTCCGATAAGAGATGGAGGAGGAACCAGATTGAAGATATTGGATGCACTATCACAAGGCATTCCCATCGTTTCAACCGAAATAGGATGTGAGGGCATTAATCTTAAGCATGGTGAGCATGTCCTTTTTGCAAACACGCCGGAAGATTTCCTCAAAAATATATCGGCGCTCTTATCAGATCTTACATTGGCAAACAAATTAAGTGAGCATGGCAGGCGGTTTGTTGAAGAGCATTATTCCTTTGATCTGATTGGTAGCAGGCTTTCCAGTCTCTATGAAAATTTAATCTCCGGGAGGAAATCCTTACAGAAATGTGCGGAATTTGTGGCTGGTTAACTACTGAGAGCAGGATTGTCCCGGATATCATTGAGATGATGTGCGATACCATGAGTCATCGAGGACCTAATGATAGGGGGGTTTTTATCAATGGAAGCATGGCGATAGCTATGAGACGGTTAAGTGTTATTGATGTTTATTCAGGTCATCAGCCGATTCATAATGAAGATGAATCATTATGGATTGTGTTTAACGGCGAAATTTATAACTATCAGGAATTGCGCACTGAACTGGAACAAAAAGGACATAAGTTTTATACACAATCAGACACAGAAACCATCCTCCATCTATATGAGGAATTCGGAGATAAAACACCTGAGAAACTCCGCGGAATGTTTGCATTTGCAATCATAGACAAAACAAGAAATCAACTGTTTATTGCACGTGACAGGTTTGGGATCAAGCCACTATATTACTTCTGGGATGGAACTAATTTTCTTTTTGCATCGGAAATCAAGAGTATTTTAGCCTTTCCAGGATTTCATCGGGAGCTTAATTTAGAGGGAGTTAATCAGTTTTTTACTTTCGGATACGTACCATACACAACAAGTATGTTCAAGGGTATAAAGAAGCTTCTTCCGGGTCATTCTTTAATTTGCAGAAATAATGAAATACAGACATCTTGTTACTGGAATATTCAGCATGATGAATATCCTGTTTTAAAAGAAGAGGATTATATCGAACAGTTCTTTGAAATTTTTACTAATACAGTTAAGAGTCACTTAATAAGTGATGTGCCCCTTGGTGCCTTTTTGAGTGGAGGGATTGACTCGAGTCTCGTGGTCGGAATAATGAGCAAGCTCTGTAATCAGCCTGTGGAGACTTTTTCAATCGGATACGACAAGGGTGGTTCAACATTTGATGAGCGAATATATTCGAATAAGGTAGCAAATCGTTTTCATACAAAACATAGGGAATTTATAATTGAGCCTGACATCGTATCTATTTTGCCGAAAATCATTGAGCATTTTGATGAACCGGTTTGTGATGCATCAGCAATTCCAAATTATTATCTGAGTCAGGAAGTAGTTAAGCACGTGACTGTTGCATTGAGCGGTCTGGGTGGTGATGAGCTTTGTGCAGGTTATGAAAGATATTTAGGAACAATGTTCGGTGAATATTACAGGAAAATACCTCATTGCATAAGAGATGCTGTTATTCCTCTTGCAGATTGTCTGCCTGATTCGAGAACAGGGAATCATTTTTCTCAACGGCTTAAGCGTTTTGTAAGGGCAGCTTCTCTACCAATAAAGGACAGGTACTACTCTATTATTGCAAAATTTGATGACACTGAAAAAGATAAATTATTCACTGATGAGATAAAAGAACAGATGCCGCTTGACAGTGGATATACTGTCTATAAGCAATATTGGCACAGTGTAAATGGAAATGATAATCTGAGCAAGCTCTTGAATATAGACATGCAGACGTATCTTGTCGATGATTTACTTGCTCTTACAGACCGTGTAAGCATGGCTCATTCCCTGGAAGTTCGGGTGCCCTATCTTGACCATAAACTTGTTGAATTTTTTTGGTCTATACCATCATCTTTAAAGCTCAAAGGGTTTACAAAGAAATATTTATTGAAAAAGGCTGCAGAAAAGATATTGCCGAAAGAGATTATTTACAGGAAGAAAAAAGGGTTTTCAGTCCCATTGACAGTCTGGTTTCGAGGATCATTGAAATCATATGTTAAAGAAATTTTAGGAGATGATAATCTGCAAAGATCCAAACTATTTAACAATACTTACATTCGCCAAATTCTTGATGAACATTTCACCATTCATTCAAATCATGATGAAAAGATTTTCTCCCTCATTTCTTTTGTCATCTGGCACGAACGTTATTTTAATCATTAAACTACTGCAGTATGAGTGGACTCTTCGGTTTTTTATAACCAGTCTGCTGGATGGGACCAACTTTTGAAATATCAGCACCAATGTCAGTGCCATCACTGGCTGCATTCTTTCCGGCACTTCCTGCAGCAAGAGTAAAATTCTTTCCTGTATAGTCAACGAAGTTTGGAGCAGATTGTGTATTATTACTGCAAGTCATTGAGGCAGGACATGATGTAGTATCAAAATATCCGTTATAAGGAGATGTAGTTGCATCAGAAAGCATAGAAATAGGAACTGTAACCGTACTTGAATAAAACAGATTATAGGTTAGTGTCGTTGCACTCTCATCAGTCTCATCACCATTGTTGGCTATATTATCATCTCCCTGCCAGTTGGCGTGAATTGACAACCCCCTATGTTCATTTCCTGTATACCCATAAACAATGTTATTTGTAATAGTTGTATTATTTGCTCCATCACATTTCGTCCCTGAAACCCACTTCCTTCCTAAAATAATACCTTGAGTACAATCTACGATTGTATTATGATTGAGAGTAATATAAGAAGTTATTAAATCCGAACAAAGAGCATCGTCATGCCATAACCTAATTGCTTTTATAGAATCCCTAATAATATTATTTTCAACTACAACGTGTTGCATATTGAGGGAAATTGCACCGACACTATCTTCCATATCATAAATAAGATTATTTTTAATAGTTGTAGCATAATTTGAGTTGTCAGAATGCTTATAGTAAATAGCCTTATTGGAATGATAAATCTCATTGTTTTGGATAATGATATTATCATGGGCGTTAAATATCATTATTGAGGTCGTATTTAGTCCCCTGTTTGCATAATTATAAACACCATGAAGCAGGTTATTTTTAATCGTAATATTCGATGCTCCGCCCGCACCAATATAAAACTGACCACTATTGTCAGAGCAAACAAAGTCATGAAGATTACAGTTTTGTATTATAATATGATCTGTTGGATGATCGTATGCAATCCTGACGTTTGCCCTTAATCCTTGTGTTATTTCAAGACCATCAAACATAATATAATTTTTATTATCAATTTCAAAAGTTGGATGAAAAGTAGAACCGGATGGTGTTGTATATCCACCGTTGATGATAGGAGTCTCATTAGGATAATTCTTTATGGTAATGTAATTTCCAGATGAACCTGAATTTGCAAATACTATGTCATGTTCATTATAAATTCCACCCTTAATATATAAGGTATCACCAGCTTTTAATTTATTAGGATTATTAGTCACAATAGGACAGCCATAAGCTCCACCACATGTTGCAAAAGCAATATGTTGCCAGTGCTTATCTATTGTACCGGGATTGGAATCGTTGCCGGTTGGTGAAACATAATAGTCAGCCGCATAGGCTACAGAAACTAACAATAAGATATTAAACAGCATAATAATTGTTTTGAAACCATGGTTTGTTTTCATGTTTGTCTGCTCCATTTTATTGTCTTAATTTGAAATATTGTAACCATAAACATCTCGTATTTATTTTATCAAATAGTTTACTGAGAATCTAACTTGCTACTTATATATCTAATGTATTTAAACAAAATACATGTTAAAATTCTGTGACTGGAATCACACATCTATTTATTATAATATGTATTTGATGAAATATTCATAGCAAAACAAAGAAAAGGGGGTTAATCTGATGCCTTATCAGAATCGCTATGGGAACTTTTTTTAACCATTATGTTTATTAGGAGATATTGTTTAATATGAAAATTTTGGTTACAGGAGCATCTGGTTTTATCGGATTTCACCTTTGCAAAAAATTGATCCAAAAGAACAAGGAAGTAATAGGTATTGATAATCTTAACGATTATTATGATGTCAATCTTAAGCTTAACAGGCTGAAACAAATTGAAGGGAATAAGAATTTTAAATTTATAAAAACAGATATTAAAGAAAGAGACTCCATAGCGGAGATATTTTCTGTTGAAAGATTTGACGCTGTGATAAACCTTGCTGCACAAGCGGGCGTAATATATTCCATAATAAATCCTCATGCATACATAGATAGCAATATTATAGGTTTTCTCAGCATTTTAGAAGGATGCAGACATACCCAAGTTAAACACCTTGTCTTTGCTTCATCAAGTTCAGTTTATGGTGCTAATACAATGATGCCTTTTTCAGTTCATCATAATGTGGACCATCCAGTATCATTATATGCTGCTACGAAAAAGGCAAATGAGCTTATGGCTCATACATATGCAAGTCTCTATAACTTACCATGCACTGGCTTAAGATTCTTTACTGTTTATGGTCCATGGGGGCGCCCGAATATGGCATTGTTCCTCTTTACAAAAGCTATCTTAGAGGGAAAACCTATAGATGTATTCAACTATGGAAAAATGCAGAGGGATTTCACTTACATTGATGACATTATAGAAGGAGTCGTCAGGATTGTCGAAAGAATTCCACAACCTGATCCTAATTGGACTGGAAACAAGCCTGATTCTGCTACAAGCTATGCACCATTTAAACTTTACAATATAGGTAATAACAATCCTGTTGAGCTGATGCGGTTTATTGAGATTATAGAGGATTGCCTCGGCGAAAAGGCAAAAAAAACTTTATTGCCTTTGCAACCGGGAGATGTCCCGGCAACATATGCTGACGTAGATGATTTAATTAAAGATGTGGGGGGTTTAAGCCGGCAACTACGATTGAGGACGGAATCAGGGAATTTGTTAAATGGTATAAACAATATTATGTGGAATAAGTTTTTATTATGAGATAAAACCACTACCTCTGGTAGTGGTCCAGTAAAGCGGTTTAACCGTAAAAGTAATTAAAATGAACCTCCCTGAAAGGTACCAAGGGAAGGGAGGTTCAAATGAGCAGATTTAAGAAACTATCACATACGATATATGAATGTAAATATCATGTGGTAATCTGCCCGAAATATCGGCACAGGATATTCAAGGGAGAGATAGTAGAGTATGCGAGGCAGGAGATATATGTATTATGAGCCACAACGGCAACAGAACTTTCAGTCTTTTTGAGCAGGGAAGATTTGAAGACAACCAGATCTTCTTCAGTGGTTTAAGAATTGCTTCTTTGCTGTACAGAGGTATTCTTCCCCTTTTCTTCTTTTTTGGTTTTATAAAACGGGTGAATTTCTTCAGCAGCTGGATGGCATGTTTCCTATGATATCCGCAGGTAGCACAAAATTCGTCCAGGACAAGTGCTTTGTCTTTTCGAGAAGCTCTCTTGTACCTCAGATAGATCGCTTCGAGATATTCCCTTTTGGTTTGTGAACTCATAATGCAGTCCCTTTCTATGCATGTTTTTTCGGTAACATGCATTATGAGTCAATTCGGACTCATAGTCTTGAAGATATTTTGAAAGGAGTATGTTAAGATGCGAAAATTCTATTCGAAAATTGAAAAAGCTTTTTATCATCCTCAAGATGCAGTTGAATTATTATTCACATTTTTAAAAAGTTTTTGGTATAGAATTAAATATGAGAAAATACTGAAGATGGCAACATTTGGGAAAAGGTTCCGTGTAAGAGGAAAGTTAATAATTAAAGGGCCTGGCAAAGTCATTATTGGCGATGATGTTGTCTGTGACGACAGGGTTACCCCATATACGCATAGTCGAGAAGCTATAATTAGGATTGGCAATAAAGTTTTTTTGAATGGAACGCGATTTGGATCTGCTAAGTCAATTACTGTAGGATCAGAATGTATCCTGGCGGACTGCAGAATTATGGATACTGATTTTCATAGTCTGTCAAAAGACAGACACTCTGACGACGCACCTGTAAAAATTATTCCAGTGTATATTGGTGATAATGTTTGGATTGGGGGGCAAGCAGCAATTTTAAAAGGCGTTACTATTGGGGAAAATAGTGTAGTAGGGTTTGGTGCTGTAGTTGTGTCAAGTATTGCCGAAAATGTCGTTGTTGCAGGGAATCCGGCTAAAATTATAAAAAATATCCCAGAATGATTTTCTTGGAAGGCCAAACCAGTGATAGAGTGATAGAAGGCAATGGGGTCAGAAGGCAATGGGGTCAGCCCTTGAATCATGACAAATTGGCATCAAACAACGCGATGGAGTTCAAACCTAATAAATACACTTTTTAATCTCCCCGGCACATCCGAGAAATCTTAGAGTACAATAGATATAAACGATTATAAGGATAAGATGCGGTTAAGGCGGATGGTAAGGGAAAAGAAGCAAATGAGAGCTGATTAATTTTGTTATAATAATCAATGAAAATCATCTGGACAAGACATGCCGAAGAACGGCAGACAGAGTGGGAGCATAAACTCGGCATTACAAAGCAAGAAATAGAGAATTTGGTTAGTAATCCTGAACAAGTTGTGCCTGGCGATATGGATGCGCTTATAGCACAATCAAGAAGTCGTGATGGCTTGTTACGAGTCCCTTTTGTAAAAAAAGGAGATGATAGAAAAATCCTGACCTTGTATTGGACAAGTAAAATTGAAAGATATTGGAAGGAGGAAAAAGGTGAAGATAAAATATGACCCGGAAGCTGATATTCTTATTTTTATTCTTCGCGATGCCCCCCCTGTAGACGCTATTGAGGAACCGGGAGGCGTCATCGTCAGTTACGGCGAAGATAAAGAACCGGTTAGCATCGAATTCTTGAATGCCTCTGTTCGGCAGCTAACCCAGCAAGGAGAGATTAGCGTAACTCTACAGGCCAAAAGCGCTTTTTCGGCAAAGTAAGGGAACAACAAGAAGCCAATAGTGTTCAATCTAAAGGAAAATAGGGGACGTTGCCAATATAATCAATTTATGATAATAGGGAATTTTTGGGGGACATTCTTACGTTGCATAACTCATGACAGAAAAAGAGCACCCTTCGACAGGCTCAGGATAATGGGGACATGTCAATGGCGATCAGCTTCATGGCCACAATTATGGGGAATCAAGGACACATCCCTCGGTCACCTCTCGGAATATCAGAATATATTATTTATATCTTAAGAACTCATCCAACGATAGTCCGCTCTTTCGTATTTGTCCACGCAATAAGCCGGGGGCCAATTACTTATGGTTGGGGATCAGGGAGAGTGACGTTGATTCCTAAAGGGACTATTTACGATTGACAGGCTTTCCGCAGTCTGTTATCATGTAGTCATAAGTGTAATCACAGGAGGCGATATGGTCCGCACACAGATCCAATTAACGGAAAAACAAGCAAAGGCGTTAAAAAAGCTGGCTTCGTCACGTCAACTTTCCATGGCAGAACTCATCCGGCAGGGAGTGGACGCTATTTTGATATCTCCCGTGGTTCTCAATGCTGAAGAAAAGCGGAAGCGCGCGCTGGCAGTAGCCGGCCGGTATCGGTCGGGGAAACGCGATATTTCCCGGGAACATGACAAGCACCTTGCCGAGGCATTCGGCAAATGATCATTTTTGTCGATACTTCAGCACTCTATGCCCTTCTCGACCGCGACGATGCCAACCATAGCAAAGCGAAAATGGCGTGGAGCAATACGCTTCAACCCGAGAATGTAATTGTCACGACTAATTACATTCTGGTTGAGAGCTTTGCCCTACTTCAGCATCGATTGGGAGTGGAAGCAGTGCGAGGATTTCAGGAGGATGTGCTGCCGGTCATAGGCGTGGAATGGATTGTAGAATCCGTTCACCGGGCCGGTGTGAGCGCCGTTCTTGCGGCGTCAAGGAGGAAGCTCAGCCTTGTCGATTGTGTCAGTTTCGAGATTATGCGCACGCTGGGGATCAAAAGGGTTTTTGCTTTTGATCCCCACTTCACTGAGCAGGGTTTTACCTGCATACCTTAACAATTCCATGGGGGCCGGAAAATACGGGACGTTGCCAATATAATCAATTTATGATAATAGGGAATTCTTGGGGGACGTTATGTCTTACGTTGCATAACTCATGACAGAAAAAGAGCACCCTTCGACAGGCTCAGGATAACGGGTACATGTCAATGGCGATCAGCTTCATGGCCACAATTATGGGGAATCAAGGACACATCCCTTTTTACTTAACATTCATGACTATAGTTATTAGACTTCTGTATGCCGGGGATCGGTAGGGTGGTTGCTCCATGCTATCCGCACCATGCCATTCAGGAATGTTTTGCTTTTCTCCGTGTCCTCTGTGTGCTCTGTGGCAAATAAGAAAAAGCAGCGGGATAGATCCCATATTTTTTTTAATTTACCTTTTTTATAATATTTACTTGCTAATTTGACATCGCATCATCTATTCAATAAAATATAATCATTAGAATATAAACAAGATGCAATAGGAGGTTCCTTATGGCACCGGCTGTTATAGAAAAGAAGAAGTATACCTATGAAGATTATCTCAAAACTCCTGAAGATGAGAGATATGAGCTTATAGAAGGAGAACTGCTTATGACGCCATCACCAATACCAACACATCAAAGGATTTCAAGAAAAATTGCTTTTATGCTTGAGAAAGTTGTGACAGAAAATAACCTTGGAGAGGTTTTTTATGCGCCATGTGATATTTATCTTGACAGTGAAAATGTCGTACAGCCCGACATCCTTTTTATCTCAAAAGAGAGGTTGAATATTATCGGTGAAAAGAACATACAGGGTGCACCAGACCTCGTGATAGAGATACTATCAGAGAATACTGCATACAGAGATTTTGTTCAGAAAAAGAAACTCTACGCAAGATTCGGTGTAAAAGAATACTGGATAGTGATTCCAGGAGAGGAATCAGCAGAGGTTTATATTTTAAAGGATAAAACCTATATACTTTATAAGACCTATAACAAGGATGATACCCTCGAATCACCCCTTATGAAGGACTTGAAGATAGAGTTAAAAGGTATATTCTGATTCATCCTGAATTATCTGCTGCAAAGTGACAGTAGCGGCTCCTCATTTCAGCATGCAAGTGTACAATGAACTACCCCGCAGTCCCGAAGGCTTTCGGGACGAGGTATCTTAAATATCCCCTCCCTTGAGGGGAGGGTGTTGAAAACATTTTCATCAAACACCCCCACCCTAACCC
>JBAQLU010000152.1:0-15844 GCA_049302065.1 Thermodesulfovibrionales bacterium
GGAGTTGGCTATACATCGGTGAGCCAGGAACGGAGAAGGCTTGCTAAAAAGATGCAGAAAGACAGGAAGTTGTGTGAACTCATTATCAGAATTGAAGGTTTATGTCAATAATGAAGATTTGACCCCATTTTACCATTTTAGAGCTTCCAGAAGAAATCACGAAAGGGTATTGAGACGCCGAAACAAGACATGGATTTGATCGAGGCGAGGCTGAAACTGGCCCGCCGCCATTCGGAAGGAGCAGAAATATGAAAGAAATCGAAAAAGGTAGCGCAAATGTTTATGCAGATCTTGGCATGACTGATGCGGGAGAAATGCTGGTCAAGGCTCAATTGGCGACCAAGATTGCCGAGATTATCAAGCACCGTAGAATGACGCAAGTGCAGGCAGCAGAACTGCTCGGCATGCCTCAGCCGAAGCTTTCCAATATGCTGCGCGGACGGTTTCGCGGCATTTCGGAAGCCAAGATGCTGGAGTGCCTGACTAGGCTGGGCCGTGACGTGCAGATCGTGATCAAGACGGCGTCCAGATTGCGCAAGACCGGCCATGTATCAGTGCTCTCTGCTTGATTTAATGCTTTTGCTACGAATTATGGAGCGCGTGTAAGGCTTGCATCTGTGTATATAGAAGGGGCTGGGCACAGGGACAAATCTTCATTGTTCACAAGTGAAGCACTGATAATACTATCCTGTCTCCTAGGGGGACGTATTTGGGGGACGTTGCCAAGTTAACCAACTTATCAATGGACAGAAAATAGAAAAATGATCGCTCAACCAGTCATTCCAGCGGCCACGCCGCTGAACACATTGTTATGCCGAAAAAATCAATTGACAGAAACACAAAACCAGCGGTATGATATAAAGTAATACCGGAGGTGCTTTTATGGGCAAAACAAAAATTGCGATAACATTGGATGAACAGTACATTGATCAGCTGGACACATTTGTTAGTAAACATGTTTTTCAGAATCGCAGCCAGGCTATTCAGGAGGCGGTAAAGGAAAAACTTGCACGGATAAAACGCACCCGTCTTGCAAAAGAATGCGCGAAGCTTGATCCGACCTTTGAAAAGGCAATTGCGGATGAAGGATTAACGGAGGATCTGAGCCAATGGCCCGAATACTAAGGGGTGACATTCGATGGGCCGATTTGAACCCTGTGCGGGGCCGCGAGCAAGCAGGCTTACGGCCTGTTTTGATTTTAAGCCAAGATATTTTTAATGAACGGTCGGGGACGGTTATTGCCGTAGCTCTAACCAGTCAGCCTCAGAAAGCAGGATTTCCTCTTACCCTTGAATTAAAAACCTCAAATTTACCCAAAGAGTCATGGGTAAAAATAAGCCAGATTCGGACGCTTTCCGTTGAGAGAATTGGAAAAATAATCGGAAGAGCTTCTCCTGAGGAAATAGAACAGGTTGTCGACGGACTGAATGAGATAATAGGCGCATAACAAGGTAAAGTATCTTTTTTTACAGCAGAAGATATTATGAAAAAATAGACATGCTGCTGTTATATAGAGTTATCTTCTTTTTCTGTCTGATGCATCTTTCCGTTCCGAAACGGTAATGATGAAATTCTCGGGCTTAAGGTCAGGGTCCTTCTCAAGCTCCTCAACAAATACAGTGATCGCCTTCCGCATAAAGGCTGGGAAGTGTGTGCCCTTAGGGAGTGCAAGTATCCTCTGACGGGTATCTTCATCAATTGTCGCTGTATACTTTGCCATAACTGCTCCTTTCCAAAGTAGGGAAAACAGACAATTTACCCTCTGGTCAAATGTCTGTATTTGATGCGGTGGGGCTGGTCTGCAGCAACTCCGAGTCGGGATCTTCTGTCCGCCTCATACTCGGAGTAGTTTCCGTCGAACCATACCACCCTGCTGTCACCCTCAAAGGCGAGTATATGGGTAGCGATGCGATCGAGGAACCACCGGTCGTGGCTGATGATAACTGCGCAGCCTGCAAAATTCTCCAATGCCTCTTCAAGGGCACGCATGGTGTTTACGTCCAGATCATTGGTAGGTTCATCAAGTAGAAGTACATTGGCCTCTTCTTTCAGCATGCGGGCCAGATGGACACGGTTTCTTTCACCGCCGGACAGCATCGAAACCTTTTTCTGCTGATCGGTGCCGGAGAAATTGAAACGCGCTACATAGGCGCGTGAGTTGACCTGTCTCCGACCGAGCTGAATGGTATCGTCCCCACCTGAGATGATCTCCCAGATAGTCTTATTCGGGTCAAGGTCATCCCGGCTCTGGTCAATATATGCCAGCCTGACTGTCTCACCTGTCCTGAAGGTGCCTGAATCAGGCTTATCCTGACCGGTGATCATCCGGAAAAGTGTAGTTTTTCCTGCTCCATTCGGTCCTATGACCCCAATAATTCCGCCCGGAGGAAGGGAAAAGGTCATGCCCTCCATAAGAATATTATCGCCGTATGCCTTGCAGACGTTATCAGAGTCAATGACTATATCACCCAGCCGCGGTCCGGGCGGTATATAGATTTCAAGCTCTTTTGACCTTTTTTCTATATCCTGACCAAGGAGTGACTCATACGAATTGATACGCGCTTTTGATTTTGCATGGCGTCCCTTTGGAGACATCTGTATCCACTCAAGTTCGCGCTGCAGGGTCTTCTGCCGTTCGCTCTCAGACTTCTCCTCCTGTTGCAGATGGTTTTTCTTCTGCTGCAGCCATGATGAGTAATTTCCTTTCCAAGGAATACCCTGTCCCCTGTCGAGTTCCAGAATCCAGCCGGCGACATTATCAAGGAAATAGCGGTCATGAGTTACTGCAATGACAGTGCCGGGATATGTTTGCAGATGGTGTTCCATCCAGGCTACAGTTTCGGCATCGAGGTGGTTAGTGGGTTCGTCAAGCAGAAGAATGTCCGGTTTCTGCAAAAGAAGCCTGCAAAGGGCTACACGCCGTCTTTCCCCTCCTGAGATAACCTTAACCGCTGTATCTCCCGGCGGACAGCGCAGGGCATCCATGGCCATCTCAAGGCGCGAATCCAGGTCCCATGCATCCATGCTATCCAGCTTCTCCTGAACCTTTCCCTGTCGTTCGATCAGTTTGTTCATCTCATCATCAGACATCGGCTCTGCGAATTTTTGATTGATAGCGTTATATTCGTTCAGGGTATCTACTATCTCCTGAACCCCTTCTTCCACAATTTCCCGCACAGTCTTGCTGTCATTCAGTTTCGGCTCCTGCTCAAGAAAACCTACAGTGTGGCCGGGGGAAAGGACTGTCTCGCCATTAAACTCTTTATCCACACCGGCAAGGATACGGAGAAGGGAACTTTTTCCAGATCCGTTGAGACCAAGGACCCCAATCTTTGCTCCATAGAAATAGGAGAGATAGATATCTTTCAAAACCGGTTTCTTGTCATAATATTTACTTACCCCGATCATGGAGTAAATAACCTTGTTCGGTTCATTGCTCATATTGTTTCAAGCCCTTTCTTTTAAACGATATGTGTTTTCAGTATAAAGGATGAATAATAAAAAAGGCACAGTTTTGTGTTTCCTTTACGGTTCTAACTGTGCCTTTTAAATATTTTTTAGTTTTTTAGTATTTTGGCTAAACGCAAGGTTTAGCAGAAGTTAGGCCTTCAGCCACCTCCGCTGAACCCTGAAAACGACCCCCCGGAGGTAGACCCGGAATCAGACGTTGGAGAACAACTAAAAGAAGAAATCAGTTTTTTTATGTCCTTTGACCCACATTTTGGACATGCAGTATCTTCATCAGCTGCATTGGCCCATTTTAAAAAGGCAAAAATCTCGCTACATGCATTGCAGGCATATTCATAAATCGGCATATTGTTTCATTCCCCCTAATTTATTAATATATTTATATATATATTTTACATACCCGATATCTCTAAGTCAAGCCTCTGTGCTCGTTCAGCTCCCAGCTGAACTTCAGGATATCGCTGAGGTTTTCTCTGAATTTTTTTGGGTGTGAACCCTCCCAGTAAATCTTGCCACAATCGATGCATTTCTGAAAAACAGAAACATTAAGGAATACATACTCAGGGACAGAATCCTTTACCTCAATCTTATCTGAAATCCGTATAAGCTGACCATTACATGAAACGCACCTGCTGAAGAGATGAAAACGCTTAAGCTTCAAAGCATCTATTACCTCAAGGAGCTGTTTCAGAGAATCATTTGCATGTATCAGGAGATAATCATGAATACCCTTTCTCATTGTCAGCCGGGTGTCTCTCGTGAGGATGAACCTGTCCTCTTCTCTGGCAATCCTAATAAGCTTATTGTCATTTATATGGGGATAATATAAAGTGTCGAAACCTAAAAACCTCATCCACCGCGCAAGCCTGCCGAGCATGGCATCTGCGATGAATTTTATATCATGTGGTGTGGTAACCGGCGCAAGGGAATTATTTATCGCCTTGCGCCGGACCATTTACATCTCAAGTATTCTATTCTTCAACTGCTGGTTCCGGAAGAGAAGGATGGAATTCTCTCTTCACAAAAGTATTCCTGTATCTCGGCATTCCGGTACCGGCAGGAATGATTCTCCCCATGATCACATTCTCTTTCAGCCCTCTGAGTTCATCCACTGCACCGCTGATTGCAGCTTCTGTAAGAACTCTCGTTGTTTCCTGGAAAGAAGCAGCGGAAATAAAGCTGTCTGTGGTTAAAGATGCCTTTGTTATGCCGAGCAATAGGGGTTTGCCCTGCGCTGGTTTGCCGCCTTTTGTCTTTATTTTTGCATTCTCTTCCTGGAAGATCATTCTGTCTACCTGTTCGCTAATGAGAAAGTTTGTATCTCCGGGGTCTTCTATCCTGACCTTTTTCATCATCTGTCTGACGATTACCTCTATATGTTTGTCATTAATAGTGACACCCTGAAGCCTGTAAACCTTCTGTACTTCGTCAACAAGATATCTCTGCAGTTCCTGGGGTCCAAGGATATCAAGTATATTATGCGGATTTACTGCACCGTCCATAAGAGGTTCACCTGCCCTTAACCAATCGCCTTCATGGACACCGACATGCTTGCCTTTCGGGATTAAGTATTCTCTTGTCTCATCTCCTCCTTTAACAACAACAACGCGCATCCCCTTATGGGCACCCCTGAACTCAACCATACCGTCTATCTCTGTAACTATTGCCTGTTCTTTTGGCCGTCTTGCCTCGAACAATTCAGCAACTCTCGGAAGGCCACCTGTTATGTCCTTTGTCTTTGTAGTTTCCCTCGGTATCTTGGCCAGGATATCTCCCGGGTAAACTATATCATTTTTATCAACAAGGATATGTGCACCGGCTGGGAGCAAATACCTTGCAAGCACAGTTGTTCCGGGAATTTTGAGAGTTACCCTGCCGTGTTCATCCTTAATGGAAATCCTTGGTCTCATGTGCGCAGGGTAATCGATGATGACTCTATGAGAGAGCCCTGTTACCTCATCAACCTCTTCCTTGACTGTTGCTCCCTCCACAATATCTCCATGGGCAATCTTTCCGCCAAGTTCTGTAATGATAGGGGTTGAATATGGGTCCCACTCTACGAGTTTCTGACCTATCTCGACCTTCTGTCCATTTTGAACCATCAATTTTGCACCATAGACGATGGAATATTTCTCTTTTTCCCTGCCTTTTGAATCCACAACAGCAATGTTTCCATTCCTGTTCATAACAACAAGAAGACCGCCTCTGTTTTTAACAGTGCTTATATTTATGAATTTGATGGTTCCTGAATTTTTCGACTGAAGTATTGTCTGTTCAACGATCTTTGAAGCTGTACCGCCGATATGGAACGTTCTCATGGTAAGCTGAGTCCCTGGCTCTCCAATGGATTGAGCTGCAATTATTCCAACGGCTTCGCCTTTTTCTACCGTCTCACCCCTTCCAAGGTCCCTTCCATAACATTTTGTGCATACACCGAACTTTGACTGACAGGTGAGAACAGACCGTATCTTAATTCTGTCTATACCTGCATCAATAATCTTCTGTGTTATCTCTTCATCTATTTCCTGATTCCTTTTTATGATGCCTTCCTTGGTCATAGGGTCTTTGATGTCTTCGACAGCAATCCTTCCAAGGATTCTCTCTTCTAACGGCTGTATTATTTCTCCACCTTCCACAAGTGAAGTGACGATTATGCCATCGGTTGTCCCGCAGTCGTCTTCATGTATGATGACATCCTGGGCAACATCTACAAGTCTTCTTGTGAGATACCCTGAATTCGCGGTTTTTAAGGCAGTATCAGCAAGACCTTTCCGTGCGCCATGAGTGGAGATAAAGTACTGTAAAGGCGTTAATCCTTCCCTGAAATTTGCTGTAATCGGCGTCTCAATAATTTCGCCTGAAGGCTTTGCCATCAATCCCCTCATGCCCGCGAGCTGTCTTATCTGGGCAGTGCTTCCCCTTGCACCGGAATCAGCCATCATAAAGATACTGTTAAAAGACCTCCTCTCTTTGAGATCTTCTTCTGAGAGGGCTTTCCCGTCCTCTGCTCCGAGTTCTTTCATCATTTCGTCAGCGACTTTCTCGGTTACGTTCGCCCATATGTCAACAACCTTGTTATAGCGTTCACCATGTGTTATGAGACCATCAGCATATTGTTTCTGAACCTCAATGACTTCCTGTTCAGCATTTCTGATAAGCTCGGCTTTCTTTGTGGGTATATGCATATCAGCCATGGATATGGAGACCCCTGATTTTGTCGCATATTTAAATCCAAGCTGCTCAAGATTATCGAGAAATACAACAGCATCGCGCTTGCCTGATCTCTTGTAAATGAACTCTATTAACTTTCCGAGTTCTTTCTTTGTCATATCCTTGTTAATCATCGAAAACGAGATGCCCTGAGGGAGTATCTCACTGAAGATCATCCTGCCTGTAGTTGTATCAACAAATGTACTATCCATTCTTACTTTTATCTTTGCGTGCTCATCAAGAACGCCTGCATCATAAGCGATCCTGACATCTTCAGCGTCGGCAAATACCTTTCCTTCTCCCTTGCCGCCTTTTCTTTCTTTCATGAGGTAATAAATACCAAGGACCATATCCTGAGTCGGCACTACTATTGGTTTGCCATTTGCAGGAGATAAGATATTGTTGACAGACATCATGAGAACCCTGGCCTCAATTTGAGCCTCTATCGATAACGGGACATGAACAGCCATTTGGTCTCCGTCAAAGTCCGCATTAAAGGCGGTACAAACCAAAGGATGTAATTTTATGGCCTTTCCCTCTACAAGGATGGGATCAAATGCCTGCATGCCAAGCCTGTGTAAGGTTGGAGCGCGGTTAAGGAGCACCGGGTGCTCACTTATTACTTCCTCGAGCGCATCCCAGACCTCGGGACTTTCTTTTTCTGCAAGTTTTTTGGCTGCTTTTATTGTTGTTGCAAAGCCTTTTTCTTCAAGTTTATTAAAGATGAATGGCTTGAACAGTTCAAGGGCCATCCTTTTCGGAAGACCACACTGATGAAGTTTCAGTTCAGGGCCGACAACAATAACTGACCTGCCGGAATAGTCAACACGTTTTCCTAAAAGGTTCTGCCTGAAACGGCCCTGCTTTCCCTTTATCATATCACTTAAAGATTTCAGCGGCCTTTTGGTGGTAGTTTTTAGAACCCTGCTCCTTCTTCCATTATCAAACAGTGCATCAACAGCTTCCTGGAGCATCCTCTTTTCATTTTTTATAATTACACTCGGGGCCTTAAGCTCCATCAATCTTTTCAGCCTGTTATTCCTGTTGATAACCCTTCTATAAAGGTCATTGAGATCGGAAGTTGCAAAACGGCCACCTTCTAATGGCACCAATGGCCTGAGGTCCGGAGGTAAAACAGGGATAACATCCATAATCATCCATTCCGGCTTATTGCTGGATTTTCTGAATGCCTCTACAACCTTTAGTCTCTTTGTAATCTTCTTCTTAACGCCTATCGAAACAGCTTCACTTATCTTTGTCTTCAGCTCAACATAAAGGACTTCAAGGTCAATCCTTCGTAACAGTTCTCTTATAGCCTCTGCTCCCATCCCTGCCTTGAATCTTGATCCATACTCTGAGGTCTTTTTCCTGTATTCGTCTTCATTAAGGGGTTCTTTTTCCTTTAAAGCGGTATCACCAGGATCAATAACCACATAACTTTCAAAGTAGAGAACCTTTTCGAGCTGCCTCATGGTCATATCAAGGAGAGTCCCTATCCGGCTTGGTAATCCCTTCAGAAACCAAATGTGCGCAACAGGGGTTGCAAGTTCAATGTGGCCTAATCTTTCACGCCTTACTTTGGATTGTATTACCTCAACCCCGCATTTATCACATACAACTCCTCTGTGCTTCATCCTCTTGTATTTGCCACAAATGCATTCCCAGTCCTTTATAGGACCAAAGATCTTTGCACAAAACAGACCATCTCTTTCGGGTTTGAAAGTGCGATAATTTATTGTTTCAGGCTTTTTAACCTCACCATAAGACCACTCCCTTATTTTTTCCGGTGAAGCAAGCCGGATCCTTACTGCCTCGAAATCTGTCGGATCCTTTGGCCTTTGAAAAATGGCATAGATATCTTCTGTCAAGCTACTCCCCCTTGCTCTTTTTCTCCAGAAGTTCCACATCAAGTCCAAGACTCTGGAGTTCTTTTATTAATACATGAAAAGATTCCGGTACCCCTGGCTCAAGGGTTGCATCACCTTTCACGATTGCTTCATACATACGTGCTCTCCCGGTAACATCATCGCTTTTTACGGTCAGAAACTCCTGCAGTGTATAGGAAGCCCCATATGCCTCAAGTGCCCAAACTTCCATTTCACCAAGTCTCTGACCTCCAAACTGTGCCTTTCCGCCCAGAGGCTGCTGAGTAACCAGTGAATAAGGCCCGATGGAGCGGGCATGTATTTTATCATCAACGAGATGATGCAGTTTCATCATATACATGTACCCTACTGTTACAGGCTTATCAAATGGCTCGCCTGTCTTTCCATTATGAAGAGTTACCTGTCCGGTTGACGGCAGTTTAGCCCTTTTCAGAAGATCTTTTATCTCAGCCTCTTTTGCACCCTCGAAGACCGGGGTTGCCACATTAAATCCGAGGGCTCTTGCCGCCCATCCAAGGTGTGTTTCGAGTACCTGGCCTACATTCATTCTTGATGGAACACCAAGAGGGTTCAGCACAATATCTACAGGTGCGCCATCCGGCAGGTAAGGCAAATCTTCTTCAGGCAGAACCATTGCTACTACACCTTTATTCCCATGGCGGCCTGCCATCTTGTCTCCGATCTGTATTTTCCGCTTCATTGCAATATATGCTTTTACAACTTTATTAACACCCGGAGGCAGTTCATCCCCTCTTTTTACTCTGTCGATTTGCTCGTCATATCTCGACTCGAGATAGCGGATATACTGATTAGCCTCATTGTTTATTGATTCCATCTTTTCGCGCATAGTGCTATCCTCAAGCTTAATGCGTATAAGATGTTCATCCTTTATCCTGTCTATATGTTTTTCTGAGAGCTTTTTGCCCCTCGTGCAGATAATTTCTTTTGCCCGGGAATCCTTGATATCTTCTGAAACTGTTTGTCCGGCAAGAAATTCCCTCAACTTTCTGAACTTTTCATCTTTTGTTATTCTTACCTCTTCTTCAAGGTCACGTTGCAGTCTCTGGATGTCCTCTTCTTCTATACTCTTTGCCCTTTCGTCCTTTGCAGTTCCTTTTCGCGAAAAAACCCTAACATCAACTATTGTTCCCTCTATTCCGGGTGGCACATACAGGCAACTCTCTTTAACCTCTTCTGCCTTTTCTCCGAAAATAGCCCTGAGAAGTTTCTCTTCTGGTGTCAACTGTGTTTCTCCCTTTGGTGTTACTTTCCCTACGAGTATGTCACCTGGCTTTACTTCTGCGCCTATTCTGATTATTCCGCTTTCATCAAGATTTTTTAATGCTTCTTCTCCAACGTTCGGAATGTCACGGGTAATTTCTTCAGGACCGAGCTTTGTTTCCCGTGCCTCGATGCCAAACTCTTCAATATGCAACGATGTATAAACATCTTCCTTTACAAGTCTTTCGCTGATAAGGATCGCATCTTCAAAGTTATACCCGCCCCAGGGCATAAAGGCAACAAGGACATTCTGTCCGAGTGCCAGTTCTCCATGATCTGTACATGTGCCATCAGCAAGTATATCGCCTGTTTTCACAACTTCTCCGATATAAACGAGAGACTTCTGGTTAATGCATGTAGCCTGGTTCGACCTCTGAAATTTTATGAGATTGTAAATGTCAACTCCTCCTCTGTGTTCCGAGGTCCTCACAACAATCCTGGATGCGTCAACGCTTTCAACGACACCTGCCCGCTTCGCGAGGACAAGTGCGCCAGAATCCCTTGCTGCGACATATTCCATGCCGGTACCGACAATTGGAGCTTCTGGTTGAAGTAAAGGTACTGCCTGTCTCTGCATGTTCGAGCCCATCAAAGCCCTGTTCGCATCGTCATTTTCGAGAAATGGGATGAGAGACGCAGAAACACCAACTATCTGTTTGGGAGATACATCCATGTAATCTACTTCCCGGGGTGAGACCATCTTGAAGTCTCCACCAACCCTCGCAGAAACCGTCTCTCCGGTTAAGTTCCCTTTTTCCTCCATGGGTGAGGTTGCCTCTGCAATGATGTATTTCTCACCATCTATTGCCGAGAGATATTCAATAGTTTTTGTAACCTTGCCATTAACAACTTTCCTGTAGGGAACTTCTATAAAACCGAAATCATTAACCCTTGCATATGAAGCAAGGGATGTTATAAGTCCGATGTTCGGACCTTCAGGTGTTTCGATTGGGCATATTCTTCCATAATGGGTCGGGTGAACATCTCTCACCTCAAAACCGGCCCTCTCACGAGTCAGACCACCAGGGCCGAGTGCTGAGAGCCTCCTTTTATGCGTTATCTCGGACAACGGGTTTGTCTGATCCATAAACTGGCTCAACTGGCTCGAACCAAAGAACTCCTTTAAAGCTGCCATGACAGGTTTGGCATTTATTAAATCATGTGGCATGGCTGTTTCAAGTTCTGTCAGGGTCATCTTCTCTTTTATGGTCCGTTCCATCCTAACGAGCCCAATTCTGAACTGGTTTTCGAGGAGTTCCCCAACCCGTCTGATCCTTCTGTTACCCAAATGATCTATATCGTCAACTTCGCCTTTTCCTGTCCTGAGACCGAAAAGGTATCTTACTATCTCTACAATGTCTTTATCTGTCAGAATCCTGGTTTCCAGCAGTACTTCTATATTCAGCCTTTTATTTAATTTCAGGCGTCCCACCGGTGAAAGATCATATCTTTTCGGATCAAAAAATAAACCGTTGAAAAGGTCTTTTGCAGCAGCTATAGTCGGAGGCTCACCTGGCCTCAGTTTCTTGTAAATCTCAAGTAAAGCCTCTTCCTGTGAGCTGACCTTATCAGTCAGAAGAGTATCTCTCAGAGAAGGAAGGTAATGTACATTGTCTATGAAAAGGAGGCTCAGTGAATCAATCTTAAGAGAAATAATTTTATTAAAAGCCTCTTCCTTAATTTCCTCATTGCCCTCAAGGATCACCTCACCGGTAGAAGGATCAATAATATCTCTGAGGGTTATTCTGCCAATAATCTCCTCTTTTGATATTAGAATCGTTTTGACTCCGGATGCCTCCATCTTCCGAATGACGCCTCTTGTAATCTTGCCTCCTTCCTTTACGATCAGTTCTTTGGTATCAGGCGCGATGATATTAATGGATGACTTCAGCCCTACAAGGACCTCACTTACATTGCGGGTAAATTTATTGCCAATGATACTGATTAATTCGATCGGGTAAAAGATCTTTAAAAGATCTTCATTTGAATAACCCAGAGCCTTAAGGACTATCGTTGCAGGGAGTTTCCTCCTTCTGTCAATTCTCACATAAAGGATATCTTTTGTGTCAAATTCAAAATCAAGCCATGAACCGCGTGAAGGAATTACCCTCGCTGAATAAAGGAGCCTCCCACTTGCATGAGTTTTTCCCTTGTCATGGCTGAAAAATACCCCGGGTGAGCGATGAAGCTGGCTGACAATAACACGTTCGGTACCGTTGATAACAAAAGTACCGGTGTCAGTCATTAATGGCATCTCGCCAATATAGACGTCCTCTTCCCTCGACTCTTTTAAACTTTTACTCCCCTTTGGTTCTAATTCCCATAGGTTCAGCTTTACCTTTATCTTCAGTGGCGCAGCATGTGTAATGCCTTTTTGTAAGCTGTCTCGAACACTAAATTTTGGTTCGCCTATCGTGTAACCTAAAAACTCTATAGAGGCAGTCTCATTGTAATCTATGATCGGAAATACACTTAAAAATGCCGCCTGTAATCCGGATTCATCTCTTTTGTCTACAGGAACATCTTTCTGTAAAAACTTATCATGTGATCTTTTCTGTATCTCTATGAGGTTCGGGATTTCTAAGAATTGAGGGACTTTTCCAAAGTTTTGTCTCTTTCTAAGAACCCTTGTCATATGTCTCCTTAATTATTTGATTTCTACTGTTGCACCCTGTTCCTCAAGCTTTGCTTTGACCGAATCTGCTTCCTCTTTTGAAACTCCTGTCTTAACCGGCTTTGGAGCTCCGTCAACAAGGTCCTTTGCCTCTTTTAATCCCAGGGAGGTAAGTTCTCTTACAACTTTAATAACCTGTATCTTCTTCTCTCCTGCAGCAGTGAGGATCACATCAAAGCTTGTCTTTTCCTCTACCTCAGGTGCAGCAGCTCCTGCAGCAGCTCCTGGCATAGCAGCCATGGCAATCGGCGCTGCAGCAGTTACCCCATATCTTTCCTCGAACTCTTTTATGAACTTTGACATATCGAGGATTGTCATTGTGTCAATAAACTCAAAAACCTCTTCTTTTGTTACAGCCATCTTTAAATCCTCCTTTTGTATCCCGTCAGGCATAAGCGGTTGAGAGGGTTTATTATCTCTTTATCCCTTATTCCTTAAGCCTCACGTTTATTTTTTAATGAAGTTAATGCATAACCAAAACTGCTTAATGTTGCATTGAGCGCACAGGCAAGTTTACTGAGTGGAGCCTGAAAAGTGCCTGCAAGTATCGAGAGCAATATGTTCTTCGGCGGCAACTCAGCAACGGCCTTCAATTCATGAGATGCGCAGACTGACCCTTCAATAAGACCAATCCCGACTTTGAGCTTAGTATTCTTCTTTGAATATTCCAGTATTTTCTTTACAGTCAATACAGGGTCATCGTAACTGATAGCTATTCCTACAGGACCTTTAAAAGAATCCTTTGCAGCAGATACGGAAGTTCCTTCAGATGCAATCCTGGCAAGGGTGTTTTTAATAACTTTATACTCGAAGTTACCCTCCCTCAAAAGGCCCCTCAACTCAGAAAGCTCAGCAACAGTTAGCCCTCTGTAGTCTGTGAAAATGACAGCTTTTGCTCTGTTGAACTCGTCTTTCAGTTCTTGTATGACTTGTGCTTTTTCTGACTTGTTCAGTTTATACCCCCTTTCCCAGGGAGGCTATATCAATAGCGATCCCCGGACCCATAGTTGACGAGACAGATATCTTTTTCAGATATCTACCTTTGCTCGTTGCCGGCTTTGCCTTTATGATCGAATTAATTATAGTTTTAGCGTTATCAATGAGTTTCTCGACATCGAATGAGACTTTCCCGACCGGAACATGAACAATCCCTGCTTTTTCTGTTTTATATTCTACTTTTCCAGCCTTTATCTCTTTTACAGTCTTTGCCACATCAAAGGTTACTGTGCCAAGTTTCGGGTTTGGCATAAGACCTCGCGGCCCGAGTATCTTTCCTAATTTTCCAACAGTGCCCATGATATCAGGAGTTGCAACAGACTTGTCAAAATCAAGCCATCCCTTGGTTATCTTATCGACAAGATCTTCTGCACCAACATAGTCGGCGCCTGCATCGAGGGCCTCCTTTTCCTTTTCTCCTTTTGCAAATACAAGAACCCTCACTTTTTTGCCTAAGCCATGTGGAAGAACAACCGTGCCCCTCACCATCTGTTCTGATTTCCTTGGATCGACACCAAGATTTACTGTTAAATCAACGGTCTCATCAAATTTTGTATAGGAAGATTCCTTCACGAGCTTTATTGCGTCTTCAAGTAAAAATTCTTTGCCTGTCTCGATCTTTTCTTGTGCTGTGTTTAACTTTTTACCCATTTCTACCTCTTTAATCCGTTATTTCGATCCCCATGCTTCTTGCCGTACCCTTAATGATGTTTTCTGCTTTGTCTATAGAGAAGGCATTCAGATCAGGAAGCTTTTTTTGTGCGATTTCTCTTATCTGAGCAGATGCAACTTTGCCGACCTTCTCTTTGTTCGGGGTACCTGACCCTTTTATGATACCAGCTGCCTTTTTCAGGAGGTCTGAAGCAGGAGGAGTCTTGGTTATAAATGTAAATGACCTGTCAGCATACACTGTTAATACCACTGGTATTATTGTATCTCCAAGTGCCTGTGTCTGAGCATTAAATGCCTTACAGAACTCCATGATATTGACACCATGCGGCCCGAGCGCCGGACCTACAGGCGGTGCAGGATTTGCCTTACCAGCAGGTATCTGAAGTTTGACCTGGGCAATAATTTCTTTTTTAGCCATATGACCCCCTATTCTTTAAAATTCTAAATTATAGTTTCCAAATCCTATTTAGGATTTCGAGTTTAGAATTTAGGATTTCCATATAATTTATGCCTTTTCCACCTGGAGGAAATTGAGTTCAACAGGTGTCTGTCTCCCAAAAATACTAACCATAACATTAAGCCTGCCATGGTCCAAATCTATATCTTCAACACTACCGATAAAATTGGTAAATGGTCCATCAATAATCCTAATGCTCTCTCCCTTTTGGAACTGGGTCTTGACCTGAGAAACAGGCCCCTTTTCTATCTGCTGAATTATTACTGCTACCTCTTCTTCTGATAAGGCAATAGGTTTTGCACCTCCTACAAATCCGGTTACCCGTGGGGTACTTCTGATGAGATGCCATGTTTCATCATCCAATTCCATCTCAATAAGTATATATCCGGGATAAAATTTCCTATCGCTTTCTTTCTTTTTCCCTCCTCGCAGCTCTATAACCCTTTCTGTAGGGATAAGTATCCTTGAAATTCTCTCTCCAAAATTTTGTTTGTCAATCTTTTCCTCTATCGAAAGTTTGACTTTTTCTTCAAAACCAGAATACGTGTGCACTACATACCAGTTTTTTTCCATAGTCTATCTCAGCGCAATCCCTACTAATTTTGAAAGTGCAAGATCAATGATTCCTAAGAACAAGGAAACAATGATAACTGTTATGATTACAACCCATGTAGAACCAATCAGTTCATCCTTAGAAGGGAAAACTACCTTCTTTGTCTCAACCTGTACTTCCCTGAAAAAAACCTTAACCTTGTCTAACATAGCAGGTTATCCTGTTGTTATTCTTCATTATTCTTAGTCTTTCATTTATTAATGATGATTTATAAAATGGCAGGCCAGGAGGGATTCGAACCCACAGCCCTCGGATTTGGAGTCCGATGCTCTAGCCGTTAGAGCTACTGGCCTACGCCTTTGTCTCCTTATGTAATGTATGCCTCCTGCAATTTCTGCAATATTTTTTAATCTGAATCTTCTCGGTTGTATTTTTTTTATTCTTCATGCTTGAATAGTTTCTGTTTTTACATTCTGTACATTGAAATAGAATTATATCTCTCATAATTTTTATCCCAGTACCTCAGTAACAACACCAGCGCCAACAGTCCTTCCACCTTCACGTATCGCAAAACGCAGCTCCTTCTCCATCGCTATCACTGAGATGAGTTCCACCGTCAGTGTTACATTGTCTCCCGGCATTACCA
>JBAQLU010000153.1:0-1656 GCA_049302065.1 Thermodesulfovibrionales bacterium
CGATTTTATTTTTATTTGTCCTTATGTATCTTAGCATATTATTTAGCGCGATTCTATTTAGATTTATAGCACTCTCTTCTTTTTCAACGAATACTTTTAAAACAGTGTATTTATTCTTAATGGAAAAGTCTCTAAAGTGCTGCTCTTGCGCTGTTAGACTATGTCTTAACTCTACCTGGCGAGAGGTGACACAATGAATGTCATTTGAAATCCTTTAAAAAACGTCAGGTGTTTTCTACCCGTGCTGAGATGATTTGGATGTGGACTGTAGCTTTTCCATAATTCATTAATTTTGTGTATATCTATTTCTTGCCTTCCAGAATTACGGTATTACCAATGCGCCAAACCTCTTCGATATTTGAAAATCCTGCATTAATCAACATTTTAATCTGGTTTGCGACCGTGCAGGGAGTGTCATAATGATAATATCCTTCCGTAATACCCATTTTAGCGCGGAGACGTCTATTTTCAGTATAGAATTCGTCCTCGTACCACTGTTCCGGCACCATATAATCACATTCAATGTATATTCCGCCTTGCGTAAGCGCCCGGTAGACTTTTTTATACAAACCTATTTTTCCTTCGTAGGAAAAATGGTGGAGCGACATGAGTGAGATACACGTATCGAAGGTATCCATACCCAAATCGTAGTTGAAAAAGTCTGCGTTAATAAGGATTATGTTGTTATTGTTCGGGAATTTGCTTCTCAGCTTGTCCAACATGGCGGGACATAAATCTATACCGGTAACCTTTATTCCAGGCAACCGTTTGAATATCCACTCAAGCTCCACGCCGGTTCCACAGCCCAAATCCATCAGCTTTTCAGTGGCAGCAGGAATAAGGTTTGCAACTTCAATATAGCTCTTTTCTTTGCCGTCAATATGCCCGGTATGTACAACATCATATTTATTTACTCTGGCAGTAAAAAACGCGCTCATTTCTTCCAAAGCAGGATTCTCATTTTCCGATGTATTCATAACCGTTTTTATACTTTCAATTTTATTTATACATTTGACATCAAGACCACAATCTACACATGTTCAGTTATAGATACTCTAACGTAAATTATTGCGTTCATAGTGATTAAATTATATATCAATATTTTACAGACTCAATAAGAGCTTCTATTTTATGTGATTATAAAGGGAGTTTCCATAAGCAAGGGGGGTTCACTCTTATTTAGGGCCCTTTTCCTTCTAGATAAATATAAGAAGCATCTCGGCGCAAAAAAAAGAATTTAATAAAAAATTATCATATAAAAGTGATTTTAAATTTTCTGGTTATTCAGTTAGAAATAGCGATAGGTTAATAGTTTTAGTTCAGAAATAGTAATTAATTCCTTCAAAATTTGGTTCGAAATTTCACACCTTGGGGCAGCCATATTGTAAAAACTTCATTATAAGTCATAATTAAAGAAAATTATTATTTAAAAAAATGGATATAACTAAAAAAATATCCGGTTTTTTTTCCATAATCATTTTACCCTTTATAGTTATTATAGTTATACAATTACTTATATTAGTATTCACCTATGATAAGTTCTTATGGCATTTGAACTTCCCATCAATTCTTTTACCTGTAATTTTTGGGTCATTGCTAATAATATCGGGTATTTATTTATTGGTTATTACAAATAATCTTTTTCATGTTATCGGT
>JBAQLU010000154.1:0-2267 GCA_049302065.1 Thermodesulfovibrionales bacterium
CTTGAATGTCATTCCGCAGCTAGCGTCCACGGCCACTTCCAGTCACCCGGTATTCCACACCTCCAGCAGCCCATGGCCGCAGCCCAGCCTGCTGGGATATATTTTGAACCTCGACGGCAGCACGAGTAATCCTCGCCCCTTAGGAGCCGGTGCCCGCCTCTTCTGTACGGATTGTCACAACAGCGACGACAATCGGGAATTCGGCGGCGCGGGACCAAACGGTCCCCATGGCTCGCAGTACAGTCACATTCTGGAACGCCGATACGAGTTCAGCCAGGTCGCCATCAGCGCCGGACCAGGCACTGCGATTCAGAATCTCTTTCCGAACCCAGATCTCAGCGCCGGGGGAGCCAGTCCCGGTCCGTATGCCCTTTGTGCCAAATGCCACGACTTGTCGACGGTCATGACGAATGCCAGCTTCACACTTCCAGGCGGGAGCGCCGGCCACTTCGTCCACGTCGCGGAAGTGGGTGCTTCCTGTTCCGTCTGCCACACGGCGCACGGGATGGGTTCGCTCTCCGCGACCATCACCGGTGAGCGTCTGGTGAATTTTGACGTGAACATCGTCGCCCCGAATGGAGCCTCACCCATTTCCTATAGCCACGCGGCGAATTCATGCGTACTGACGTGTCACGGCTACAATCACAACGCTGATGGCACGGTGTCGGATATGGTGTCTGCGACGAGTCCACGGCAAAACGTCGCCAGACCTAAGTGACCCGATGAATGCTCTCTCCAACTCCAAAACTCCGGGCTCTCGATGGACGGTCAGGTATGCCCTGATCTGGGCTGGCATCCCCTTGGCCCTCGTCGTGACACTGGGAATCTTCACCAGAAGACCAGAAACGGCAATCCCGGCGCGAGCTGCTGCCGGAGATTTGCACCGTCCCACGAACTCTATGACTCGGGCGGCGCATGTCACGCCGGACCAACTCAGGCACATGGCGGACAAGCAAGCGGAGCCGCTGCTGGCACAGTTGCAGTCCAAACCGGCTGACCCAGAACTGCTGTCCAAGCTGGGGTACATCTACTTCGCCACGAAGAATTTCAAGGAGGCGAGCTCCTATTTCAAGCGATCGGTCGACATAAGAGACGATGTGATCGTTCGCACCGAGCTCGGCCGCGCCTACTATTACGCAGGCGATCCGGACGATGCGCTCGCTGAATTCGAACATGTGTTGAAGTCCGATCCGGATAATGTAAACGCATTGTTCAACGTGGGTATGGTCAAGTGGCGGAGCCGATTCGATGTGAAGGGCGCGCTCGCCGCCTGGCAGCAGATACTGAAGAAATATCCCAATCACCCCCGCAGAGCGGAGGTCGAACAACTGATTGCGCGCGCTAAGCAGCACCGTGCCGTGAAGCAATAGATGAAAACCGAAAAAACCAGCTATTGACGTGACCGGGGTTTCTTGTACCAGGTGAAATGAGAGAGAATTCACCTGAAAGGGAGGACGGGTCATGTCAACGAAGCGGTATAAGCCGGAGCAGATTGTGAATCTGCTCCGGCAGATCGAAGTGGAGATTGCCAATGGGAAGACCACGCCGCAAGCCTGCCGGGACGCCGAGATCACGACCCAGACGTACTATCGCTGGCGGAAGGAGTTTGGCGGGCTGAAGCTCGACCAAGCGAAGCGGCTGAAGGAGTTAGAGAAAGAGAATCCGTCAGCTGACGGATTGAAGAGGTTGGTGGCTGAACTTTCCCTAGAGAAGCAGGTACTGCGCGAGGTGGCGCAGGGAAACTTCTAAGCCCTGAGCGGCGGCGTTGTGCGGTAGAGCATGCGCGGCAGGAGTACGGACTCTCCGAGCGGCAGGCCTGCCGGCTGCTGGGGCAAGGGCGAGGCACACAACTGGAGGAGGACGTGAAGCGTTCTTGGCAAAGCGATCTGCTCTGGCTTGCTGAAACGAAGGGGACATCAGAGGTACATGGCAAGAGGGAGTTTGTTAACTAAATGGAATCAAACGAGATAGATTGGCGGAGAGGGTGGGATTCGAACCCACGTGCCCGCTTTTGGCAGGCAAGACGCTTTCGAGGCGCCCCCGTTATGACCGCTTCGGTACCTCTCCGGCCGAAAGAACGAAATCCGAAAATGGAAACTCGGAAAACTTGCTGTCAGCCTGTCTTCTTGTGCCGTCTCCCACGGAAGAAGTCGCGCACGATGGCTGCGCAATCTTCAGCGAGCACCCCGGCTACAGCCTCGACCTGGTGATTGAGCTTCGGGTGGTTGAGGACCGTGAGGGCCGAACCGTTCGCGCCTGCCTTAGGG
>JBAQLU010000155.1:0-47322 GCA_049302065.1 Thermodesulfovibrionales bacterium
AGAGCTTGAAGACTTCTATGATATGGCTATCGGCAGAGAATTGAGAATGATAGAACTCAAGGAACAGATGGAAGAATTAAAGGAAGAACTCTCTAAATATAAAAACCCTCAAGACAAATAAGTCATACGATCAACCGAGGATACCTGCAAATCGCAAGTTGTCAAGATTTTTCTCTAAAGGATGAAACCTGATAGCATCAAGAAAATTTTATCATCCCCAACTCATAGGAGATTCTTTTTCTCCAGAAACTTTATACCATCTTTCAAACAGAAATCATCAACTTTCGATATGGAGCACTTCTCACTCTTTGTAGATTCTTATGCACACCCGGACGTGAATGATTTCGGTGGGTCTTTGCTGAAGGACTCTTCATCGGGAAATTCAGGATGAAAGGGATATCTTAAAGCCTGTTGAGAAGATATCTTTAATGCGGGGATGTATCCGGAATAAATGGGAATCACTTTCCATTTTTTAAACAGAGAGATCAAAATTCAACTCATATTCCCAGCTTCACAAACACGTTTTCCTTAAGAAACTTCAGCACCCTTTCCACCTCTTCTCTCATCTGTTCTTTCCTGATGCCTGTTTCAGAATAATTTTCATCCATCATTTTTCTGTTTGTAAATCCTTCATGCGAATACTTTTTCAGGAAATCTTCGGGAATCTCATCAGGGATTTCAACATCATTCATGATAGCCCAGGCGAGTGTCCAGGCCTTTGCCAGATTGACAAAATCATAGCCGCCACCGCCCAGGGCAATCCAACCTGGCGATATCTCTTTTATCTTTCTAACAACCGTGCAGAAACCGTTATTTGTATAGTTCAGATGGGCAAGCGGGTCAGAAGAAAAGGAATCCACGCCAAGCTGTGTAACAACAACATCCGGTCTGAATTTATTTATAAGAGGCGGGACAATCTCATTGAATGCATGAATAAAAAGCTCATCGTCAGAATAAGGAGGCATGGGGATGTTGACCGAGTATCCTTCGCCTTTGCCCCTGCCTGTCTCATTTTCAAATCCTGTGCCCGGGAAAAGCACTTCTCCTGTTTCATGTATGGATATTGTCAAAACCTTATCTGTATTATAAAATGCTGCCTGAACGCCGTCCCCGTGATGGGCATCTATGTCAATATAAGCGACTCTCCTGCCTTTCTTTGCAAGCGACAGTATTGCTATGACAATATCGTTGACATAGCAGAACCCTGCCGCCCTCATAGACATCGCATGATGAAGTCCGCCTGAGATATTGAAAGCAATATCAACCTCGCCTTGGTCCACCAGGGATGCTGCCTGCAATGACGCTCCTGTCACCAGCCTGGACCAGTCAAATACACCTTTAAAGACAGGATTATCCTCTGAGCCGAGGCCATAAAAATAGGCATGAGGCAGCTCAATCCCTTCATTTACAGCCTTGAGCACCTCGATATACTCTTTATTATGAAACAACAGCAACTCTTCATCTGCTGCCTTCCTGGCCTCAACATAGCGAACATTCGGCATGGAGAGAAGTCCATGCGCCTTGATAAGTTCATACGCGAGGTTTAATCTGGATGTCTTGAATGGATGGGTTGGTCCGTAATCGAATTTCAAAAACTCATCTGTATATATAAACGCTGTTTTTGCCATCCATCATTTCTTTGTTTTTTTGAACCTGTCGAGGGAGATTATCTTCTCATCGAGTTGTTTCTCTTCTTCAGTCACTGCAGGCTCTTTGGATTCCTCCGGTTGTTCTCCGTTATCCAACATGTCCCACCGGTCAAATCTTACTTTTGCGCCCGGAGAAAATACTGACACAATATCATCACAGTAAAGGAAACACTTTTCAGGCCTGTTGCTGACGCCGAAACCCAATGTGGTCATTATACTGCCATCCCCGTCCCATTCAAGGTTCCTATAGTTTTTCTGGCTAAATACCAGAACAAGTCCTTTATTTTTCTCTTCTTCTGTAAATCCTCTGTTGCCTATGGCGGAATTTGGGGAATATTTTATGACAATATAAACCTGACCATAATCATTTATCAGGTCATAAAATAAATCCTGAAGGTACTTAATCTGGGTTTTCATTCTTTTTTCTTATATCATATCCTATAAATTGAGATAAAAAACATAAGGAACTATCCATTTGACCCCATGAATCCTCGAATCCTTGAACCCTCGAACCCTTGAACCCTCGAATCCTTGAACCCTCGAATCCTTGAACCCTCGAACCCTTGAACCCTTTTCTCGCTACTATTTGGGGGGGGGAGGGGCTTCCGGGGGGGGAAGCCCCTCGTGGGAGGGAAACTTAAAGCTCCTTTTGGGGCTGTTGCGGCGTTTTTCTTAAAAATGCCGGCACGTCTATCTGGTCTTCATAAGACATGATGTCCGTTGCTAAAACCTCTGTGCCGTAATCCGACCTCAGACTCTTTGAGAGAACTCTCTCCGAACCCTTAAGGCTGACAGGTTGTTTGAGAGGAGACCATTTCTTAATCTGAGGCAGGTCCACCTTTTCTTTCTGGTCATTAAAGCCTGTTGCTATGACAGTAACCCTTACCTCGTCACCGATATCAGGATCTATGACTGCGCCAAATATAAGGTGCACATCTTCGTGAGCAGAGTCGTATATGTAGGAAACAGCGTCCTGAACATCATTGTGCGCAAGTTCCATACCGCCTGTTATATTAACGAGGATACCTTTTGCGCCTTCAATTGATGATTCTTCAAGCAAGGGATTCAGTATGGCTTTTTTAGCCGCGTCAATCGCTCCTGTTTCTCCTCTGCCTGTCCCGGCGCCCATAACGCCTCTGCCTTTATCCTGTATGATTGTCTTGACATCTGCAAAATCAACATTAATGAGTCCTGGAATCAGAATAATATCAGATATGCCCTGAACCGCCTGCTTCAGGACATCGTTTGCTACAGCAAAAGATTTCAGGAGAGGCGTTCCCCTCTCAACAACAAGGCCTATTTTGTCATTTGGAATTACAATAAGGGTATCCACATTCTTCCTCAGTTCCTTTATCCCTTCTTCTGCATTTGAATACCTCACTTTTCCTTCATAAAAAAATGGCTTGGTAATAACAGCTACTGTAATGGCGCCGAGTTCTTTTGCAATGCCCGCAATTACCGGGCCGGCGCCTGTGCCCGTGCCGCCTCCCATGCCGGCAGTTATAAAAACCATGTCAGCTCCCTCGAGATATTCAGCGATAATGGCGCTATCCTCCAGGGCTGCATCTCTTCCTATCTCAGGGTTTGAACCTGCTCCAAGCCCTCTCGTCAGATTGGCGCCAATCTGAACCTTAACAGGTGCGAGAGATATTTCAAGCGCCTGCATATCAGTATTAATTGCTACGAATTCAACTCCATGAAGGTTCGATGTAATCATGTTGTTGATTGCATTGCCTCCGGCTCCTCCAACACCTACAACCGTTATCCTTGCCTTCTGTCCTCTTTCTTCTTCGATCTCGAACTTCATCATATGCATTCCTCCTTTTCCTTATTTTTATCTGAAAATCCCTTTAACCCAATCCTTCATCTTTCCGAATATTCCTGTAAACGTATCATGGTAAAAGACCCTGTTCGATTCTGTATTAAACCCAAAAAACACAAGGCCTGCTCCAGTTGCATACATTGGATTGCTTATGATCTCTCTGCAGCCCTTTATCTCTCTCGGGAAACCTATTCTCACAGGCAGTCCGAGCACAGCCTCTGCCATCCTGTCAATGCCTTCGAGCATCGAACCGCCTCCTGTCAAAACAACCCCTGTTGATGCTATTTCATAGCCTGAGCAGGAAATCAGTTCATTCTTTATCATATCCATTAATTCCTCACTCCTCGGCTGGATAATTTCAGCGAGATGCCTGCGTAATATCTTCCTGGCCTGGCCTGCCTGAACTATATCTATTTCTTCATTCTCATCAACCATGCTTATGGTTGTGAAACCAAAACTCTTTTTAATCCTTTCCGCCTCGGTTACGGTAAGCCTCAGTCCTACTGCGATATCATTGGTAAAATGATTTCCCCCAACAGCAATCACTGATGAATGTCTCAGCCATCCGTCCTTATAGAGGATAATATCAGTCGTACCCCCGCCGATATCAATAATTGCAACTCCGAGTTCCTTCTCATCATCTGTGAGTATTGCCTCTGCTGATGCGAGGGGTTCGAATACAATGTCAATAACCTCAATCTCTGCCTTCTCACAGCATTTGAGGAGGTTCTGCACTGAGGTAACAGCGCCTGTCAGGATATAAACCTTTGCCTCGAGCCTCACTCCCAGCATCCCGATCGGATCTCTGATGCCATTCTGACCATCGAGGGTATACCCTGTCGGTATAACATGAAGCACCTCTCTGTCGAGCGGCACATAGACAGCCTTTGCAGAATCTATAACGCGCTCCACATCTATAGAGGCTACCTCTTTCCCTCTCACACCAACTGCACCATAACTATTGAACCCTTTAATATGGCCGCCGGAAATGCCGACGTATACTGAATTGATTTCAACCCCTGTGGACAACTCTGCAGTCTTCACTGCATTCTTTATTGACTCAACTGTCGCCTCGATGTTTACAACTACACCCTTCCTCAGCCCTGTTGAAGAGGATGTGCTGACTGCGCGGAATTCCAGCGCGCCGTCGACAATTTCACCCACGACAGCGCACATCTTTGTAGTTCCAACATCGAGACCTACAATAATATTCCCCTGATGAGCACGCCAGGTCATTATCGAACCACCTTATCCGTTACCGGTTTCACAATCGCCCTGTTTTCAAACCTCAGATCTATGGAATCGACAGGGATCCCCATATTCTTTATATCTTCTTCCAACCGAATAAACCTGTCGAGTTTTTCTTCATATCCTCCGGTCCCTATTTTCACTATAATCCCGTCTACGGTTATACTGAGTTCATGTGGTTTGTGTGCAATTATTTCGATATGATCTCTTTCTGAAGAAAACCGTTTTGCATTCATAACCTTTATAAAATTCAGCGCCTCTGAAAATCCCTTCTTTTCTTTAAATGGATCACCTGCTATTACAGGGAGGAAAGGCACTGAATCACCCTTCAGCTCCTCAAGGAGTTTCCCGTTTTCATCTATTAGGAAAAGATGTTCATTCATATTAAGGAGTGCAAATGGCTCTGTTTCTTTTATTGTCATGGACAACGTATCAGGGAATTCCTTTCTGACGCTGACAGATCTGACCCATGGAGATTTGAGCAAGTATTGTGAAACCTCTTTGTTCGAAACCATTAAAAGGCTTTCATTCAGATGAACTCCGGCAAATGCTCTCAGTTCATCGTCTGTAAGATGCCTGTTTCCTATAAAGGTGAGATGCTTAAGAGGGAATACTGATATCCCAGGGTGTGTGTGAACATAAAAATATACACCTGTCGCGGTTATAAAGATGGATATCAAAACAGTAATCTTTCTGACTATACTGAATATTTTCAATCCCCTGCTGGTTCTCTTAAATTTATTTGCCTTCATCAAAAACACCTCTGAGTATCTCTTCAATGAGTCCCGGAAAATCAAAACCTGCAAGCCCTGCTATTTTGGGCAATAAACTGGTTTCTGTCATGCCCGGAATAGTATTCACCTCAAGCACGTAGGGCTCTCCTTCTGCATTAAGCCTGAGGTCAACTCTTGTAGCGCCCCTGCACCCGAGTGCTATATGGGCGGAAAGGGCTGTCATCTTTGCCCTTTCATAAGTCTCTGGAGCGATTTTCGGAGGGAGAATATACTCTGTAAGTCCTGGAGTATATTTCGCTTCATAATTATAAAATTCCAGGGATGGCCTCACCTCAACTCCACCCAGTACTTTGCCGTTCAATATCCCTATATGTATCTCCTGCCCTTCGATATACTTTTCAACAATTACACGTGATCCATACGAAAAGGCTGTTTCTAATGCCTTCTCGAAATTGCCTTTGTCCCTTGCTATGCTTACCCCCACACTTGATCCTTCTGTTGCCGGTTTTATGACCCAGGGAAAATCAAAAGAAGGACCCGGGGAACCGGTGAGAGGGAGCATGGGAGAAGTGTTATTTTCACTGTGTCTCCGCGTCTCCGCGTCTCCTTGTCTGCTTTTTAACGCAGGACTGCCTATAACTGTGAATGGGGGAACGGGAATTCCATGATAGAGGAAAACCTTCTTGGATGCCTCTTTATCCATTGCAAGGGCAGATGCGAGCACTCCGGAACCTGTATAAGGGATTCCCAGGACTTCAAGCATCCCCTGGATAGAGCCGTCTTCCCCATATCCTCCGTGAAGGGCAAGAAATGCTGCCTCTATTTTCCCTTTATCCAGCATATCGCAGATGTCAGAACCGACATCTATGGAAATAGTGTTATAGCCTAAACCCTTCAGGGCATTATAGATTGCAGACCCGCTCCTGAGAGATACTTCTCTCTCGGCTGATATCCCGCCCATTAAGACACCTATTCTCTTATCAGTTAACATTGCCTCTCCCGACTATCTTTATCTCAGGCTCAAGCAAAATGCCGAATTTTCCTTTAACTCTATCGGCAACTTCCTCCATAAGCCTGATGAAATCAGATGCATTTGCTCCGCCTTTGTTAATAAAGAAATTTGCGTGCAGATTACTGACCTCAACATCACCAACGCTCATTCCCTTGCATCCGGCTTCGTCTATAAGCTTTCCTGCAGACAGACCAGATGGGTTTTTGTATACACATCCGGCCGATGGCTCCCAGATAGGCTGTTTTTCTTTCTTTATCTTTAAAAAATTCTCAATCCTCGATGAAACCTCCTCTGTGTTGCCTGCAGTGAGTTTTATCTCTGCACTCAATATGAATTCACCCGGCAGTATTCCTGAGCTTCTGTATATAAAGGCGATTTGATCTGCCTTTACCTTTTTGATTTTACCTTCCGTATCCATGATCTCAACTGAAACAAGCACATCCTTTATCTCACAGCCGAAAGCCCCTGCATTACCGGAGATTGCACCACCGACAGTTCCCGGTATCCCTGCAAGGCTTTCTATCCCTGCATAACCGTTTTCTTTCGTATAATGCACAAGTCTCTGGAGCAGGGCGCCTGCTTCAACCGTCACATACACATATGAACTATCTCTGCTTACTACCCCGATCCTTCTGAAAGACCTCGAAGATACCACAACACCCTCTATGCCTCTGTCCCTTACCAGGATATTTGTCCCTCCACCCAGAGGGAAAACAGGGATTTTATTTCTTTTTAAGGCAGCATGCATGTTTATGAGCGAAAAAACGTCTTGAGGCATAGCAAAAACATCAGCAGGCCCGCCGATTTTCAGTGAAGTATGGTTTTTCATTGGCTCCATAAATTTCACTTCGCCTTTAAAGATTCCATCTGAAAACATATCCTTTAATTTCTGACTTTTAACTTTCAACTTTTAACTTTCAACTTTCTTAGTATCTCTTCTCCCATTTTCCATACATTGCCTGCTCCGAGAGTAAGGAGAATATCACCTTCCCGTAAATTTCTGATAATATGAGCGACAGCATCCTCCTGGTCTTTCTTATAAAAAACATTTTTATAGCCGGCATTCCTGATCATCTCAATCAGGTTTTCTGAGTTCACACCCTCGATAGGTGGTTCTCCGGCCGGATAGATATCAAGGACTACAAGCATATCTGCATCATGAAATGAGACTGAAAAATCATCAATGAGGTCTCTGGTTCGTGTATACCGGTGAGGCTGGAAAAGGACTATTAATCTGTCCGTTTTTTTATTGCTGATCTGCAGCCCTTCCCTTATCGCCTTCAGCGTTGCCTTTATCTCAGACGGATGATGGCCATAATCATCAAATATCTTTATGCCGCCTCCCTCGCCCTTAAATTCTAATCTTCTCTGTATCCCGCTGAAACCTTTCAAGGCCTCTTTAATGACTGACACATCTATTTTCAGGACTAATGCCACACCGATAGCAGCCAGGCTGTTGAGAACATTATGTGTCCCTGGTGCAGGGAGATTGAAAACACCCAAATTCCTGCCACGATAAACTGCCTCAAAGCTTACCGACATAAAACCCTTTTGAATATTTTCCGCATAAAGCTGTGACTCACGAGTAAGCCCATAGGTGACATACCTCCTGTGAACAGACGGCAAAAGTTCACGCAGGTGTTCGTTTTCATTGCAGACTATTGATGTTCCGTAAAAGGGGACTTTGTTCATAAAAGAAAGAAACGCCTCTTTCAGTGAAGCCATTGTCCTGAAGAACTCCATATGCTCCCTGTCAATGTTTGTGACAACAGCAATCGTAGGAGAGAGCCTGAGAAATGAACCGTCACTTTCATCAGCCTCTGCAACAAGGAAATCACCCTGGCCCAGCCTTGCATTACTGCCCGTTGCCTTGAGTCTTCCACCTATGACAACAGTTGGATCGAGTCCCCCATGTGCAAAAATGGTTGATACTAAAGATGTCGTTGTTGTCTTGCCGTGTGCCCCTGCTATCAGAACCCCGTATTTCAGCCTTGCAAGCTCTGCAAGCATCTCTGCACGCGGTATCACAGGGATAGACCTCCCCCTTGCCTCTATAACTTCAGGGTTATCCCCTGAAACAGCTGAGGATACTACCAATACATGGGCATCATCTATATTTTCTGCCTTATGGCCTATATACACTGTAATTCCCATCTCTCCCAGTCTTTTAGTCGTCTCTGAAGCCTTTATATCAGACCCTGTCACCTCATATCCAAGGTTGAACAGAACCTCTGCAATGCCTGACATTCCTATGCCGCCTATACCAACAAAATGTATCCCCCTGTATCTCTCAAACACTCTTCATCTCTCCCTTTTTTACTGCTGACTGCTTCATAAGGCTCATTGCGATATCAACTATCTTTGCGCATGCCTCAGGTCTTCCAACAGCCCTGCTGTTTCTATGCATATCTGTCCTCATGGTCTCATTCATATACAGTTCTCTTATGTTCTCTGCAAGAGCTTCGCCTCTCAGTTCCCGGTCGAGCATCATCTTTGCCGCACCCATTTCAAGGAGTTTTCTTGCATTCAGTTCCTGATGATTTCCGGCTGCATATGGATAAGGGATCAGTATGGCCGGTTTCCCAAGGGCGGTTAATTCTGCAAGTGTTGTTGCTCCGGCCCTTGAGATGACTATATCTGCAACAGCATATGCTTCCCCCATCTGATATATAAAGGGAGTGATTGTTCCTTTAAACCCGGTCTTCCTGTATGCATCCCTGGTGGTTTCATAATCGTTCATCCCTGTCTGGTGCAGAAATTGTATCTTGTCCCTGAGGTCAAGCATATAATTAAGGGCATCCACCATTGCCATATTTATGCTCCTTGCACCTGAACTGCCGCCAAAAGCAAATACAGTAAACAAACCTTTTTCGAGAGAGAAAAGCTTATACGCTGACTCCACACTTCCCTTCAGTACCTGCATCCTGACTGGGTTTCCTGTCAGGAAGGTCTTTGAATTCTGGAAAAATGATATGCTCTCCTGATAGGTTATGCATACGGTACTAATAAACCTTCCGAGGATCTTATTCGTAAGTCCGGGCATGGAATTCTGCTCAAGTATCATGGCAGGCATTGACATAAGAAATGCAACAAGCATGATCGCGCCTGACGCATATCCGCCAACACCTATAACAATATCAGGGCTGACCGTCCTGATAATCCTGTAAGAATCAACTATCGAAAATAATACCTTAACCATTGCCCTTATTTTCCTGAAAACCGATTTGCCCACTAAACCTTCTGCCCTGATAAATCGTATCGGATATCCTTCTCTTGGGACCACCCTTGCCTCTATCCCGAATTCTGTGCCGACGAATATCACCTCTGTCTGATCATCTCTGTTCCTGAACTCTTCAGCCACTGCCAGCCCCGGAAAGAGATGTCCTCCTGTACCTCCTCCTGCAATTATTACCCTCATCTCAATAGATGGGACGGAGAACGGTAATCGCGGTGAGACTGATATTGTGCCGCGCCTTCGATTCTCCATTTCCCTGTTCCTCTTTTTCTTCTGGCCAATTTTCTTGTTATCATCTCTCTGTTATTGTATGAAGCTGAGACATCCTCACCTTTTGATATGTTCAGGAGCACCCCGATAGCAACCATATTCACAAGGAGAGAAGAACCACCGTAACTGATGAACGGCAGGGGCAGTCCTTTTGTAGGCACCATACCTGTAGCAACAGCGAAATTAATAAGCGCCTGAAGTGAGATCATCAGCGAAAGACCTGTTGCAAGGTAATAAACAAACCTGTCCTTTGCCCTGTTTGCGATAGATATCCCCTTAATGAATACAACGAGGAAAAGCGCTATCACAATTATTACGCCGATAAAACCAAACTCTTCACCGATAATAGAAAAGATGAAGTCTGTATGTGACTCCGGCAGATATGACAGCTTCTGTTTTGAACTCCCAAGACCTATTCCTGTCAAACCTCCGCTTCCAAGCGCTATAAAAGACTGTACGAGCTGAAAGCCGCAGCCCTGCGGGTCTTTCCATGGATCAAGAAAACAGGTTATCCTCTTTAAACGATAAGGCTCCATTGCAAGTTTGATGATTATTGGTATGGCAAATACTGAAAGAGAGGCAATATATCTGAGTTTTATACCTGAAAGAAAGAGCATCGCAAACGTGAGGAATGCAAGGCTCATCACAGCCCCGAAATCCGGCTGTTTCATTATGGCTACCTGAAAAACACCCATAATGAGGACAGGTATTATGAATGATTTAATACTGTCTGTTCTGTATTCAGGCATCGACATATACCGTGCGAGGAATATGACCATAGAAAGTTTTACAAGCTCTGAGGGCTGGAAGGTTGAAGGCCATAGCCTTATCCATCTCTTTGCCCCTCCTGCAGTAACTCCAATGCCCGGAAGATAAACGAGTATCAGGAGAACAAATGAAACAATCAGAAGAGGCACAGCGATCTTCTTCAGATATGATGGCTTTAGTTTGTAGTATGCGAAGAACAGAAAAATAAAACCTATGATAATAGTAAATATATGTCTCTTGAAATAATAGAATTCCGTAATATTTTTCTTTGCAAATACCGGCGTAATAACTGATGTGGAGCTATAAATCATAAGCGCCCCAAAACCTACCAGCAAAGCTGTAACAAGGAGCAGCCACTTGTCATATCTGCCCATTATTGCATCTCCATAATACTCTTTTTAAACTGCCTCCCCCTGTCTTCAAAATCCCTGAACATGTCGAAACTGGCACATGCAGGCGAGAGGAGAACAACATCTCCATGTACTGATAATTTCCGCGATACAGCTACTGCTTCTTTTAAATCTTTTGCCTGAACAGTCTCTGTTAAATCTCCAAGGGCCTTGCCTATTTTTTCACCGGCTTCACCTATCAATACAAGGGCCTTTACCCTCTCACTGACTAACTGTCTCATGAGAGAAAAATCTCCTGCCTTATCCCTGCCTCCTGCTATTAAAATAATCGGGCCTGAAAAACTTTCAAGTGACTTCATGACTGCACCAACATTTGTCCCCTTTGAATCATTAAAATATGAAACACCATCCAGTTCCCTGACAAATTCAAGCCTGTGTTCAAGACCAGGGAATTCTTTCAGGGAATCTATCACTGCCTCTATCGGACAGCCTGCAAGGAGAGCCATGGCTGAAGCAGCCATGGCATTCTCCAGGTTATGGATACCTTTTATCTTTATCTCATCAGCCTTAATAAGTGCCGAGTGCCGAATGCCGGGGGTTGAGTCCTGAAAATTGCAATAAACAACTCCATTTTTGAGATAAATGCCGTTGACTTCTTCTTTCCTGCTGAAGAAAAAGATTTTCACTTTTAACTTTTCACTTTTAACTTTCATCGTTTCCGGATCATCATGATTCAAAACAAGAAAATCAGCTGTCCCCTGGTTTTCGCATATTCTTGCTTTGGCAATACGGTACTCTTCTAAAGAATGATATCTGTCAAGATGGTCAGGTGTGATATTGACTATGGCAGCCCCTTTAGGCCTGAAATCTTTTATTGACTCAAGCTGGAAACTTGATACCTCAGCAACGATATAATCGACGTTTTGCTCCTTGCTCTTTGCTCTTTGCTTATAAATCTCTTCTGTCAGTGCATTGCCTATATTCCCTCCGAGGATTGTTTTATACCCGCCTTTTTTTATCATAAAATCAAGCAATGCTGTTGTTGTTGATTTACCGTTTGTTCCGGTAACAGCAAGAAATTCTATCTGTTTTCTGTATTCTGTTTTCTGACTTCTGATTACCTGATACGCCAGTTCAAGCTCACCAATGATCGGCACACCTCTTGCTGCCGCCATCGCTACAGGCGGTATATCAAGAGGAACACCCGGACTAATAACAAGCAGCTCCGCTTTTGCAAAAATATCTTCGGGATGTGATCCAAGCATAAGCCTGACCGAAGGATTAAGCCCTGGAATAAAATCCTTCAGCTGGTCTTCTGTCTTCAGATCTGTAACTGTCACTATTGCCCCGAGTTCGGAAAGGAGATTTGCAGCGCCTGTGCCGCTTCTCGCAAGGCCGACCACTGTCACATGCTTATCCCTTAGGTCTTTCAATCAATCCCTTCTTTGCAATACGGCAGCTCTTCCTGTTAATCTTCTTGTGCTTGGCAAAGACTTTTGTCTGGCCTTTTTTCTTTGCTGCCAACACTGACTTTTTCTGTTTTCCTGCCTTTTTTGCAATAAATTTTTCATCCGGTTTCGGCTTTGATCTCTTGTTTTTTCCCTTTAACCTGTTTTTGCCTTTAGATGATGCTTTCTTGATGGCAGGGTAATCGTAATCTGTCTTTGCAAGATAGATAACCGGATTTTCCTTATTCCCTATTACTTCAAACCCCCTGCCTATGAGTGTTTCCGTCTCTTTCCAGAGATCACTCCTGCTCGGACTCCCGAGAAGCGCAATAACAACAGTATCGTTGTCACGCTCCGCAGCGCATACAAAACAGTGCCTTGCCTTTCGTGTATAACCTGTCTTACCCCCGACAAGGTCTTCCTCTGACCATAACAGCCTGTTTGTGTTTTTCAGGAATATCGCTTTCCCGTTTTCTGTAGAAATTTCTGCAACACGGGTTCCTATAATCTCTTTCAGTTTTGAGTATTTCAAGGCATAACTCATTATCCTTGACAGATCAGAGGCTGTTGTATACTGCTCAGGACCGGGGAGACCACTCGCATTGATAAAACGCGTATTCTCTGCTCCTATCGCCAGCGCCTTCCTGTTCATGAGTTCCACAAACCTTGCTTCAGATCCTGCAACAGCCTCTGCAAGTGCAACAGCAGCGTCATTGGCAGAACCGAGCAACGCAGCATAGAGGAGTTTTTCGACTGTTACTTCATCACCTTCTTTGAACCCTGCCCTGTGAGGAGATATATGGGCGGCGTTCCTGCTTATCTTTACAATATCATTGAGACCTGCATTTTCTAAGACTATAAGTGCGGTCATCAACTTTGTTGTGCTTGCCGGTTGGCATCTGAGATCAGGGTTCTTTGCGTAGAGAATCTTCCCTGTCGATGCATTCATTACAACGGCAGCCCGTGAACGGACTTCATCAGCAAACGAAGTCGAAAATGAAAAGCAAACAGTAAAAAGTAAAAATAAAAAATAGTTTTTATTGACTTTGAACTTTGAACTTTGAACTTTGAACTTTTTTCTCACAAGTCACCTCACTTTTAAAGTTGCCAGGCTGAGTAAAGCAAGCATTATTCCAATTATCCAGAACCGTACAATAACTTTTGGTTCAGGCCATCCCTTTAGTTCAAAATGGTGATGAACCGGTGCCATCTTAAACACCCTTTTGCCGGTCAGCTGAAAGGAGGCTACCTGCAAAATTACAGATATAGTTTCAATAACAAAGATACCGCCGACAATCGCAAGTACTATCTCATGTTTTGTTATAACAGCAAGGGTGCCGAGTGCACCACCAAGCCCGAGCGAACCTACATCACCCATAAAAATATCCGCGGGGTAAGAGTTGTACCATAAGAATCCGAGCGATGCTCCAAACATTGCTCCGCAGAAAACTGTCAGTTCTCCGGTGCCGGGAAGATATAGAACCTGTAGGTACTGGGCCAATCCCTTGTGCCCTGAAATATAAACGAGCACACCATTGGCCAGAACTGCAACAGCAACAAGCCCTACAGCAAGCCCGTCTATTCCGTCTGTCAGATTGACTGCATTCGATGAACCAACAATCACGACCATTGAGAAGGGTATATATATCCAGCCGAGATCGAAGAACCATCTCTTAAAAAACGGGATGCTCAATACATCTGTATATGGATCCTTTGGATTCATATATAGAAAGATCCCTATCATAAGAGCAACCGCAATCTGCAATCCGAATTTCTGGTATGCCCTGAGACCTTTGTGACTCATCCGTGCAATCTTCAAATAGTCATCAACGAACCCTATGCCTCCAAAACCGAGAAGCGCAACAATCATGGTCCAGATATATATATTCTTCAGATCTCCCCACATAAGAATCGAGATAAGTATGCAGAGAATGATGAGAAGCCCTCCCATGGTGGGGGTACCTGCCTTGCCCATATGGGCCTTGGGGCCATCATCCCTTATCTGCTGGGTCAAACTTAATTTCCTGAGTTTCTTTATCATCCACGGCCCCAGTATCAGAGAGCACACCATTGCTGTAAGCACCGCGAGGGAAGTTCTGAACGTTATATACCTGAAAACATTCAGGGGTGTGAACCACTCATGCAGGCTGTATAGCAGGCTGTATAGCATTATCCCTCTCTACGAGCCATCGGCCAGAACCCTTTCCATATTCATACCTCTTGAACCTTTTATCAGGACCGTATCTCCCTTCTTCCACAGACCTCTGAGAAGTTTTCCTGCTTCTGCAGCAGTCTCTAATGTATGCACTTCCCCATGGAACTCGGACGCAGCAACGCTCATGCGCGGTCCGACTGCAATAAAGATATCTACCCCGAGTTCTGAGATCAGCTGCCCGATTTTTCTATGTGCTTCCTCCTCATAGGATCCAAGCTCCAGCATGTCTCCCAGAACAGCAATTATTCTCTCTTTTCTAATCCTCGCAAGCTCTTTTAACGCCTCTCCCGTAGATGCGGGATTCGCATTATAGACATCACTGATAATCCTGACGCCATTCAATTCCTGAAACTCAAGCCTCATCGGGACACCGGCAAAAGAACCTATCGCATTCCTGATATTCATTACGTCAATATGAAAGATTGAGCCGACCGCGGCAGCTGCGAGCAGATTGTATATATTAAACATACCCGATATCTTTGGATTGACCTCTGCAGAGATATGCTCACCGATATGCAGAGAAAAACTTGAGCCTTTTTCATGGAGCTTTATATCAGAAGCGCGGATATCAGCAGGATTATTTATCCCGTATCTGATAATCTTTCCTTTATAGCCTGACAACTGAATTCCTTCCATCATGAAAAGGTCATCGGCATTCACAATAGCTGCGCCAACAGTATCAAGGAGCTCAAGTTTTGTCTTCCGTACTGTCCCGATATCACTGAATCCCTCAAGATGTGCATGACTGATATTTGTTAAGACTCCATATTCAGGGAGCGCTATATCACATAATGTCTTAATTTCACCTGGAGCGCTCGCACCCATCTCAAGTACAATCACCTCGTCGTCCGCATTTATTCCCGTAAGGCTCAGGGGAAGCCCGATATGATTATTGAGATTCCCGGTGTTTTTCATCACTTTATATCGGGTGCCCAGGATCGATGATATGAGTTCCTTTGTTGTTGTCTTGCCATTCGAACCTGTTACGGCAACAACAGGCATATCCCTCCTTAAACGAATATAATGAGCAATATCCTGCAGTGCTTTTAAAGTATCCCCTACATATATTATAGTCTTATCATTTACAGGCCCGATTGCCCGAAGACTTACTATCGCACCGCTTCCTTTCTCCAATGCCTCCTGAAGAAAATCATGTCCGTCAAATCTGCTGCCCTTCAGCGGCACAAACAACTCGCCTTTCAGTATCTTTCTTGAATCTATGGATAACCCTGTAAAGTAATCCTGGTTGCGGCAGATTATCTTCCCCTTTGTCGCTGTCAGGATATCTTCGATTGATAAAATTGCCATAGCCTCTCTTTCAGGACATTCCAGACAAATCATTGTGCATTTTTCATTTTTAATCTGTTACTTATAACCTCTCTAAGAACAGCCCTGTCACTGAAGGGATACCGGACCCCCTGGATCTCCTGATAATCCTCATGCCCCTTACCAGCGATCAGAACGACGTCGCCATCATCTGCCATTTCTACTGCTTTACTGATGGCTGCCCTCCTGTCAGGCTCTATGAGATAATTATTCCCTGCCGCTCCATATTCGATATCTTTGATAATATTCATTGGCCCTTCAGACCTCGGGTTATCAGAGGTGATTATTGCAAAATCGCTCAATCTTGTTGCTATTTCACCCATCGTGGGTCTCTTGCCGCGGTCTCTGTCTCCGCCGCACCCGAAGACGGTAATGACACGGGGAGAATGGCTAATGAGTAAGGAGTTGCCACCCCCCCTATGACCATCTTTAACAATTGGGGGTTGGGGTGGGGGAACAATTTCTCTTGCAGTAGATATCAGCCGCTCAAGTGCATCTTCTGTGTGGGCATAATCAATAATGCATAGGAATGACTGCCCTTCATTAACCTTTTCGAACCTCCCTGCAATCCTGCCTGTCTTTCCTATGCCTTCACTGATCATATCCCACGGAACACCAATAGAAATCGCCGCTCCTGCTGCAGACAGTACATTATAAACATTAGGTATGCCAATTAAGGGAGATACGATATCATAGCGTTTACCTTTGAATAATATCTTAAACCTCAACCCTTCAAATGAGTTGTCGATATCACCGGCAATGATGTCCGCTCCAGTTTCAAGCCCGTAGGTCAGCATATCAAGTTCAGAGTTTGAAGCCGTCAGTTCAGAAATTAATCTCCTTCCATAGGGGTCATCAGAATTTATTACAGATGTTCCATTCTGATCGAGGAGCTCTACAAACAATCTCTCCTTTGCCCTGAAGTAATTCTCCATGGATTGATGAAAGTCCAGATGATCTCTGGTCAGGTTAGTAAATACCGCGGTGTTAAAGACAGCGTTGTCAACCCTGTATTGCGCAAGGGCATGCGATGAAACCTCTGAGATTACATGCGTACATCCTGATATATACATGGTCCTCAAAAGGCTCTGAAATTCAGTAGATTCAGGAGTCGTATGCAGAGCCGGATATACGCTATCCTTTATCATGTACTGTATCGTACCGATCAATCCGACATGCTGCCCCCATGACTCAAGTATTGATTTCAGGATATATGTCGTCGTTGTCTTGCCGTTTGTTCCGGTTATCCCGATAAGCGTCAGACTCTCTGAAGGCCTTTGATAAAAATTATTGGAGATACAGGCGAGCGCTCTCTTGCTGTCCCTGACAGAGATAAAACATGGCGCTGCGTGCATATCCGGATTCTGCATCACAGAATCCCCGGTCCCATGCTCATGCACAACAGCAATCGCGCCCTTTTCTATCGCAGCTTTGATAAAATCATGTCCATCAACTGTTTCGCCTTTTATTGCCACAAAAAGGTACCCGTCTCTCACTTTCCTTGAATCATACGCAATTCCCGAGATATCTGTGTCCATAACAGTTCCATGATCCTGCCTGCCGGTATAATCACAACCGTTTAGAATCTCCTTAAGCATCATCTGTAAACCGTTAAAGGACTGAGTTCCATGTCATCTTCCCTTGGCACATTCAAATATGATAAAGCCTGATTTGCTATTTCACTGAAAACAGGCGCAGCAACAACACCTCCATAAATCTGGCCTTTCGGTTCATATACAACCACAATCATTGCAAGCTTCGGGTTATCAGCCGGGACAAACCCGACGAATGAACTTACGTATTTTTCTTTCGAATATCGTTTCGTAACAGGATTTATCATCTGTGCAGTACCTGTCTTTCCTGCAACCTTATTGCCGCCTACAGACGCGCTCTTGCCGGTCCCGCCCTCCTCTACCACAGTCTTCAAGATATCTTTAAATATCCCGGCAGTCTTTGCAGAGATGATGCGGGTCTTATCCGCATCTTTGAATGAGATGATCACCTGACCGTCCGGCGACAGGATCTCAGACACAACATGCGGCCTGACAAGAAATCCTCCATTTGCAACGACAGAATATGCCCTGAGCATCTGGAGAGGTGTCACAGCAACCTCCTGCCCTATCGTGATCGCGCCCATGGACGTCCCTGACCATCTTTCAGGAGGATATATCCAGCCTGAGACTTCGCCCGGCAGATCAATCCCTGTCTTTTCACCGACACCTAACAGTTTTGCGTACTTGTATAACCTTTCTCTGCCGAGTTTCATCCCTACCATGATAGAACCTACATTTGATGATTTCTGAATGACCTCCTGAAAATTGAGAACCCCATACTTATGGACATCCCGGATCGTCTTGCCTCCTGCATCAATGCTCCCCCTGCTGACATCAAATAAGGTGCCGGGCTTTACCAGCTTTTCTTCAAGTGAACCGACACCTATAACTATCTTGAATGTTGAACCCGGTTCATAGCAGTCTGTTATCGCCCTATTCCTCTTCTCCGCATCTCTCGCTTCCCCACCTCTGTTGGGATCATATGCGGGTCTGTTGGCAAGGGCAAGTATATCACCGGTAAATGGATCCATCATTATTGCAGTTGCAGCAGCCGCCCTCCATTGCGCCATAGCCTTGTCAAGCTCTTTTTCAAGAATACGCTGAAGGACTTCGTCTATTGTCAGAACAATATTATTCCCTTTTGCTTCCATATCCACTCCTGATGAAAGCCTTCTGCCACCCGCATCCCGCTGTAAAAAAACCTTGCCACCCATTGTCTTCAGATATTTATCATATTTCAGTTCGATACCCTCAAGGGCCTGATTGTCTACGCCCACGAAGCCCAGTATATGAGAGGCAAGTTCTCTTCTCGGATATATTCTCTTTGCCTCAGTAAGAAAAGCGAGGCCTTCGATATCAAGCCCTTTTATCTTTTCAGCAGTTTCAGGTTTAAGCTTTCGTTCGATCCACGCAAATCTTCCTTCATCAGGAATCTTCGAGAGGATAAACGCAGGCTCCTTTTCCACCACTGATGCAAGCCTTTTTATATCGTCATTATCGGTAGCAAGATTCTCAGGGTCGCAATAGAGAGATTCGAGGTCAAGGTTTAACGCAAGGTCCCTCCCCTGTCTGTCAAATATAATCCCCCTTCTGACCTGGATATCCTCAACCTTTATATGCTGCTGTTTAGCCCTCTCTGCAAGACGCTTATGGTTGACAATCATCAGGTCCGTAAGACGCAGGGATACTAAAATAAAACTGAAAATGATAGCAGTATTGAGGATAATTGCCCTTTTTTTACTCAACCCCCCACCTCTTTAACTAAGGTTCAGCCAATTATCTTTTTTCCAGCGATGCCCTTTGCGGCAAATCTCTTTTCAGTTTACTGAGATGTATCACCTTAACCCTGTCGGGCAAGACAAAACTCTCATCTTCACTATGAGACACCTCCAGTTTTGCAAAAGAAAGCAGGCCTGTCTTTTCAGCAAGCAGCATTTTTCTTTCCTTCAGACAATCCATCTTCCTTTTTTCAAGATCACCAAGGCTGTATTCTAATTTCACGAAACTTGACCTGAGATAAACAAGGCTGAAGGCCCCGAATATCAAAAGCAGAATCAACAACGGCTTGAATATGCAGGATAATATATTCATTTTGCATTTATGCGTCATATCTTCTCCGCTGCCCTCAGTTTTGCACTCCTTGAAGATGGATTTAATCTCATCTCTTCAGGAGATGGCTGTCTGGGTTTCTTTGTTATAATTTTCAGTAAATCCTGCTTTGAAGCATAGACCATAAAAGTTTTGACAATCCTGTCTTCCAGCGAATGGTATGCAATAACGCACAATCTCCCGCCCTTTTTCAAAAGCTGCAAAGCAGCCTCAAGTCCTTCCCTGATCTGCTCCAGTTCCTTATTAACTTCTATTCTTAATGCCTGAAATGTCCTGGTCGCAGGATGGGTTCTCCCTCTTCCGCCGTATACACCTTCAACAATCTTTGAGAGCTCAAAGCAGGTATCGATCGGCTTCTTTTGCCTTATCTGTATTATTGCCCGGGCTATTTTTCTTGACAGGCGCTCTTCACCGAATTCTCTTATGATTCGTTCGAGGACATTTTCAGGATACCTGTTTGCGACATCCCATGCGGATAATTTCTGTCCTTTATCCATCCTCATGTCCAGACGTTTATCAGATAAAAAACTGAACCCCCTGCCGGCATCTTTCAGCTGTAACATGGAAAGACCCAGATCAAAGAGAATCCCGTCAATCTCGGTAAAACCCTCTGCATACAGCAGGCTTTTCATATCAGAAAAGCTACCCCTCTTTAAAATAACCCTTTTGTCTGAGAGCCTTTTTTCTGTTAACTTAAGAGCATCATCGTCCCTGTCAATGCCGATGAGTCTGCCCTCAGAACCGATCAATTTCAGTATTTCTTCTGCATGTCCCCCGAGCCCGATTGTTGCATCAACATATATCCCATCCTGCCCCGGGTTGAGCATTTCCATAACTTCATGCTGCATTACCGGCAGATGGTGAATCTCTATCGCTGCTCTCCTGTCTTCAGGCTTTACAATCCATATGCGGCAAGTTTTTCTTCGATTGTTTTTCTGTCTATCTTTGCAGGATCGAACAGGGTATCCCATTCATTCCTGTCCCATAATTCAATCCGCTCTATCTGTCCGGCCATAACAACATTCGAATTGATATTTGCGTCTTCCCTGAGGGCAGCAGGTACGAGTATCCTGCCCTGCTTATCCATTTCAGTTTCAACAGCAGAGGCAATTACCCTCCTGAGAAAAAACCTGATCGCCTCGTCAGACCGTGGTTTTGTCCGGACATGCTCCTGGAGTTTATTCCATTCTTCCATCGGGTAGATATAAAGACACTTATCAAAAGGCGCATTTGTAATGTATAATTTTGAGCTATAATTACTGGTAACAATCTCCCTGAAAGGAGCCGGGATGATGATTCGTCCCTTTGGATCAACAGCATAATAATATTTGCCCGAGAAAGCTGGCACGTTTCCCTCCACTTCCTACCACTTTCTACCACTCATATTAGTTTGAGGAAAAGCGAATGTCAAGAAAAAAATTCAGGCTCCTATATTATGTATGCTTGGGCAGATAGAACTACTACATATAGGCATAAGGCTAATAACCTTGAACCCGCAGAGCAAGGTCTTTTTCAGGAGTGTTTAACAACTGATGAGCTAATAACTAATGCGGTCGTTAGTATGGCGACATAGTTTCGTCTGTTTGTCATTCTCCGGCTCGGAGGCTGTGTCGCAATTGTAGTCGCTGGCTTTCCGCCTCGGCGGATCGCCTGAGGCGATAGCCTGCGTATATTTTTCGCAAACTAAAGTTTGCGGCTACAATAATATTGGGGCATCAACTGGCATGAGTTTTTCTATAGCGAAAGGTTCATTTTTGGCTTGACAAAAGGATTTCTTCCTTGATAAGGTTATGACAGCTTTATTTATTCTGCTACTAATTAATCTTTTTATGAAAGGGGGGAAATATAGATGACAAAAGCAGAACTGATTGACAAAATCGCATCTGGGACAGGATTGAGCAAAGCAGACGCATCAAGGGCGCTGGATTCAACGTTAAACGCAATAAGGTCAGCACTGAAAAAAGGGCAAAAGGTTACTCTCGTGGGGTTTGGCACCTTTGCAGTCGTTAAGAGAAAATCCAGAAAAGGCCGTAATCCACGGACTGGTGCTGTTATTACAATTCCTGCCGCCAAGGTACCAAAATTTACATCCGGCAAATCATTCAAAGATGCAGTAAAATAATTTCATAAATAAACAATAAAGGGGCAATGAAAAATTGCCCCTTTTTATTTGAAATTTCATCGCGTTATCTATGTCTCAGGAGGTGTTTATGCTCACAGAATTCAGCATTATACCGATAGGCATCGGCAGCAGCGTTGGAGACCAGATCGCTGAGGTTCTGAAGATCGTTGACGCCAGCGGGCTCCCTTACAGGATTAACCCGATGGGTACAGTCGTTGAAGGCGAATGGGATGATATAATGAAGCTAATCAAAAAGTGCCATGAGACTGTATTGAACACAGGAGAGAGGGTAATTACAGCCATATCAATCGATGACAGAAAGGGCAAACCAAACAGGATCGAAGAGAAGATAAAATCAATTGAGAGAAGACTCGGGAAATCCCTGAAAAAATAATGGGGACAGAGTTACCGCTGAATAAGGCTTCTCACAAACTTCTCCTCATCTTCCCGTGTCTTTACAAGGCCCCTGAGTTTTTCTTCAAGGAGCTTCCTTAGAATTTTCGAATAGACAGGCCCCGGTTGTATCCCCATGCCCTTTAAGTCATCCCCTGTAAGGATTGTCTTTATATTCCGCAACTCGGTAAGGTAATGAGATATAACCTTCTGTATTTTTCTGTCCTTGCTCAAGGCCATTAAAAAGAGGACTATCCCGAGTTCGAGATTGCTGAAGATTTTATGTACTTCTACCGGATCATTGACAGGGAACCTTCTCAGGATACTTCTTGCCTGTGGTATCCCTCTCAGGATGATATCTCTTATCCTGGGCGGCGGAGACAGCCTTTCTGCAGCAGCTTTCATATCCTCATCCTTCAGACCTGACAGAAGGGCCATGAGATATAAAATTCCCTTATCCGTTTTTTCTTCGAGAAACAGGAGATTAAACCATGAGAGCGTCTCCTGCATTGATCTGAGAGTTGCTTCGAGCTCTTCGGTAAATGCAAGGTTTGGGTGTATAACCTTCAAAAGGCCGTAATCAGAGAGTTTCTTCAGTGTTTTGATGGGTTCCGTCTCATGAAAGGAGAGGCGGAGTTCTTCGTAAAGACGCGGGCCTGAAAGTATGCTGAATAAGTTCATCTCTATGGTAGACTTAATAAGATTATCTGTGTGTTTGCTTATCTTGAATCCGAATCTCTCCGCAAATCTGATCGCCCTGAACGCCCTTGTCGGATCTTCCACAAAGCTGAGGTTATGCAGCACCCTGATTGATTTCTCCCTCAGGTCTCTCTGGCCGCCAAAAAAGTCTATTAACAAACCGAAATCCCTCAGATTTAATTTCACAGCAAGGGTATTTATGGTAAAGTCTCTCCTGTAAAGGTCTTTCTTGATAGATGATGTCTCGACCTTTGGAAGTGATGCAGGAGACTCATAATATTCTGTTCTGGCTGTAGCCACATCAAGTTTTGTCCTGTCGGCAAATATCTGGGCAGTGCCAAATTTTTGATGAGTCCTGACCTTTGCATGAAGCTTTTCTCCGAATGCCCGGGCAAATGCAATGCCATCACCCTCAATAACAATATCAAGATCAAGATTTTCTTCACCCCTAAGCAGATCCCTCACTGACCCGCCAACAAGATATGCATTGAACCCCAATTCCTCTGCTACCTCTCCGGAAAGCCTTAAGAGGTTATGTATCTCAGGTGGAAACTTCTCCTTAAACCATGAGGAAAGGTTTCTTCCTATAGTCGGCTTTTCTCTTGTAATTGTCTCTTCAATTTTTCTGCGCCTGAGAAACTCTTCATAAAGGGTGCGGAGCAGGTCTGTCCTTGTTATTGCGCCGACTATCTTTCCATGTTCAACGACCGGCATGAACCTCTGGTTCTGTTCGATCATCAGGGTCTCTATCTGTCTGATGGGTGTTTGCGGGTCTACGGTGATCGCGTCCGGTGTTGAAAAATCCATCGCCTTGCTCTTTCCAAAACCATGGAACAATGCCTTTTCTACAATCTCCCGTGATATCAGTCCGGCGTACTGGTCTTCCTTCAAAACCGGCAGCACATTCACCCCGTAACGGGTCATCATAGCCTCTGCCTCTTTAACAGAGATATCCCACTGGATATGTATTACCGGCCGTGTCATGATATCAGACGCCACCTTGCCTGGTTTTATATTCATATTGATGATATCTGTCAATTTCTCTTCAATAACTTCGAGCGATGACTCTTTTATCGTGGATGAAGCTGCTGTTGGATGCCCTCCTCCTCCGAATTCCTTCATAACTTTTGAGACGTCGAGTTCAGGAACCCTGCTCCTTGCAACCATTACTATTTTCCCCTCCATCTCAATCAGTATGATGACAGCATCAATATCTTCCATATCCATCATCCTATGGGCGAGGTGCGCTGCATCACCGAGATAACGTTCCCGTGAAGCCTTTGCGATTTTTATTCGTATGCCCTGTGTAACAATCTCTTTTGCTGACTGGACAAGCTCATTCAGGATGTCAAATTCTTCCATGCTCAGTTCCATCTTCAGGAAGCTTGACGCGATATTAAGGTTTGCTCCCCTTTTCAGGAGGTATGCTGCAGCAAGGAGGTCACGCTCAGTTGTTGACGGGAAAAGGAGGCATCCTGTTTCCTCATAGATTCCCAGTGCCAGTATGGTCGCTTCAAAGGGTGTAGGGTGTAATTTTCTGTTCTTCAGTATCTCTGTAAAGATCGTTGCAGTTGCTCCCACATTCTCAATCTTCTCCAGCTCGCCCCTGATATCGCCTTTTGTAAAAGGGTGGTGGTCATAGATATGTATCTTGATTTTCTTGTTCGCAAGCAGTTCAGCAAAAGGGCCGATCCTTCCGGGTATTTTTGTATCCACAATAACCAGCTTCTCGACCTTTGAAAAATCAATGTCCTTTATGCGTTTTATTTTGACCGGATGGAATACCTCTATGAAATCTCTGAGATTTTTCTCCTGGGACCCGGGAAAGACTATTTCTGCATTAGGGTACAACTTCTTTGCCGCAACCATTGATGCAAGGGAATCAAAGTCAGCATTGATATGAGAGGTTATAATATCCACAGCATATTGTACCAGATTATACAGGCAGTCTTATGAATGTGAAGGATGATGCACGATAATCCGGTCCCGTCCTTTTTCCTTGGCTCTGAATAGGGCATTGTCTGCTAACTGGATAAGATCATCGTAGTTCTTGATCTTTTTATTGGGAGTACTGGAGATGCCGATACTTACTGCAATCCTGTGATCTTCCTTAATCGATCTGAATTGATGTTTTTTTATCACCTTCATCAGTCTCTCGGCCTCGATTAGCGCACCCTTAGCGGGCGTCTGGGGAAGGAGCAATATGAACTCTTCACCTCCATATCGGGCGAAAAGGTCAGATTTCCTGGTATGTCTTTTAACAAGCTGGGCAAATTCCCTGAGGACAAGATCTCCAATCCTGTGGCCATAGCTGTCGTTAATCTTCTTAAAATGGTCTATATCGAGCATGATACAGCTTAACGGTATGAAGTACCTCTCAGTTCTGCTGAATTCCTCCTCAAGCCTGTTGTAAAAATATCTGATGTTGTATATACCGGTAAGATAATCTGTTATGGCAAGCTTCTCGAGCTTCGTCTTCTCCTTATCAAGCCTTTCATACAGGAAAGCATTATAAAGGGCGTTTGCAGATGCATTCGCAAGGGCGATTAAAAGCTTTATCTCTTTCTTCGAAAATGTATACTTCCTCCTTGATGTCCTCAGCAATAATGAACCTATTACCTCATCACGGAAAATTACCGGGATCACAACAATGGAACGGATACCTAACGGTGTTATGATATCTTTGACCTCTTTCATTAAGGGATCTGTTCGTGCATCTTTTATCACAACCATCTTTTTCAGGAATAACGCCCTTCTTATCTCAGGATATTTATTAAGGTCTATTCTCAGATTTGTAATCTTTGGGTCTTCGAAAGAAGATACAACATCTGCATACCGATGGTTCTCTGCATTTATGCTGATCATTGAGCACCTCGATACCTTTATTATGTCTGATATTTTTTTAACAACGAGATAGAGCACTTCTTTGGGATTGAGTGTTGATGAAGCAAGGGACGCAAGCTCCATAAGGGCATAGAGATCCTCATTCTCATCGTAAAGACCCTCTATCCAGCTCTTTCTGTCCACGACCAACTTCAGTTTATGATCGAGTTCTTCCTTGAAGAACGGGCTGAGCATATAACATTCAACATCAGATTGCACAACTGATCTGATACCCTTTGTTAAACTTGTTGATATCAGAGCGATGATAGGGCATTGAATATCTGAAGGTTTTAAATGCCTGAGCCCGTCCGGACTGCTGACAATCAATGCATCGGGAGTTTTATGAGCAAGTATTTTTCTTAAGGTATTATGATTTTTCCGGATAAACAAAGGTGAATAGTCTTTCTTTTCCTTAAAGAAAGCCCGCAGAAATTTCAGGACATCCTTATCTGTCTCATAAATGAGAATCTCTTTTTTCATTTTATCAATATAATTATTGCAAAATTATTTAATTTTGTCTAATAGAAAACCGATTATTTTACCTGAAATCTTATCTTTTCAGTGCTTTTGCAAGCGAACTGTAATTGAGGGTATTGAGAATATCCTTTTTTTCGAGCCAGCCTCGTCTTGCGATCGAGACCCCGTATGTCATGTAATCAAACTGGCTTGTTACATGGGTATCTGTGCTGATTACTATACGCACACCCTTTTCTTTTGCCATTTTACTATATGTATCATTCAGATCAAGTCTGAGGGGATATGCATTGATTTCCATGGCTGTTCCTGTTTCTTTGGCAACTCTGAGTATCTCATCCATATCAACATCATATGGGTCCCTTTCTCCAAGCAATCTCCCTGTAGGATGAGCAATGACAGAGACATAAGGGTTTCTCATCGCAGATACCAGCCTTTGGGTGATCTGTTCCCTGCCCTGTCTGAACCCCGAGTGAATCGAAGCAACCACAATATCCATTTCTTTCAGGACGTCATCAGAGAAATCCATATGGCCATTGCTTCTTATATCAACCTCCACCCCTGCAAGGAGTCTGAAGCCCTTTAACCTTTTATTGATCGCTTCAATCTCTTTCTTCTCTTCCATCAGCCTCTCTTCATTCAGTCCGCCTGCAATGCCAAGACCCTTTGAATGGTCTGTTATTGCGATATATTCATATCCCCTTTTCTGCGCCTCTTCAATCAGTTCATCGAAGTCATGGCTTCCATCGCTCCTCTTTGTATGGACATGAAGGTCCCCTTTTATGTCACTGAGAGCAACAAGCTCTGGCAGTCTTCCTTCCATAGCCGCCTCTATTTCCCCTGAATCTTCCCGCAATTCAGGTTGTATGTAAGGAAGTCCGAGCACCCTGTATATATCCTCCTCTCGCCTGCCGCCAAGCTTCTTGTCATCCTTTTCTCTGAAGATCCCGTATTCATTTATCTTCAGGCCTGATTTCACAGCCATCTCCCTGAGGCGTATATTGTGTGCCTTGCTCCCGGTAAAATAAGCCAGTGCAGCGCCAAAACTGTCTTCCTCAACAACGCGAAGGTCAACCTGAAACCCATCATGAAGCATGACGCTCGATTTTGTTGGTCCATGCATAAGGACATCTTTAACATGGTCCAGTCGCACAAATGCATTCATAACACCATTTGGATCCCCGGATGTTGCGAGGATATCTATATCCCTGATGGTATCCTTCCATCTCCTGATGCTTCCTGCAATGCTCAGATTATTAACAGGCGCCTGCTTTCTGAGATGCTCTAAAATATCATTAGCGACAGGCAGCACTTTTCCGAGTGGCTGTCTTTCCATTCCCCGCCTCAGCATTTCAATCCCTTTGAGAATATTTTCTTCGGTTTTTCCCTTTATACCGGGCAGACCGCTGAGTTTGTGTTCGCGCGCAAAACGTTCAAGGTCTTTTAGATTCTTGATCTTTAATTTATCGTAAAAGAGTTTTGCAGTCTTCGGGCCAAGACCCGGCACTGAAAGGAGCATGCTGAGACCTCCGGGAACCTCTTGCTTAAGGTCTTCATATGCCTGCATCTTTCCTGTTTTGACAAATTCCTCTATCTTCCCTGCAAGGTCCTTCCCGATTCCGGGGACTTTCAGGAGTTCATCTTTTGGTGTTTCACCAACATCCTTTGTGAGGCTTTCTATATTCAATGCCGCACGCCTGTAAGCCCTTATCCTGAAAGGGTTTTCACCCTTGATCTCGAGCAGGTCGGCAATATCATCAAAGATACCTGCAATCTCCCGATTCTTCATAAGCAAAGTATAGCAGAAAATGGATGCCGATCAAGGACCCGCAGGAAATCCAACTCCGGTCTGCTTATGTTGTTGCCTGCAACATCCTTAATGATTTAAAATTAAACAAAACAAGGATTAATTGTTGAGATACAATAAAATACATTCGGCTGAACAAGTGAAATACCCATGTTTCTGAAAGTTGGCCATCGCGGCGCCAAGGCTTATGAAACCGAGAATATCCTCGAAAGTTTCAGGAAGGCGATCGAACTGGGGGCAAATGCCATCGAACTCGATGTACGAATATCCGGCGATGCGAAATTGATTGTTATTCACGATGATAATCTGAAAAAAGTCTTTGGAAAAGATGTTCGGATAAAAGAGTCAACGCTTGAGGAACTAAAGCAGTTGACAGATAACAGGATTGTTACCTTCGATGAAGCTCTGCGCTTTATCGACAGAAAGGTCGAAAAAATACTGGTGGAATTAAAAGAGACCGGTTATGAAAAGGATGTCCTGGATATAATCAGAAAAGAAAAACTGGAAGACAGGGTCATAGTCGTTTCCTTCCATGAAGAGGCCCTTGCTCATGTCAGGGAACTTGACAAAAAAATCGAAACCGGTCTCATTTACACGAAGTTCAAAAAACCTATCGATGCGGCCCTGAAGCTGAATGCCCAGTACCTCGTCCCTCTGTACAGATTCGTTCACAGGAGGGATATAGCAAAGGCGCACAAGAACAATCTAAAGGTTATTGTCTGGACAATCAACAGGAAAGAGGAAGCCAGAGAATACATAGCCAAAGACGTCGACGGCATAGCCACCGATAAACCGGACATTTTCAGCTGAATAACTTAAGTCGTACAAGATAGGATTTAATTAATAGCCTGATAGGTCTTTAAACCCGACCCTGCTCCGGGAAGTACTTCTCTTTGATTAATTCAACTGGTATAGGTAACCACCTTTTCAAAGTCAACATTGCTATGAAAAAAGCGCCGGTCAGAATTAAGTTGAAGGCCTTTTTCCACCGGGATGACGGCTTCGGGGTATCCCTGTGCCACGAGAAACATTATCTGTTCTCCCGGGTTTTCCTCTCTGCGGTGCCTGGCGCGGCGCTTGTCCCTCTCCCTCTCCATGCCTTCTTTTATATGGAGACGGTTTTCCATGTGGCTGAATATCTTTCTTCCCGGCCTGCGCCGGCCTCCTTCGATAACCGGTAACAATCATTTCATCTGTTAGGGGCATGACCGGTATTTTCTGCCTGATAAATTCCTCAATATCCGGGAGGGATTGGACGTATTGCTCACAGGCCAGTCCTATCGCCTTGCCACCAGCCCCAGCCCGTGCAGTCCTGCCGATTCTGTGCACATAGTCCTCCGGGTCCTGTGGAAGGTCGTAGTTGATCACATGCGTTACACCTTCGATATGGAGCCCCCGGCTCGCGACATCCGTGGCCACAAGTATCGGCAAAGTACCATCCCTGAACCGGGAGAGCACCTTCATACGCTTTTCCTGAGGCAGGTCTCCGGTTATGGCAGCAGCTGCAAAACCATTCGCCTTGAGAATGACCTCAAGCCGATCGGCTGCAACCCTTGTGTTGCAGAATATGAGATACCGGCCTCCGGGCTCACGTCTGAGGATTCCGAGAAGAACACCAAATTTTTCGGAATTGCCGACGTGATAGATCTCCTGTTCAGTCTTTTCCACTGTGACGCTCTCAGGTGACACTGAAAACTGCTCAGGCATATTCATATGTTCATAGCACAACTCAAGAACGCGGTTCGAGAGGGTAGCGGAAAAGAGCATGGATTGCCGTCTGTTATAAGGAGACATCCTCCTTAGCAGAAACCGGAGATCGCTGATAAAGCCCATGTCGAACATCCGGTCAGCCTCGTCTATCACGAGAAACTGGGTATTCCTCAGACTGTATACCTTTTGCTTGAGATAATCTATGAGCCGGCCGGGCGTGCCTATGAGTACATCAACGCCCTCAGCAATATCTTCCCGCTGCTTCAGATAGTCGATACCGCCGTACACAGGGAGGATCCTGAATCCGGCAGAACCGCCGAGCAGTTTTGCCTCAGTGTATATCTGGATTACGAGTTCCCTTGTCGGCGCTATGATAAGCGCCCGTGGTGATGGTCCCCGCCCCGCCGAACGCATCGAGAGCATACGGGAGAATATCGCAATCAGGAAGGCAGCTGTCTTGCCTGTGCCTGTTTGGGCCTGGGCTGCGATATCTCTTCCTATCAATGCCCTGGGCAGAGTTAAGGCCTGCACCGGCGTGCACTCGGTAAACCCTGCAGCCTTGATTCCTTCAAGAACCTTTCCGGGAATTTGCAGTTCTTCAAATCTCACGTCTTATACTATACCTGAATCACAGTGAATCCTTAAAGCAGCGGAAGCGCATGTTCGTCATTAAAGAATCAACATGTAACTTCTTCAGGCTTACTTCATGCAGCGTTTAATTCTTTTCTCATCCAGTCTCTGAGTTCACCTTCAAGCGCATATATCCCCTTCACCTTGCATGCCGGCTTTTTAAATGCTTCTGGCAATTCAAATTTTGCAAGATCCACTGCTTCTTCAGAATTCATCCTGATGAGATTTATGTAAGAAGGACTGGACCAGCAATTTACCACAAAATAGACTGAATAATCTTTTTTGGAGCGCACTACATGTCTCCGATCCCCATGTGCCCAGATATTCCCCCACTCCAAATACATGCGCACAGCCATTTCAGGTGTCATTTCCCAGTCAATTTCATTGATAATCTTTCTCTCTTTTTTTAATCCTTCAAGACTTGATATCATCTCTCCCATTTCAAACTCCTTTCATAAAATTTGTTTATATAGTTTAGTTTATATATATTATATTTAATATATATAAACTCCACGGAAATATCAAGAGATTATTGAGGAAATTTATTGGTATGAATATCTTTGCTTAATTATCTTAATGTTGTCATTCTGGCTTGTCCAGAATCATTCTTTTATCAAAAAGATTCCCGACAAGCGGGAATGACAGAAGTGGCTTTACTTATGGTCTTATTAGTAATATATTTACGCCAAACTTCTTCAGACTGATGGTCAGGGCGTGCAAGGGCAGCCCCATGACATTAAAGAAATCCCCCTCTATTCTTCTGACCAGCAAAGCGCCAAGCCCCTGAATTCCGTACGCGCCGGCCTTATCCAAAGGCTCGCCGGATCTGATATATGCCGCTATCTCATCCCTGCTCAGCCTATTAAAAAAGACCTTTGACTGTACTGATCTGGATAGCTCTTTGTTAGAGGCTGTGTCGATTATCGTGAATCCTGTGATTACGGAATGGGCTTTTCCGCTCAGGGCCTTCAGCATCTCCTTTGCGTCTTCTTCATTGCAGGGCTTGCCGAAAAGCCTGCCTCTCAATACAACAAGGGTATCAGCCGCTATAACAAGGGCATTCCTGTATTTGCCGGCAACATGCCTTGCCTTTTCGCGTGAAAGGAATCGGGCGATCTCATGAGGCCTCATGCCGGGATCTGTTTTCTCTTCGCAGCCGCTCTTATCGACCTTGAATTTCAGTCCTGTCTTTTCGAGTATCTCCTTCCTCCTTGGAGAAGCTGATGCAAGTATGATTGTTTTGATATCAGGCATATTGGCCTGCAATAAAGCCCGAAGACCAGGCCCATTGAAGGTTGTATCCGCCGAGTTGTCCTGCAACATCGATAACCTCTCCCGCAAAATAGAGACCCGGCACCTTCTTTGCTTCCATAGTCCTGGATGACAGTTCATCGGTATCAATTCCGCCGGCCGTAATCTCTGCCTTACTATAGCCCTCGGTACCTGCAGGCCTTATCGTCCAGTGGTGAAGCTGATGAGCTATATGCTTAAGCTCCTTTTCTGTATATTGACATAGAGGCCGTATCGGGGCATTTAATTCAGACCACCTGTGGCTGAATCTCCTTGGAAGGTATTCTGAGAGAAGGTTGCTCAACTCAGTCCTGCGCCTGCGCTTCGACATGAAAAGTTCATAAGCGTTCCTGTCGGGCATCAAATCGATAGTGATTTCATCCCCTTTATCCCAATATGATGATACCTGAAGAATAGCAGGCCCACTCAGCCCCCTGTGGGTAAAAAGGACTTCCCCACGGAACTGCCTGCCTCTGCAGCCAACAATGGCATCAAACGAAGCACCGCTTAGTTCACTGAACTTTTCGAGATCGTGCCGGCTGAATACAAGCGGGACCAATGCCGGTTTTAGTTGAGTAACCTTCAGACCAAATTTTTGAGCGGTCCGGAATCCCATGTCCGATGCCCCAAGTTCAGGATAAGATAAACCGCCTGTTGCGATAACGAGTGCAGATGCTTCTATTTTATTTAAATTAGTTGAAACTGTGAAGTGACCGGCCTTTGTTATACTTCTGACTCTGCAATCTACACGAATTTCAACCCCTGCTTTGCGGCATTCCTCATGGAGCATCCTGACGATCTCCCGTGAAGTCCCCTGGCAAAATAGCTGTCCTTTTTCCTTTTCGTAATATTCTATCCCATACCTTTCTGCCAGGTTTATAAAATCATGAGGAGTAAAACGTGCGAGGGCGGATTTGCAGAAATGGGGGTTGGCGGATAAATAATTGTCGGGCTGCAGATTTATGTTCGTAAAATTGCAGTGCCCGCCCCCTGAAACCCTGATTTTTTTCGCAATCTTATCCATATGCTCAAGGACAATAACCGAGCGGTTCCTTTTCCCTGCCTCTATTGCACACATAAGGCCGGCAGCTCCTGCTCCTATGATCACAACATCCTTTTGAATCAGAGTCTTTTTATCCCGTGGCAATTCCTTTTCAGCCGCCTTTATTATGGACATATTCCATATTATATAACGTTTCCGCCTTTCCCCCATATACATCTGGAAATCTGATATGGGCTGAGGTTCTGAGGGATGCAGAAATGAGGTATAATGTAAGTGCTCATATATCATTTGGAGATATGCTATGCAAGAAGAAAGTAATGTAACCCCCACGCCATCGCATGAACAGCGTGAAGAGATCCGCACCGGGCTGAGCGTGAAAGCGATCAGGCAATCCGTGCTTGATAATCTTTACTTCCTCCTCGCAAAGGTTCCGCACACCGCAACCCGGAACGACTGGTATCTGGCGCTTGCGTATACTGTCCGGGACAGGATGATACAACGCTGGATCAAAACACTCCATAACTTTACAGAAGATATTACAGTAGTTGCGTATTTGTCTTCCGAGTTTCTGATGGGGCCACAACTCGGAAACAACCTCTTGAACCTCGGCATCTACGACGAGGTCTCTCAGGCTCTCAAAGGGTTAGGCCTTAATTTAGAGGAACTGAGCGGGCAGGAGGAAGAGCCCGGGCTTGGCAACAGCAGCCTTGGAAGGCTATCAGCCTGCTATATGGATTCACTCGCAACGCTCGAGATCCCTGCAATAGGTTATGGGGTGCGCTATGAATTCGGCGTCTTTCATCAGGATATCCGGGACGGCTGGCAGGTTGAAATAACTGACAAGTGGCTTCGCCCCGGCAACCCCTGGGAGATCCCGCGCCCTGATATCACCTACAATGTTCTTTTCGGGGGTCATACCGAGTCTTATTATGACAAGCAGGACACTTTCCGGGTGAGATGGATTCCCAAATTCTCTCTCAAAGGGGTTGCATATGACACCCCTGTATCCGGATATAGAGTCGGCACAACAAACCTGCTGCGGCTCTGGAAATCCGAGGCAGTCGAATCCTTTGATTTCGAGGCCTTCAACACCGGTGATTACTTCGGTGCAGTCAACGAGAAAATTGCCTCAGAATCGATCGGCAAGATACTCTATCCTGATGACGAACCATATGCAGGCAAACAGCTGCGGCTTGCACAGCAGTATTTTTTTGTCTCCTGCGCTCTCCAGGATATGATCCGCCTGCATCTCCTGCGCTGGAAAAGCATCTATGCCTTCTCTGACTCCTTTGCTGTACAGCTTAATGATACCAATCTCGCAATCGCGGTTGCTGAACTGATGAGACTCCTGGTGGATGAACATCTCGTAAGCTGGGACAAGGCATGGTACATCACACAGAATACCTTCTCATATACGAACCATACCATTTTGCCTGAAGCCCTCCAGAAGTGGCCATTGCCCCTCTTCTCAGGCATCCTCCCAAGACACCTTGAAATCATCTATGAGATAAACCGGCGCTTTCTTGACGAGATATGGTTAAAGTATCCTGATAATAATGATAAAATATCCCGTATTTCTATCATCGATGGGAGTGATCAGAAATATGTCCGTATGTCCCAGCTTGCAGCCTTAGGAAGCCATGCAGTCAACGGCGTTTCAAAAATCCATTCTGAGCTCCTGAAGAATAACATTCTCTCCGATCTTCACGAACTGTATCCTGAAAGGTTTCTTAATGTAACAAACGGAGTTGCACCGAGGCGATGGATTGTACTCAGTAATCCGCGACTTACTGAACTTATTACAAATACAATCGGAGAGCGCTGGATCATGCAACTGGATGAAATAAAACAGCTTGAAGCTTATGCCAATGATCCGAACCTTATAAAAAAATGGCAACAGGTAAAGCATGAAAACAAGCTGGATCTTGCCGGGATCATTCATGACCGGACTGGAATTTCGGTTAATCCTGATACGCTCTTTGATATTCAGATGAAGCGCCTCCATGAATACAACCGCCATCTTCTTAACGTTCTTCACATAATCACACTATATAACAGGATCAGGAAAAATCCCCGGACAGACATCACCCCCCGGACATTCATCTTCGGAGGCAAATCTTCTCCCGGCTATTTCATGGCAAACCTTATCATAAAACTGATCAATTCTGTTGCCGAAGTCGTAAACAGTGATCCTGACGTGGCAGGACGTCTGAAAGTCGCATTTTTCCCAAACTTTACTGTAAAGAATGGTCAAAGGGTTTATCCGGCTGCAGACCTCTCCGAACAGATCTCTACAGCAGGGAAAGAGGCATCGGGCACAGGGAACATGAAATTCGCTATGAACGGCGCATTGACAATAGGTACTTTAAACGGATCGAACTTCGAAATACGTGAAGAGGTGGGCTCCGAAAACTTCTTCCATTGTGGTTTGAATGCTGAAGAGATCTATCAAATGAAATATCATGGCTATAATCCAATGACTTACTATAATGCTAATCCTGACCTGAAAGGAGTTATCGATCTTATCAGTTCCGGCTTCTTTTCCAAAAAAGACGCAGACCTTTTCAAGCCATTGGTTGACTCACTGCTTTGCCGCGATGAACACATGGTACTGGCCGATTATCAGTCCTATATTCAATGCCAGGATAGAGTGAGTATGATATTCAAAGATCAGAAAAAGTGGACAAAGATGTCGATCCTGACTGTTGCGCGGATGGGAAAGTTCTCATCAGACCGTTCCATACGTGAATACAACGAAAGAATATGGCATGCTGCACCGCTTAAAATCGACATTGAGAGTACAGAATAAGATTTGTTTTTTCAGCCAGATCAGATTATGAAGGTAACAATAGCAATTTAACCTTTCCCCTTGCAACATTGGTAGACTATTATTTAGACTATATTAAGTCTACATTCAAGGAGGTGATTCAATGAAACTCAGTGAAGATGTAAAACCAATAAGCTACATAAAATCTCATGCTTCTGAAATCATCCGTGATTTAAGTAAGGAGAATAGGACTGTTGTCATTACCCTTAATGGAGAAGCAAAGGCAATTCTTCAGGATATCCGTGAATACGAAAAGGTACAGGAGAGTCTTGCCATGCTAAAGATACTTGCACATAGCAGAAAAAGTCTTGAGGCAGGCAATACGAGACCTGCAAAGGATGTATTTCGCGATATTAGGGCAAAAGCAAAGGAAACTCAGCAAAAGTGAAATACACTATTGAAATCATCATTGATGCTGAGAACGACCTGCGGGAAATATATCGCTATGTAGCCAGGAATGATTCTATTGAAAAAGCGGACCGCCTGATCGACAACATTGAGAAAACCATTTTTACTCTCGAAACACTTCCGTTCCGGGGCAATTATCCGCCTGAGCTGGAGCGAATCGGAGTCCTGGAATTCCGAGAGGTATTTTTTAAGCCTTATCGGATCATTTATCAGGTCATGAAATCTATTGTTTATGTTCACTGTATCCTTGACGGCAGAAGAGATTTACCCGATCTCCTACAGAGCAGACTTTTAAGATAATTGACCGGCTCATCTTGTACCAGTAAACATAGAAAAGACCGTCTTGAGAGATTTCTGCTCCCGGTCTGTTACTTCCTGCTATACGTAACAAAACCTACTTTTTCTAATGTTTTCAGTTAGTTAAATCCTATTTTCCATTATCCCTTTTTTGTCCCATTTAAAACCATCATCTCTTATCGGCTGGGTCCTCTGCAGTACAACGTTGATGGCCTTATAGTAGTCCCTCTGCACTTTGAGATTGGAGACTCTACAGTAGCACTGAGTTGTAGTAATCCGGCTGTGGCCCAGTAGATCCTGAATGGTAACGAGATCGGCATCCGCATTTAACAGCTGGGTTGCCATAGTGTGTCTCAAGTGATGACAGGATACCTCTATCCCGGCCCTCTGTGCATAGTGTTCGATCCTCTTTTGAATGCCGCGAACTGATATCGGCTTCCCCCTCAGCGACCCCTTCTGCACCAAGAACACTCTTCTCTCCTTTGACCATCTCCGCTTCTGCATATAATTCTCTAAGGCGCTCAGAGCATCCTCACTCAGATAGACAACCCTGTCTTTGCTGCCTTTTCCATTGAAGACGAAAAGCTGTCTGCTGCGATACTCTATCGCATCCGCCGTCAGTCGTGCAACCTCTTCAACCCGCAGACCGCATCTGAGCATGAGCATGAACATAGCCCGATCTCTGATATCATTAATTTTCTTAAAGAGTGCTGCAACCTGTTCGTCTCTGAGATGTTTGGGCAGTGGCCGGGGCAAACGAAGCCTGTATTTCTTTTTGACGGGGTTGGCAATAGGCATTCCCTCACCTTCGATCAGGTAATCGTAAAAAGCATGGATGCAGCCGAAATGACAGTTGATGGTCTTTGGTTTCTTTCTCATTCTCAAGAGATGGTCCATATATGCGTCGGTTTCTTTGGAGGTTACCCGCTCTATAGGAATCTGTAGCCAGGCACTGAAATGACCGAGGATATTGACGTAGTTTTTTACGGTGTGCACCGAATAGTTCCTTCGCTTCAGAAATCTCCGGTATCTCGCAATCGGCTCAGTAGGCTCCATGAATGCCTCCCTGTTCGATAATCGTCATGGCACGGAAGTACTCCTCTTCGCGACTCTTATCGGTCAGGCGAGCATATCGCCGGGTCATCTCTATGTTACGATGGCCCAACAGCAACTGCAGACATTCCAGGCGCATACCGGCATTGAGCAGTTCGCTTGCAAAGGTATGCCGGAGACTGTGGATCATATAGCCTTTATACTGCAGCTCTGCAGCACATATATACTTCACGAAAATATTGCGGGCTTGCGTGTACCCTAAATGCTTATGTTGCAGACCAGGGAATAGATACTCTGTTTCCGGATTTCTTTTGCCAAGCCAGAGCTTTAAGGCCATCAGAGCATCATCGCTGAGATAGACCACTCGCCCAAGGCAGTTCTTTTCCCCCTCATAGATGTGTATCTTTCTTTCCCTAACATCTAAGTCTCTTACATTCAGGCGAAGCACTTCGCCGATTCTCATGCCTGTTCGTAAGAGCACGAGGATCAGGGCACGGGCACGAGTCTCTTTAATAGCACCAAGAAGCTTTCTGACATCACCCGGTGCAATGGCTCTCGGCAGGAAATCAGGTACTTTGAGTTTGATCTTACGTTTAAGTATGTGCTCGTTAATGATATCCTGTTCGATCAGAAACCTCAGGAAAGCCCAGAGATTATTAAGCCTTGTCCGGACCGTGGTGACTTTGAGCCCTCGATCCTGCTCGTGTTCGATAAATAATTCCAGATCGCCACTGACAATATCTTGAAGTTGGCTCTTCCCTATGCCAGCATAGAAAGAGAGAAAGGAACTCACCGCGTGAAAGCTGCCATTGAGAGTGTTTGGCTTGTGGTTCATCCTCCACTTGTGGCACATGTAGCTCTCGATGTGCTCTCTACCGGGAAGCTCCATTTTGGATATCTTCTGAAGAATACGATCAATAGGAGAGTCTGGTGCGGTCAGATAATTTACTGCTTCGATCTCACTGCTGTGTGGTCTGCTGATAAGCGGCCTCGCCTGGATCATTGTTTCCTCCTCTTTCTATTTGAAAAAGTAGGTTGATCATGACCCTAAGCAGCACTAAGAATCAATCAATTTTGTTACGTATAGCTTCCTGTAACACACACCTGAAAGCATAACCTAAAAAGTATATAGTTCAACCGGCAATATGCGACAATTTCCACGAGAATACTATTCTAAATAATTATTTATGTTCTATAGAAGGTTTAAAATGACGATATGATGTTGAAAAATCATGATTCCGTCGGTACTTTTTTCACAAATACATTGACAATGAAACAAAATAGTAATAATCTTTGAACAGAATACTATGCCAGAATTCAAAAATAAAGAAGAATATCAGAAATGGAAGGCTGACAAAATAGCCAGTACAGTTGAAAAATTACAAAATCAAAAAGATGAAGAAGAAAGACTACAAAAATTAAGAGAAGAAGAGGAAAAGCTTCATCGCCTCTGGATATGTCCGGAATGCATTTCTTCAAATGACATTTCTCAATTAAAATGTATCTGTGGTTATGCAATTGATGAACCCCTTCTCCAATATGTCAAAGGCAGCTTAACCTCAGAAGCATTATATAAGGCCATTTCTAACGAACTTTTCATAGGTAATAATGAGCAGGCATCTTTTTTAGCTCATTACCTATTAAAACGATTTCCGGATACTGAAGAAGCGAGAAAACTATCAGAATCTATAAAATATAATCCTAATCTTATAATTTGTCCTACATGTAAAAACGAAATAAGCATAAATGCCATGGTCTGTCCAAAATGTGGAGAACCTATAACCGATGAAAAAATTAAAAAAGCGGTAACTAATATTGACCTCTCGCATATTAAGGAAAAGGAAAGTGTAAGAACTGAGATCATAAAAAGAAAGGCTGGATTAGATGGCTTTATTCTTGGTATTCCGATGGCAATTGCTTGCTTTGCATTAGGTATTTTTCTATCAATGACCGGCATAGGGTCTTTAATCGGCATGCCATTGGTTATAGTGTCTTTTCTTATACCCTTTGTTTTACCATTCACAACCCTTTCTTTTATTAGTGGACCCTGCCCTTATTGCGGACACAAAGTTGTAGCGCAAACAAAAAATGCTGGCGTGAACTGCTCAGCCTGCAAAAAAAGAATTGTGATAAAGGGAAACAAGTTTTTAGAGGTAGCGTGAGGTCGCTAAAGAGGCTGTGATGAACAGGAGATTATGGCCACCCATTTTACTGAGAAAGGAGATTTGAATGCATCCGAATGAACATTTAGTGGAGCAATATGTGAGAATCGTAAAAAAGTGGTTCACAGTTACCAATATTGGATTTGGCATAAACAGGGAAATAGATATTCTTGCTTTAGATGCCAAAGGAAATGCGTACCACATTGAAGTTGATATTCATAAGGGAGGCTTACAATGGGGGCCGGAGGGGAATGATTATTATTCTGTCAAAGAATATAAAGGTAAAAAATTTGATGCAGAAGCAAAGCGATTTATCAAAGAAAGATATGGCATTGTCAAAACGTCCAATATATGGGTTTGCTGGGGCATTCATCCTAAAGTCAAAGAACGGGCATTGAGAGAGGCAAAAAAGCACAACGTCGAAATTTGGGAGTTCAGGGATAAAATAAAAGAACTTATGGAATCTATTGGGACAGCACATTATGGCGATAATATTATTCAGTCTTTATCTATCATAAAAGCTGCTCAGGGTTTTTGATTTCTTTATGGGGCTTGCAGTTGTGTGTAAAGTATATGCAAACAAAAAGGGGGAAACCGTGGCTATATTTAATAGATTGATATGTCTGGCCTTTGTTTGTTATATCCTCGGCTGTACCGAGAGCCCTTATGAGCAATATGAAGGGAAAGTATTATTTGTGGATGAGGGAACTCTTATTACTGATCACGTTAAGAAATCGAAGCAAATAGGGCCAGATGTCGTTAGAGTTGAATACAAGCCATTGGAGTTCAAGGATTCACTCCTATTGTGGTCTTTGTCCGGCGGCGGATTGGAAGTTTTGCCCCTTGAGGAGTTCAAGAGGGTGCTAAATGGCGGCACCATCAGAGATGCGACGATGAATGAGAAGGTAAATGCAGAACTATGCCGAGAAAAAAGAAACGAAAACAATGAAATTTATCACGCTACTGTAAGGGGGGCGACCGTTAAGATTGGCGACCTTGCAGACAATGTCTTTGAAGTCTTTACAAAAGATATGCGAACAGGAGACCCGGTTGTACGCAGGGATTCCTCGACAAATGAAATACAGTATGTTGCACATACCTACTTGTTTGGCGGCATCGAATATACTCTATTTTTTGAAAGGGGCTGTTACGATTGTCCCTATGCCCTGAAAAGGATGTTCGAAAGCACTTACGTAACATTGACCTTCAAAGAGTACAAAGAAAAATTTTGGGTTAAAACAAAGGAATAACTTAATATGGCTACGTATCAACAAATCCAAGCATATGTTAAGAAAAGAAATGGCTTTTACGTGGCAACTTGCTGGATTGCCCACGTCAAAGAATTATCAGGGCTTAAGCCGCGCGTCGCACCAAATCGACTCTGTCGAACAAGAAGATGCAATCCTTGTCCAAAAAGTAAGGTGCTTCCTATTCAACAGGCACTTAAGCATTTTTGTTTAATATGACGGATCATTGATGAACGAAGGTGCGCACACAACACGCATCCACCTGACGCGGATTAAACGCTGTTTGGTTTTAGCTTTGGCTGTTGCCCTCGCAGGTTATGCACTCAGTTGAGAGTAGTTCTCTCGTAAATCTTCACTTTTGAAATTAATTGAACCGCGTTTCTTTGTGAACATCGCGTATGGCAAAAGTTATTAGTAGTGCGACTTTTATGAGGGAATTAAGTATTTTTTAAGACTGTGTAACTGTAACAGGGCAATCAATACCTTTTTAATCCTTTCACTCTCAATATCTTTCGAAATTCTTTATCACCTATGATCTTTGTCATTGGGAGACGGTCAAGTTCTTTCCACAATATTTTTAAGGCCGTTTTGGATCCACTCCATTATAATAAAGGTACAGGTTTCATAAAGCAGATCGCCTGGTAATGTCAAAAGTTTTATGAAAAGAAGAGAGGCCAATATGAAACCACAGAGAACACAGGGGTTTTCTCTGTGTCCTCAAGAAGAAAACCATTATAAATAAGAAACGCAATGAATTTTAATAGAAAATATGCAGAATAGATATATTATTACTGATAAAAAAAGACTTACTAATAAGACTATAAGTAACGCCACTTCTGTCATTCCCGCTTGTCGGGAATCTTTTTGATATAGGAATGATTCTGGACAAGCCAGAATGACAACATTAAGATAATAATGTGGTTTTACTTATGAACTTCTTAGTAAAGATGCTGAAAGCCTGCAAAAGATTGGAGCACACAGAGGGGGAGAATACAGGTTCTCTTGTAATATATTGATATTTAATATGGTCTCTGTGGTCTCTGTGGTTAATTTTTGTCAATACAGATCGCCTTAAAAGGAGTGTGCTATGAATAACAAAGGATTGTCAGAAATTATAGAGTCCTCTTCACTGCTTGGTCAGGTCGTAGGTGCGGAGAAACTCTTTCTCTCGGGCCGCCGGAAACGGGGAGAAGATCTCGAGAGCGCAGTGAGATTCTTTCTCGAGTTCCTGCACGGCTTTGAGAGTTTTGATTTTGATGGTCCATGCGTAACGGTTTTTGGATCAGCGCGCTTTCAGGAAAGACATCGCTACTACGAACTGGCACGCGAACTTGGACGTGCGCTCGCCAATGCAGGCTATGCTGTCATGACAGGAGGCGGACCAGGTATCATGGAAGCTGCAAACCGCGGCGCCAAAGAGGGCGGGGGCTTAAGCCTCGGCTGCAATATCAAGCTCCCCTTTGAGCAGAAACCAAATCCATACCTCGATAAGTTTATCGAATTTGAGCACTTTTTCGTGCGCAAGGTAATGCTCGTAAAATACTCTAATGCATTCGTCGTGATGCCGGGCGGGTTTGGTACACTTGATGAGGCTTTTGAAGTGATCACACTCGCTCAGACCGGAAAACTTGAGCGATTTCCGGTCGTAGGCATGGTCAAAGACTTTTGGGACCATCTCCGCCGGTTCATGAACGACACCATGCTGGCTGAGGGCACCATCAGCAGCGAGGACATGGATTTGATCCATGGAGCAAATACGGTTGAGGATGCCATTCGCATCATCCGGGGTCTCTCGCGCGGAAATTTTTAAGATATAAGTGTCTTTCGTATTTAAGTTGAAGAAACCCTAGATTCCCCGATCAAGTCGGGGAATGACATTCTTAAGTGCATGTTTTTTCGTCATTCCCGCGGAGGCGGGAATCCAGTCATTTTTTTTACGAAAGAACCAAATATAATTCAATTGTTTAGTGTTCATAAATAGATATTGCAGGGTAATTACCATGAGCAAGGATAATGAAACCTTCCCGCGCAACACACCTGATTTTCTACCTCTATCCGGGGAAAAGAGGGATAAAATTATGGAAATCGCACTTAAGCGGATGGTCATGATCAATGGCAAGGTATATGCATTGGAGGACGATGCAGAGCCGGATGCAGTAGTTGATTGTGCATCGATAACTGCAACATGCAAGGCTTTCTGCTGCACTTATGTCTTTGCCCTGACACAAGAGGAAGCTAAAAAAGGGTTTTACAAGTACAATGCTGAAAAACCCTTTTACATTGCCCGGGACACTGATGGATACTGCCCGTATCTCGACCGCACAACCTTTAACTGCAGCATCCATGATAAACGTCCGTTGCGATGCAGGAAATATGCCTGCGCTTATGGCAAGAAGTTATAGAGTTTATGTAATCAAGTAAAATGGTAGTCACAGCAACGTATCTATGGCCTGAGACGGCCCGTATAGAAATTCCTGGTTTTTTAGACCAGCTTCTTTACAGCCTTTGCCTGCCTGGCAACCGTTTTCTTCACAACCTTTACCTGTTTAGCAACCGTTTTCTTTACATCCTTTACTTTCTTGGCAACATCTTTCTTTACGCTTTTTACCTGCTTGGCAACCTTTTTCTCAACTTTCTTCACCTTCTTGGCAATTGTCTTAATTTTCATCTTTACCTCATTCTATAAAGTATTTACACCCTCATGATGTAACCGAAATCTTTTCACGTTGAATCATCCTACCAGACATCTCCCCTCTTGTCAATCATCATCTGACTGCATAATCATACTGCGTGCGGCTTCATTGACAAAAGCACTGCGATATAGTGCAAAACGCTGCCGGACAGCACGAATACATGCCAGATGGCGTGGTGATAAGGCAATCTATGCCACAGATAGAAAACTATTCCAACAGTATAGGACAATCCTCCGGCCACTATAAGCGTGAGTGCACTCACCGGCACAGAAGCAGACAGAGGTTTGATAGCCACTAATGCCGCCCACCCCATCGCAACATAGAGGATAAGCCTTATAGAGGAAAATCGCCGCAGAGGTGAAAACTGAAGAACAATCCCAAGTAAAGCAGCCAGCCAGATAACACCGAAAAGGGACCAGCCCCAAGTCCCCTGCATGTTGATTAATGTAAAAGGTGTGTACGTGCCTGCAATGAGCAGATAGATGGATGAATGATCTATTACCCTCAAAACCTTTTTCGCTTTCGGATGCTGAATACCATGATATAAGGTGGATGCAGAATAGAGAAGAACGAGCGCAGCGCCAAAAATGCTGCAACTGACAATTTGCCGTGCACTCCCGAATGTGGCCGCATTAACTATCAGTATGACCAGACCTGCAATGGCCAGAATTGCGCCTATACCGTGAATGATGCTATGGGCAATCTCCTCACGCAGATGATAGTATAAATCATCTCTCATCCTGTCCATTCCTTTACAGGATAACAGTGATATTGTTTATCTTATCGGGAATCATCTGCCCCTTTGCTGCCTTTTGGTTCATTCAGTTTCTCCAATACCTGCGTAAACACTGCAAACAATTCATCAGACAATCTCTGCATCTTCTCCATTCTCTCTATAGACTTTAGAATAAGGCTGTGCAAATCATCCTCTGAAACAGATGCATCCAGAAGCTCCAGCGTTCCCTTAACAGTTGTTATGTGTTCATCCATTTTGTCTGATATTTCTTTCAGTCTGTTATTAATCTCTGTCATTTATTTCTTCCTCTCAATTTGACTTAAACAAAACCTTGATAAAAAATAAAAGCCTTAAAATAATTATATACGAAATCCCTTCAACTGCGTAAATATTCGTTAAACGCAATTGGCTTCATGACTTGAAATATCAGCTTTGAACCCTTTTTTGCTTATGATGTTGCTTAGACGGCTATAAGTAAGGATACATGATTGTCATTGCCCGACTTGATCGGGCAATCCAGAGAAAGGCACTGGATTCACCGGTCGAGCCGGAGAATGACAAACAGACAAAACTATGTGGCCATACTAACGACAGTCTTAGTAACTACTCCTATACCGGCAGCGGTTCGTGGTATTATATTATGTTGCAACAAAATACTTATTCCATGAAAAAGTCACATTATCTCATATGGCTTGGAATCTCCGCTGCTGCAGGGACTGTCCTCGGCTTGCTTGCTGACCGTAAACACCCTGCAAAAGGCAGTCTCTTCGGCGCAGTTGCAGGCGTTGTTGCAGGTTCTGTCGTCGCAGGGGTTTATCAGTACGTTACCGCAGGAGAAAAGGTTCCCTATTATTCCAAGTCGTCTCCCCTTTACGATGAACTCGACACGCTCTGAACTTTGATAATCCTCATTTACCCTCCGGTTGCAAAGCCATGCGAACCGCCTGCAGGCATCGCAAGGCTTTCGGGCTTACTTCGGAAAAGTGGAGTTGATCACCAACTCCTTGATGCAAATACAGAGGGACTCCTCTATCTCCTCAGGAGACCTGTCACCCCTGAAAAAGCGCTTGATGCATGGACGAAGAGGGCATTCCGCAATCGTGACCGCAACCTTTCTTCCATGAGAGATCCTGTTTTATACCGGCATATCGACCGTTACAAGAGGGCAGTCAGGGATACAGGCAGGACCCTCGGCAAGATTTCCCCTTCTGGCACCGCGGTGGGGCTGGTGAATTATGAGCATGACGGGCTTTCTCCACTAAGGAGCAGCGACCTTCTGACTGCTGCAGAAAAACCTGAACTGAACCCCTTTTATCCGTATTTCCGGCCGAGACTTGAAGGACTTTTCCACGAGAAGAAGCCATCGGTGGCAGGCATATCCCTCAACTATCTGAGCCAGGCATTATCTGCCTTTTCTATGATCGGTTTCATACGGCGTGAATTTCCGGGGATAAAAGTGATTTTGGGAGGAGGGCTTATCACCTCATGGTTAAAAAGTCCCCTTTGGAAAAACCCCTTCTCCGGACTGGCAGACCATCTTGTAGCAGGGCCTGGTGAGTATCATCTCCTGTCGCTCCTTGGGATTGATACTGCCGAAAAAGAAATGCCGATGCCGGACTATCATGACCTGCCGTGTGACAGTTACCTTTCCCCCGGTTTTATCCTGCCCTATAGCGCCTCTGCAGGGTGTTACTGGAACAGGTGCGCTTTCTGCCCTGAGAAGGCAGAAGGCAATCCTTATATTCCTGTCCCGGCGCAGAAGGTTATTTCAGACCTAAAGACCCTTGCAGAAAAGACCAATCCTGTGCTTATCCACCTTCTCGACAATGCCATAAGTCCGGCTCTCCTCAATGCGCTTGCCGGCGACAACACAGGTGTTCCGTGGTACGGATTCACGCGCATCGGCCCCCATCTGACTGATCCTGATTTCTGCATGGCCCTGAAACAGGCCGGATGTGTCATGCTGAAACTTGGCATCGAATCAGGGGATCAGAAAGTGCTCGATGCACTGCAGAAAGGGATCACTGTTGAGACAGCTTCTGTTGTCCTGAAGAACCTGAAAAAAGCAGGGATCGCTGCGTATGTGTACCTCATCTTCGGGACACCGGTGGAGACTGAGAAAAGCGCGAGGAAGACCCTTGAATTCACTGTTCAGCACAGCAACAGCATAGACTTCCTGAATCTCGCTATATTTAATATGCCCGTCTGCGGCATAACCGACCCGGGACTCGAGACGAAAGGGTTCTATGAAGGAGACCTTTCTCTTTACACTGACTTTACCCACCCATATGGATGGGACAGAAGGCATGTACGGTTGTTCCTCGAAAATGAATTCAAACGACACCCGGCAGTTTCGGCAATCCTCAAAAACGAACCTCCGATATTTACCTCAAACCATGCACCTTTCTTTGTGATGGAACGTTCGGGGAAATAGAATATTGTAATAATATCTTACATTTTATTGACAGATAATCTTACATATGCTAATATGATTCATTAAGGGAGGGATCCAATGAACATTTATGAGAAAATAGGAATCCGGATCAGGGAATTGAGGGGAAAGTCAGGAATGAGCCAGGATGCGCTGGCGCGGAAAATCAGACTGCCTCGTCCGGCCATATCTCAAATAGAGAGCGGGGCACGGAAGATTGCTGCCGATGAGCTTCTCAGGTTTTCGCAGATATTCCGTGTTCCTGTGGATGATCTGCTTAATCCTCGAAAAGAGCCGGAAGTCCTCCTGCATGAAGGGAAAGAAGAAAAGGAGACCAAGCCGCGAATGCGGATCAGTGTACCGCAAAAGAATCTTAAGAAATTCAAGGAAGTGCTGCTGTACATCCTGAATAAGGTGGGGTCGAAGCCGAACATCGGCGAAACAGTCATCTATAAGCTTCTCTATTTCATAGATTTCGACTTCTATGAAAAGTATGAAGAGCAGCTTATAGGCGCAACGTACATGAAGAATCAATATGGCCCCACGCCTATCGAGTTTGCAAAGATCGTTGAACAGATGATCAGGAAATCCGAAATAGAAAAGGTAAAGAGCGACTATTTCAGCTACCCGCAGACGAAATACCTGCCGCGAAACAGACCTGATCTCACAAAGTTCAAGGCGAGCGAGATTGAGGTAATTGATGACGTTCTCAACAGGC
>JBAQLU010000156.1:0-6311 GCA_049302065.1 Thermodesulfovibrionales bacterium
ATGAAGAGCAAAAGAGAATACTGGATCTGCTGAAGGTAACGCTGTAGCCATATTCCGGAAATGCAAAACTGCCTTCAAATCATTACTGGGCATGGGTTTCTATATGGGTTTGAAAAAGAAAATGCGACTAAAAGGAATAGACCTTGATATCACACCCGCGGAGATTACCGGCATAATCGGCCCCGATGGCGCCGGCAAAAGCACACTTTTAAAGATATGTGCCGGAGTTCTTTCCTTTCAGGGTACGGCAACCTTCATGAATACAGATATCGGCAGGTATCCGGAAAGAATAAAGAAATATCTCAGCTTCATGCCTCAGGGGCTCGGCCTGAATCTTTACATGGACCTCTCTGTGGAGGAGAATATTGATTTTTTTGCTGCGATAAAGAATGTCCCGGATGCAGAGAGGGACAGTCTGAAAAATCAACTGCTCAGGGCAACCGGCCTGGAGCCTTTCAGGGCCAGATTGGCAAGGCATCTTTCCGGCGGCATGAAACAGAAGCTTGGCATCTGCTGTTCTTTGATCTCAAACCCTGAGATGCTTCTGCTTGACGAGCCGTCAACAGGGGTAGACCCGCTTTCACGACGCCAGTTATGGGAGATCCTGAACGGATTCATTAGAGAGAAAGGGACTACCCTTATCCTTACTACCTCCTATATGGATGAAGCTGAAAGATGCCATTCAGTCAGGTTTCTGCACGAAGGGAAGATTCTTTTTTCAGGTAACCCTGAAGAGCTGATGAGAGAGGAAAAAGACCTGGAGGATGCCTTTTTCAAGATGCTTCTTGCAGGCAAGGAACTGACAACATACGATATACCGTTCAGGAATACCGTTTCAAAAAACGGTTCGGTTGCGATCGAGATTTCCGGGGTCAGCAAGCATTTCGGTTCGTTTAAGGCTGTTGATGATGTGAATCTTTCCATACAACACGGCGAAATTTTTGGGTTTCTCGGGCCCAACGGGGCAGGGAAAACAACACTCCTGAAATGTATCCTTGCACTGTATAAACCTGATATGGGCTCTATACATGCATTGGGATTGCAGTCAGGAAGCCCGGAACTCAGGAAGGCAATAGGATATATGTCGCAGATCTTTTCCCTTTACGGTGATCTCACGGTAGCAGAGAATATCGAACTCTATGGCACTATTTACGAAATACAAAAGAAGGATTTGAAAGAGAGGATGCAGTGGGTCATGGATGTCTCTCATCTTGCAGGGATGGAAGATACAATGGTGAGCAAGCTTCCCCTCGGAATCAAACAGAGGCTTGCCCTCGGATGTTCAACCCTGAATCTGCCGTCAGTCCTTATCCTTGACGAGCCTACTTCAGGGGTTGACCCTGTTGCGAGGAGGTCTTTCTGGCAGCTTATCCGTTTGCTCTCGGATAAGCTCGGCATGACTGTCATTGTCACCACACATAATCTTGTAGAAGCAGACTACTGTGACAGGATTGCCATCATGAATGAAGGCAGGGTCATAGCATTGGATACCCCTGAAAACCTCAGGAATGAATTTATCCGTCATTCAGGAGATGTGTATGAGATTTACCCTGACCCCGGGCTTGATGCCGGTATATTTTCTGAGGAGCAGATAGAGGTAGCCCCTTTTGGAAGGCGCTACCATATCTGGAAAAAGGGCCTGAGTGAAAATGAAATCAAGGCGCTTATGGATTCTCATAAAATGGGATATCGGTTCATCAAGACCATCCAGCCTTTGATGGAAGACGTATTCATATATTTTCTGGAAAGGAAGAGATGAGATACTAAGACGGCAATAAGTTAGGATAGATATTCTAACACCCTCCCCTTTATCCCCTCCCCTCAAGGGAGGGGAAGATTGGTAAGTTCCCTCTCCCTTGAGGGGAGAGGGCAAGGGTGAGGGTGGGAGGTAAAAGCTGTAACAACCCCTCTTTTATAAAGAGGGGTTAGGGGAGATTAATAAAAAGGTATTATAAAGTGATACATAAGAAAAATAGCCTTAAGAGGATTTTTGCGATCACCTCAAAAGAGGTTAAGGAGATAGTGAGGGTGCGTCTTTTTCTCATGCTCGCCTTTGTGGTCCCCTTCATCATGTTCAATGTCTTTGCATACGGCATCAGCCTGGACATCGAAAACATGCCTTTCGGTTATATTGACTATGATCACAGTCAGATAAGCAGTCAGCTAATCGAAAAATTCAAGGGTAGGAATTTCAATATGAAAGGCGAGATGTTTTCTCCACAAGAGGCTGACAGACTGCTTACAAGCGGCGAGCTGCGGGCAGTGATGGTGATCCCCCCGGATTTTTCAAGGGAGCTTTACAGGGGAAGGAATGCAGAGGTCCAGTTCCTGATCGACGGAGGGTATCCATACAGGGCCCTTACAATAAAGGGCTACTGCCAGGCGATAATACTTTCCTTCAACAGGGAGTTGATCGGGGAAAAGATTCAGAAGACAGGGGTTCAGATAACAGCAGGTCAGCCAATAAGGACGGAAACGAGGTACCTATTCAATGAATCCCTGAAGAGCAGTTACGCGCTTGTACCCAGCCTCATTGCCATTATCCTGCTGATGAATCCCGCAGTGCTCACAGCTCTTGCCATAGCAAGGGAAAAGGAGTTAGGCACTATCTATAATATCTATTCCACTCCAATAAAGAAATGGGAATTCCTGGTAGGTAAGATCATCCCTTATCTGTTCATTTCAGCGCTCAACTTTACGGTGCTGATCATTACAGTGAGATTTCTCTTTCAGATATCCATGAAGGGAAATATACTCGATCTCATACCTGGAGCCCTGGTCTACATCCTGATCAATGTTTCCTTTGGCCTTCTCGTCTCTTCAGTGACCAGGACAATGGTGTCTGCCCAGATCGTGACTGTTATCGTTACTGTCATCCCGGCTTTTCTGTACTCAGGTCTATTGATCCCGGTTACGAACCTTGAGGGCGGGGCAAAGATCATGGCATATATCTACCCCACCATGCATTTCATGAAGATCATCCACGGTGTCTATCTGAAAAATCTGAACCTGTTCGATTTGCTCCCGCAATTTCTGCTGCTCGTCCTCTATTTCTGCATCCTATTTTCTCTGGGAATCCTTGCTTTCAGAAAGAGGGAAGGGTAAGCCATGTGGCAGCTGATAAAAAAGGAACTCCTCCACATACTTCGCGACAGGGGGCTCCTTATCTTTGTCATTTACGCATTCACATTCGATATTTATATCGCATCAGAAGGGTTCAACCTGATCCCTGAGAATGTATCCATAAGTGTATATGACGAAGACCATTCATTGAGAAGCCGCGAACTGATTGACCGGATCAAGCCGCCGGCATTTAAACAGCCGGATATCATACACAACCGTCAGGAGATAGATTATCTGCTCAATGAATCCAAAACAATCCTTGCACTGGTAATCCCTGACGGTTTTGAGAGAGATCTCCACAGAAACAGCGCATCTGTTCAGGTGCTTGTTGATGGAACACAGAGTTCAGCAGCATATCTGAGTTCTGCATACCTCAATTTGATCATTGAACAATACTCGAATGATTTCAGGATGGAAATGCTCAAGGTGAATAATATCACCGGATTACCCTCTATCGATATCAAGAGCAGGATATGCTTCAATGAGGAGGCAAATGACAAGCTCTTTGAAGGGATCAATGAATTTTTCATGATCATCACACTCATCGGGATGATACTGCCTGCTGCCATTCTCATCAGAGAAAAGGAGTACGGGACTATTGAACAGATCATGATCTCCCCGCTCAGTATTCAGAAGCTTCTCCTAATGAAGGTGATAGCTGCATCGATATTCCTGCTCAGCATGATAGGGTTCAGTTATGAGTTTGTACTCTCCCTCTGGCTCGGGTTTCGTCTGAAGGGAACTATCCTTGAATTCCTGCTGATCAGTCTTATCTACAGTTTTGCGACCACAGGTCTTGCATTCATCATCGCATCCATAGCAAAAAGGCTCAGTCAGATAGGGCTGCTTACCATGGCAATCTTTGCGCCCATGCTTCTCCTTTCAGGCGGGTGGGTGCCTCCGGAATCACTTCCGGACTGGCTGAGGAAACTGACGATCATCTCCCCAATGAAATATTATATGGATCTGGGTATCAGCCTTCTTATAAGGGGGGCTTCCCTGGACCTGCTTTTTCCTAATATGATCAAGCTGTTGATACTCGGTGCCATCTTCATGGGAGCAGGGTATTTTTTATACGACAGGAGGATCATTAAGGGGGATTAACAAAGTAAATAGTAGGCTGTAGACAGCAGAAACAAAACAGTAGGAACTCCAAATCAAAAAAATCGTTTTACTCTTTTGTCATTCCGCACTTCATGCGGTCACCTCAGCGACTCGCCGAGGCGAGAATCCAGGTTTTTTGTCTCCATTTTTTTTAATGTCCTTCTTTTGCTCTTTGCCTTCTGTTTTCTGATCTTCTCTCTTTTGATATCATCCGTTGTTATCTGCCCTGATAATCCCTCGATTCTCTTGACCAGTTCACGTCTGGCAAGGAAACGGTTGATCGACTGGCTCCTGTCCTGCATGCATTTCACTTCAATGCCTGTAGGGAGATGTTTCAGATAAACGCAGGTTGCAGTCTTATTGATATTCTGCCCTCCATGGCCGGATGAGCGTATAAACTTTTCTTCAATATCCTTTTCCTGGATACCAAGTGCCTCCATATGCTCCCTGAGCCATTTGTTCTTTTCTTCACTGACTGCAAAAGTAAGCATGAAGTATTATAATTAAAGCCATGGAAGATATTCTCAGAATACTGCCCAATACCTTCATTCCTTTGTTCGTTGCAACGAATGTGTTTATGCTCCTTCCGATTTTTATCTCGATTACAAAGGAGATGACAAAGGTAAAAAGGAAGGTAGTTGTTCGGGATTCGATACTGACAGCCATAATCGTCAGCTTTTTATTCATAGCGCTGGGAGAACTTATTTTCCGGATACTCGGAATCACGACAGATGATTTCAAAATAGCAGGAGGAACAGTGCTCCTCGTTTTCGCAGTGCGTGACCTTGTACACAGTGGAGAAGAGCGGATAAAGCCCGATATTAAAGTCGGAGTGGTTCCCATTGGGGTTCCCTTAATTGTGGGGCCGGCTGTTCTTACTAATATACTCCTGCTTGTGGATCATTACGGCATTGTCCCGACTATTATCTCATTAATACTCAATCTGCTCATTGTATGGATTTCACTCATAAACGCAGAGCGGATTATCAGAATTGTCGGCAGAGGAGGCATAATCGGGATTGCAAAGGTTATGGCGCTTCTTCTTGCATCAATCGCGGTAATGATGATAAGGATCGGGGTTGTAAATATAATAAAACACAATGTATAAAAAATATCTTGCTGACAGATATGTAACGAACTTTGAAATTGGTAATCTCCCCTGCCCCCTCTTTAGGAAAGAGGGGAATGAAATGGAAAATATATGGCATGAAAATTCATAATAACCCCACTTTTTTAAAGGGGGGTAAGGGGGGCTTACTAAAATAAATACAAATTCAACAGATTAAGGAGAATGATGTATGCTTATCGGGATTATGTCAGACACCCATGACAATCTGATCTTTCTCAGAAAGGCTATAGAACTTTTCAATAATAAGAAGGTCGAGTATGTCATCCATGCAGGAGACTACACATCTCCTTTTACGTTGAAACTCTTCAAAGAACTGAAATGCAAATATACAGGGATATTCGGGAACAATGACGGTGACAAACTCCTGCTTCTGGAAATGGCTGAGGGAAATATTCACAACCAGCCGTATATATTCAAACTGCACAATAGGAAGATAGTAGTTATGCATGAGCATCATGTTGCAGATGCACTTGCAGACAGCGGTCACTTCGACCTTGTTATCTATGGACATACCCATAAGGCTGATATAAGAAAGGTAAAAAGCAGCCTTGTTGTTAATCCCGGAGAAGTGAGCACCTGGCTGTATGGAAAGTCTACCGTCGCACTGGTTGATTTAGAAAAGATGGAAGGGGAGATTGTAGAGCTTACCTGAAAAATATGGTTCTTTCGTAAAAAATGTGAAGAACATCAAATGAGAAGAATGTCTGGATTCCCGCCTCCGCGGGAATGACGAAAAAACATGCATTTAAGAATGTCATTCCCCGATCGAGAGGCTGTGTCGCAATTATGTGTGTGAGTTGCCTGTTCATGCAAGACGCCCGAAAAATACGTCATTCCCTGGCTTGACCAGGGAATCCAGGTTTTTTGGGGTAACTCCCTGAACAATTCGTGCTGAAAGCTGCCATTTACCAACATGTATTTCATAATCAAAGCTCTCTATATCGTTATTAAGCCC
>JBAQLU010000157.1:0-48769 GCA_049302065.1 Thermodesulfovibrionales bacterium
CCCACCCTAACCCTCCCCCCTCAAGGGGGAGGGAATAATTGGAAACCCCGAAGCTGAACTTCGAGGAATTCTTTTGATTAAATGTGTTGACAAGCAGATAAACAAATAATATCATCATAAATAAAAAACTGCCGGAAACCTTATGGAGGGTAATATGAGAAAAACATGGTTTGTAAGGATGTTGCTACTCTTGTTTATTATGATGATCAGCATCTCATCCTATGCTGAAGAGAGCATAACAGTATCCTGCTATGTAGGGGATCCTTCAGACAACGAAGAAATCGGGGAGATTGAGGTTTTTAATACAGCAAAGGCTACAAACACCTGCAATAATATATTCAATGATTGTAAAGGGCAATGCACAGGATGTTATCTAAGTGATGAATCAGGCGAAATCTGTGTAGACAAAAAAGGAAAGGAATTTGCCAAGGAATAGGCAATGTCCTGACGTTACTTTCAGGCACTGAATAATTGCCCCGGATCATATTTTCTTTCGTATGACAACCTGTCTGCCTTCGATCAAAGGTTGACAATAGTGTGTGGTAAAGTGTTATTTTATAAGCGATTGTGGGTGATTAGCTCAGTGGTAGAGCGCTTCCTTCACACGGAAGAGGTCGCTGGTTCGATACCAGCATCGCCTACCAATATTTTTATATAAGCGATACACGGTCATATGCATACATACGTCAACTTTCCATTACCAAATTTGCAAATACAAGATTCAGCGAAATGGGTATTATCAGAACTCTCTAACTATCAGTTCCTGCCGGTCTAAAAAGGGATAAAGAATCGATACCCTTTGATAAATTCGAGAAAAGTTCTCGCAACCATAGTCGAGGGATCCTTATCGAGACCGATAAGATAAAATTTTCTATAGAGGCTTTTCCCGGGCAGTTTCAATGTTTTTATTGTTCCTTCCTTTATTGTTTTGAAAACGGACCACTTTGAAACAAAAGAGATACCCAATCCCGACTGGACCATTTGCACTAACAGTTCCGGATCGCCGAGGGTCATCAGGACATTTATATTTTCCACGTCAATTTTTGCCATACCGAAAAAATCATTGATAAATTCTCTTGTACCCGATCCTGCTTCGGGCATAATGAAAGGTTGAGATATAATATCCTGCGTAGTAAGTTGCGTTTTTTTTGTCAGGGGGTTTTGATCGGATGCAATTAGGACTATCTCATCTTCTGCAATTATATCCAGCACAATTCTCGTATCTTTTACACTGCCTTCAACTATCCCGATATCAATTTCTCCCTGGAGAAGTTCATTGATTATCTTTTCCGTACTTGATACTGAAAGATTTATCCGCACTTCCCGATATTTTTTTGAAAAATCGTAAAACACCTGCGGCAAAAGATATTTGGCCACTGTTACGCTTGCTCCGATAGATAAAATGCCTTTTACCTTGTGAACCGCTCCATACAAATCATTCTCCATACTTATATACTGTTTGAGTATTTTCTGGGCATGTTCATACAGAAGCCTTCCGGCAGGTGTCGGCATGACAGTTTTGCCTTTTCTGATGAGCAGCTTCATACCGAGTTCGTCTTCGAGATTCTTGATAAGGTGGCTCATAGCGGACTGAGTAATGAATTTCGCTTCCGCCGCTTTGGAGAAACTTTTCATCTCGACTATAAGACAGAATGCCCTCAACCGGTGATCTTCCATGTGAGCTATTGTAAGGGGTTCAAAAATAGACTGTCAACGAATAAAAGACATGAAAATATTTCATGACAATGATGAGGAATATACATTTGACTTGCGCAGGTTATAAAGACAATTATGTATTGAGTATTGTTCTAACAGAATGACAAACTTTAAAAAAGGAGGGTATGATGCCAAAGGAAAAATCAAAGCTTGTGATAGCATCAACTACAAGCACCCAAAATTCCGGTCTTTTTGACATTCTCATCCCTGTATATGAGAAATCGACGCAATACAATATTAAAGTGGAAATTATTGCCGTCGGCACCGGTAAGGCTATACGTATTGCAAAAAAGGGCGAAGCCGATATGGTATTTGTGCATGATCCTTTCCGCGAGGAAAAATTTATTGCCGAGGGATATGGAGTCAACAGAAGGGCAGTCATGCATAATGACTTTGTAATAGCCGGCCCGGTTAAAGACCCCGCAGTAATAAAGAAAGTAAAGACCGCCATAGAGGCCTTAGAAGAAATTGCAGAGAAAGGGTCTGCCTTTGTATCAAGGGGTGACGATTCCGGCACGAACATCAGAGAGCTGGATATCTGGGATGATGCCGGAGTTAATCCGAAAGGAAAGGGCTGGTACTTTGAGGCAGGCGCTAACATGGCGGATACATTACTTATGGCCGGCCAAAAGGGGGCATATACACTGACAGACATAGGGACATTCCTCAAATATGAACCCAAGATTGACCTGAAGATCCTGTTCAGAGGCGATCCCATATTGAGAAATAATTACAGTGTTATCGCTCTAAATCCCGACAAATTCCCAAAAACCAAATACAGAGAGGCAATGGATTTTATCGCCTTTGTCACATCACCTGAGGGGCAGCATTTAATCGCAAATTATAAAAAACACGGCGTTAATCTTTTCTATCCGGATGCAGTTCCGTCAGTAATGAACAAGAAAAAATAATATTATTTGGTTGGGGAGAGAAAATGAGAAAAAGGAAAGTACTCTTATTCATGTTATTCATTGTTACTTTGACTTCATTGCCTTTAATGTCTCATGCTGATGAAAAATGTTCAGAAGTATATGGAAGCGGTTCAAATAAATTTTCTCTTGCTACAGGAAGTCCTGGAGAACTTGGACTCCTGAGAGTCCTTGGAGAAACTTTTGGCAAAGAGATGAACGCAACCCTTTGCTGGATCAAAGCAGGCACAGGAGATTCTTTAGGCCTTCTCAAAGAAAAGAAAACCGACATGATTATGGTTCATGCTCCTGAGGCTGAAAAAAAGGCAATAACCGAAGGTTGGGCTATGAAACGAACTCTGATTGGTTCCAACGAGTTTTATATTGTTGGCCCGCCTGATGACCCCGCAAGAATTTCTGTGGCTCAAAGCGCTGCTGATGCATATACACGGATTGCGTCAGCAAAATCTAAATTTTTCTCAAGGGGAGATAACTCGGGAACACACAAAAAAGAAATGGACATATGGAAAAAAGCCGGCATATCACCTTCCAGTGACTGGTACATTGTTACAAAAGATTTCATGATCGCAACATTGAAAAGAGCAAATGATGAAAAAGGATATTTCATGACCGACAGCAGCACCTGGGTGGCAGAAAAAAAGAATGTCCCAAATCTAAAAATACTCTACAGGGGAGATAAATTTCTCGTTAATACATACCATGCCCTTTGCCAGCCTGAAGGTGCAACGCCAGGAGCAACAATAGCAGCAAAGTTTATAGACTTTGTAGCTTCTCACAGAGGGCAAAAGATCATAAGAGAATATGGAAAAAATAAGTATGGTGAAGGTCTTTACAATGATGCCGCATATGCAAAGCAATATGATGATTAACAAAATGTGCTCTTTGCAGGCCGGTTACAAACATATTCATTATTATTGAAAGGAGATTATGGAATGAGATTTTTAAGATGTTTTTTGACAATTGCTTTTTTGTTATCAGTTTTTACTGCGGTGAATGCTTCGGTAGAGAAAGAGATAATCTGTGCATCTACCACAAGCACTGAGAATTCAGGATTGTTTGGGTATATTTTGCCCATTTTTGAGACGAAGACAGGTATAAAGGTCAAAGTTGTTGCCCGCGGCACCGGTGCGGCAATTGAGATGGGCAAAAGGGGAGACGCTGATGTTGCTTTTGTACATGCGAAGGAACAGGAATTAAAGGCTGTTGAAGAAGGTTTCTTTGTAAACCGCCACGAAGTAATGTATAACGATTTCGTGATTATTGGACCTAACAACGATCCGGCGAAAATTAAAGGCATAAAATCAACCGATGAAGCATTCAAGAAAATTGCCGGTTCATCCTCGTTCGTTTCAAGGGGGGATAACTCAGGTACTCATACAAAGGAATTATCCATATGGAAAAAGGTGGGAATAGAACCGAAAGGACAGAAGTGGTATCTTGAGGTAGGCCAAGGGATGGAAAAGACCCAGCGGATCGCCAATGAAAAGAGAGCTTATACACTAACTGATAGAGGCACGTGGCTTGCCACAAAGGACAAAGATAAACTTGATATGGTGATCGTGCTTGAAGGTGATCCTGTATTATTCAATCAGTATGGTGTCATGGCCGTTAATCCAGAAAAGCATAACCACGTGAAATACAAAGAAGCTATGGAATTTGTGAACTGGCTTATCTCAAAGGAAGGCCAGCAGGCTATCGCTTCTTTTAAAGATAAAAACGGGAATCAACTATTTATTCCAAATGCAAAATAAAGGAGTTATATCATGAAACGTATTTCTATTTTTCTCTTGCTTTTCACTTTTTCATTTGCAGCATGGAATTGTCCTGCTATGGCTTCAGATCAGTCTTCAGAGATTGAAAGACTTAAAGGCGAGATTCAGAATATTCAGGAACAGTATAAGACTGATATGCAGAGACTTATCAATAGGATAGAAGAGTTAGAAAAGAAGCAGCCAGAAAAAATAGTCAAACCAGCCGAGCCAGAAAAAAAGATTGTCGAGGCTGAAAAGCCAACCTTACAGGCTGGATACGATAAAGGGTTTTACATCAAAACCCCTGACGAGAATTTTCTTTTAAAGACCAATGTATTCATTCAGTATCGTTATGACTATGTCGATTTTGACAAAACGGTCAATGCCAACGATGAGAACTGGAGCAATTTCTACATGAGACGTGCAAGAGTAATCTTCTCAGGCAATGCGCCCAATAAAGACTGGACCTATTTCTTCCACATTCAATTGGAGCCTACGAGTGCTGTTAACCTTCATGATGCATATGTGACATGGAAGAAATATTCCTATGCACAGATTCAGTTTGGTCGTGCAAAGTTACCTTATGGACTTCACTTCTGGCAATCAGCAAGCCTTCTGAACGGTGTTGAAAGGTCTATCTTTACAGGAGAGACAGATGCAGACGGCAAGCAGGATTCAAGAAAATGGCCCGGAGGAAATGCTAATTTCCAGGTGAGTAATGAAGATTCTGCAACAAAATTTCCTTTAGGAGGGTTTAACCTCTTCAGGTCTCAGGGGGTTCAGCTTCAGGGTGACATTGATTTACTCGGCCAGAATGGATTTCTGCAATACTGGGCAGGAGTTTATAATGGAAGGAATACAAAAGATACTCCCAATCTCGATACTCCTCCGCTCTGGGTAGGCAGAATCTCCATCAATCCATTAGGAAAATATAATCTCGTTCAGCAGGGAGATATTGATAACAGTCAAACCCCTAAGGTCTGTTTCCTGATTTCAGGTTTTTACAACACAGACAGGTTAAAAAAGATTCGAAGTGCAACAGACGGGAAAGAACAATCAGTAAATACCTATGATATCCATGGAAGCGGTTATGATCTGGCCGCTCTGTTCAGATACAAAGGTTTTTCTCTGGATGCTGAATATGGATATGACCGTCTGGAGCAGGACAGGGACGGCGGTGATACGTGGAACAGGTTTGCCTACAGATTTGATGCAGGCTACTTCATAATACCCAAAAAGTTTGAAGTAGTAGCAAGATATGCCTATGTTGAGCGTATGAAGGATAACGATGTGGCTAAATCCAATGCTTCAGGTCTTGGTCTTGTCAGCGTTAACGGTGGAACAAACAATGCAATTGAGAAAAACCTTCAGGAATATACCTTAGGATTAAACTATTATTTTTATGGCCACAACCTGAAGCTCTTTGTTGATTATAGTTATCTGATAAGAGATCTTACCAGAGTTCCCGGTGCAACTGTTCCAGTTGATGATGACCAGCACGATAACAGATTCAGAACGATGATGCAGTTCTATTTCTAAAACTCATTTTATAAAGGCCGAGGGTCAAAACCTTCGGCCTTTATCCTTGAAAATTAATACTTTTATCCTATATTGTTTTAATTATGAATTCAATTTTTGAAGGTTTTTTAAAGGCATTTTCCCTTATCTATAACCTCGATCAGGAACTGCTGGGTATAATACTGTTATCCCTGAAAGTTTCAGGGACAGCTCTCATTATATCATCCATCATAGGCGTTCCGGCAGGTGCTGTTATAGGCCTGAAGAAATTTCCGGGGAGAGGGTTCATAATCACCCTTCTGAATACTTTTATGGGACTACCCCCTGTTGTAGTAGGTCTTTTCGTCTACCTTTTACTATCAAGGAGCGGACCTCTTGGCTTTATGGGTTTATTATATACACCATCTGCAATGGTTGCTGCCCAGACTATTCTTGCATTGCCTATCGTAGCATCTCTTTGTCATTCAGCAATTGTTACCGTTGACCCGATAATTGGACAGGCTGCAATAACCCTCGGTGCAACTCCATATCAGAAGGCTATTACCATAATAAAAGAGGCAAGATATGGGATTTTATCATCTATCATTGCCGGGTTCGGCAGGGTTATGGCTGAAGTCGGCGCAATACTGATCGTGGGTGGAAACATTGCAGGTTATACAAGGGTGATGACAACCACAATAGCACTCGAGACAGACAAGGGAAATTTTGAACTTGCGCTTGCACTGGGAGTAATCTTGCTGATTATCTCTCTCCTTATCAATATCGCTTTGCACCTGATTCAGAGAAAAGGAATGGCAGAGACAATCAGATGAACCTTCAGTTAAGGGCCTCAAATATTTCAAAAAGTTATTACGGGGATCGTGTTTTAAAGAACGCTTCATATTCGTTCAATAAAAGCGGAGTGTATGTTCTGACCGGTCCGAATGGCAGCGGCAAATCGACCTTCCTCAGGATATGTGCACTCCTTGAAGAACCTGATTCAGGAGAAATCAGCTTCCTGTCGGATGAAAAATTATTGATTAATGATATTGCAATGAGGAGAAGGATTACCCTCCTGCTGCCGAAAATCGGCGTTTTTAATACATCTGTTTTTAAGAATGCAGCCTATGGACTGAAAATAAGGGGGTATAAGCCTGACGGGATAAAAGAGAAAGTTGATAAGGTATTGGATTTTGTCGAGCTTACCCATAAAAAGTATCAGAAGGCGATTACTCTCTCCAGTGGAGAGACACAAAGGCTCGGGATTGCGAGGGCGCTGGTTATTGATCCTGAGATACTTTTTCTTGATGAACCAACAGCATCTATTGATCAGAAAAATACTAAGATCATAGAGGACATAATTATAAGGATAAAAAGAGAGAAAAGGGTAGTTGTCGTTACAACACACGATATGGTTCAGGCAGAAAGACTTGCCGATTTCATGATCACCATAAAAGAAGGGAAAATCGATGAACCTTAATTTTAAATTCTGCTTCTCTTATTCAAAAGCTACGGTATAAGAACTCGGCTGGTTTTAAAATTGTGGTCTGAAAAATTTGCATTTTATAAAGACCCCTGAAGTCACGCCCTTTCCCGGTAAGGTATAATAGAAAATCCTTTTCAGAGGTGAATATGTGAACCAGGAATTAAATGCAGTCGTTATGCCAAACGGCTCCATTCAAATGGAATGGACGGACGCCGGTGAAAGAATTAACAGAAGCCAACACCTGTTACAACAGGAAATATTCAAGCGGTTTGTCCCGGATTCTGAATCGGCCTTTCTGTTTTTAGGTTTCTGCGACAGAACTATACCCCTTTCTCCGTCTCTTGATTACTTAAAGGACTTCGCGCGACTATTTGCGAATAGGTTGAGACTTACTCCGGACCTGGAAGTCCGGCGGCACAGAGTAGAGATCAAGATTGAAGGGCACGAACTTAGTAAATTTCTGGAAAACGCCCCCTTAATGACAGGTTCGGAATATCTTAGCAGCGATCTGCTAAAAGGTCTATGGCAGATGTTCAACACTGCATTCCAGCGGGAGATCAAGACTTATCACGGCACTGTAGAAGATTTCATGAGGTCGTATCGTTCCGATGTGCACCTGGTGGGACGTATATTTTTTCACCTTGTCGAGAGTAAAAATGAGGACTATCCCTTCGCATTCCTTGCAACCTATTCAACCGGCCTGGGTAAACAAGGGGCTTCAAAACACATTCCGCTTAAATATGCGTTACGGGAATTCGGGGGTGACAGTGAAAAGCTGCTCGATCTCCTTTCGACAGTAAATATTGCTGCGAAAGAAAGCCCTCTAATCCACGCTCTTCTTGAATCCGGGGAGCTGTTTCACCCCCTTTCATGGTCGTCAAAAGAGGCATTTACCTTTCTGAAGGAAATCCCCCTCTATGAAAGGTCGGGCATCCTCTGTAGAATACCGAACTGGTGGAAGGGCGCAGCACCCGGTCTGAAACTTCATATCCGTGTCGGTGATACACAGCCCTCACATCTCGGCATGGACGCACTTCTTAGCTTTGATGCCGGTCTGCTTCTTGGTGATACCTTCATCTCTGAAGAGGAGGCCAGACGGCTTCTCCAGTCTTCGGAGGGACTTGCCTTTATCAAGAACAGATGGGTAGCTGTTGACCCCGAAAAACTAAAGCAGACCCTCGCCGCATACGAAAAGGCCCGGAAGATGATTGAGGAAGGAGATTTCAGTCTGAGAGACGCCATGCGGATGCAGCTGAATCCGGAATCTGCGCTGAATGTTCATGCGGATGCCGGAGGTGTAGAAATCTCCAACGGCAGATGGCTCGAATCGGTCATCCTCAAGCTCCGGAATCCCGAGATGATCGTTTCGGCGGAACCGGGAGGAACATTCAAGGCAGAACTCAGGCCCTATCAGCAGAAAGGGGTAAACTGGCTCTGTTTCCTGGATGCATTGCAATTCGGTATCTGCCTGGCCGACGATATGGGGCTCGGCAAAACTGTCCAGATTCTCGCCCTGTTGAATATCCTGAAAACGAGGACCCGGAAATGGGCAAGTCTTCTGGTGATACCGGCATCACTCATCTCCAACTGGGTACAGGAGATAAAAAGATTCACACCTGATATCATATTTTTCATAGCACATCCGGAGGGGAATCCCGGGAAAACAGTTAAACCGCAGAACAAAGAATCGCTTGATAAACTCGATCTCGTTATAACAACCTATTCCCTCGCCCAGAAATATGAATGGCTTAAGGATTACAAATGGAACTATGTCATACTTGATGAAGCCCAGGCTATAAAGAACCCCGGCACAAAGCAAACAAGATCTGTCAAAAATTTCGATGCAAGGAACAGGATAGCCATGACAGGGACGCCAATCGAAAACAGGTTGTCCGATCTCTGGTCACTATTCGACTTTATTAATCCAGGTCTGCTGGGTAACTCACAGGAATTCACGCAATTTACAAAAAGGCTTAAACACGGTCCCGACGGTTATGCGCGGCTGAGAAAAGTGATAAGCCCCTATATACTGAGGCGGCTTAAAACAGACAAATCTGTCATATCAGATCTGCCTGAGAAGGTCGAGATGAAGACATTTGCATCATTAAGCAAGAAGCAGATAGTCCTGTACAGAAAAATGGTGCAGAACTTAAGAGAGACGATCGGGAATACAGAAGGAATACAGCGGAAGGGGATCATTCTCTCGTCCCTGATGAAATTCAAGCAGCTCTGCAACCACCCGGACCAGTACCTCGGCACAGGCGGATTTGAGGAGGAGGAGAGCGGAAAATTTGGAAGGCTCAGGGAGATTTGCGAAACAATACATGAGAAAAGGGAGAAAGCGCTGGTCTTCACGCAATTCAGGGAGATGACCGAACCGTTGAAGGCTTTCCTTAACAGCATATTCGGTACAAATGGACTTCTGCTGCACGGAGGCACGCCTGTGGGGAAAAGGGGGAAAATTATCGAGCAGTTCCAGGGAAGTCAATATGTTCCGTTCATCGTGCTTTCTTTAAAAGCCGGAGGAGTCGGTCTGAATCTGACCGAAGCGAACCACGTCATCCATTTTGACAGGTGGTGGAACCCGGCAGTAGAGAATCAGGCCACGGACAGGGCTTTCAGGATCGGCCAGAAAAAGAATGTAGTGGTCCACAAATTCATAACTAAAGGCACTATTGAAGAAAAGATAGACATGATGCTCGAAGAAAAATCAAAACTATCACAGGATATTATTCAAAGCAGCGGCGAGTCACTAATGACCGAATTGGACAACAGAGAATTAATGGGGCTTTTTACTCTCACGATATGATAAGCCAATAAAAAGCAAGGAGACTTATGAGATACCGGGGATATCCGGAATACGTGACGGTGGCCGAAAAAAAGGCAAGGGCCGCCGGGAAACTTAAAGAGCTGAGCAAGAAGAACACGAATATGAAACCCGTGGTAATCGAAGGCAGCGCCATAGCCCGCACCTGGTGGGGCAAGGCATGGAACCGAAACCTTGAACAATATGCTGACTACAGCAACCGCATTGGAAGAGGAAGAAATTATGTCCGGCATGGCGCAGTGCTGGATCTGCAGATCGAATCGGGTGAAGTAAATGCATTAGTGCAAGGGTCGAGACAGAAACCGTATTCTGTGTCCATAAAAATTCAGACACTCAAAAAAGATATCTGGCACAAGATCAAAACCTCATGCGAAGACACACTTGAATCGTTTCAGGAGCTGATAGCCGGGGCTTTCCCAAAAGCATTAGGTGAGATTTTCACTTCGAGAGATACGGGCATGTTCCCGGCACCCCGCGAGATCAAATTCAGTTGCTCCTGTCCTGATTGGGCAAGTATGTGCAAACACGTTGCCGCCGTGCTTTATGGTGTCGGCGCAAGACTTGATGAAGACCCGAAACTATTCTTCAGACTGAGGGCCGCCGACATAACCAAGTTGATAAAACAAACGGTTACGGACAAGACTAAAAAGCTGCTTGAGAAGGCTGATAGGAAAAGCAGCCGGATCATGGAAGATGCAGATTTGTCAGCAGTCTTCGGTATTGACTTTGAGGAACCGAATTTCTCTATCGGACTCAATCCTGTTGAATCACTACGTGCGAGGGGAAAATATAAGTCTACTGCGACTCTTACAAAACGCAAACCCTCTTTAAAAATGGACACGAAAAAAAGAGAGGCCAGGAAGACAAAAAAGGAAATCGCTGAAAGGTCTCCGTCAAAAAAAGCAAAGACAAGAACAACAGTTGTTAAAAAGACAGCAACAAAGACTGGCAGGAAAAGCACGGGAAGGAACGCAAGAAAGAAGACAGAATGATATTAGATTAGGAGTACAATTAAAAAGTGTGTAAATAGATAAAAGATCAGCTATGTTCTAAGCTGTCTTCTGCTTGGCGGTTTCTTTTTCAAGAACATCGACTATATATTTATTAAGGGTAACCCCCTTTTTCGTTGCCTCTAACGCAATGCGATTGTGTAAGCCTGATCCGACGCGGATATTAAACGATCCCTTAAACGGATGCTCAGGCTCTTTACCCTGTTCCTTACAGGTCTGGAGGTAGTCGTCTACAGCTTCCTCAAATGATTTGCACAGTGATTTAACGTCGGTGCCTTCATAGCTGACAAGGGCACGGATAAACTCGACCTTTCCATAAAACACCTTGTCCTCATCGTTGTAATGGACAGAACCGTAATAATTTTTATATTTCATCATATCTTTCATATCAATCCCTCTCCTCTTAAGGTTTCTTCGATTTGCTCCAACTGGTACTTTTTCAGTACCGGTATTGGGTGCGGTTTATGAAGAAAATAAGGGGAATAAGAAATAAGGGGAATAAGGGTCAGGTCTTGTTTCTTGCACTATATTATGCCCCATCTTTTCGTCTCCCCACCCTTCCCGGCGATTCTGCACTTGTTCCCCTTCTTAGTTTGATGCTTCCCATCGACATACATATTTGTACCAGTAATACTCAATAATTTCAAGCGATGGAAAACATTCACTTGAAGGTGTCACAAACAGAATTCCCTACTTAAGGGATAACTTGATCTCTCCCAGCAACATGCTATTGTTAAATCAGCTTTAAAACATCATATATAAATGAAGGGAGGTGATAAAAATGGCAAAAGGTGAAATATGCCCAAAATGCGGATATTATATGTTCGCATTAGGGGAAGAAGAAGGGCTTGAAGGCTCATGGATACTTTATGAGTGCCGGGATGAAAACTGCAAATATCAGCGGAATTATATTATTGAGACAACTCAGGATGTTCCATTTCTTCCTTGATAAATTTTACAAATGCATGTATCGATACATATAATTGGCTACCCGGAGCAAGGGGAGAAGGGATTCTATATTATTTACAGGCCACTTCGGCTGTCCGATTCGTCTGGGAATAAGGGTATATTGTTTTGACCTCTTTGCTATACCGCCTTTTAGCTTCTTCAATATCATAGAGCGATTGCAGGTTCATCCAGAACTCGGGGCCAGTATTCAAAAAGCGACCGATCTTGATAGCAGTTTCAACCGTGATGCCACGGTTCCCTCTGATAATCTGCCCGAGCCGTGTCGGGGACAGGCCCGTTTCCTTGGCGATCCGGTATACAGATATTCCCATCGGCACCAGGAACTCTTCCTGTAAAACCTCTCCCGGGTGAATGTTCTTTAAGTGTCTCATCTTTGCGCTCCTTTTAATGATAATCGTTATCTCAACGTTATAGGCGCTTTCATTTTGCCATTCAAAGCAAATACGCCACTGGTCGTTAATGCGAATGCTCCACTGCCCTTTCCTATCTCCCTTTAAAGCTTCGAGTCTGTTGTTTGGCGGTACTCTCAACGTTTCAAGTGTTACCGCAGCAGCGATCATTCTAAGTTTTCGTCTTGCCAGGTTGTGAAGATTCGTATTGATTTTATTGGAGCCGGTGGTCGGAGTCGAACCGACGACCTGCTGATTACGAATCAGCTGCTCTGCCTCTGAGCTACACCGGCGTTATATGAGAATATGGCTGCATGCGATAGTGCTAATTAAACTACTGTTTAATTCTAATGTATTCTTTTCTTCCCTTGCAAGCAGACACCAAAGATAAAAAAAGGCCGGCGGGAAGCCGGCCTTTAGAGTGAGGAGAGTTAGCAAAGCTTAAAACGAGATGTTAACCTCGAAATAAGGCCAGTAGTCATGTTGGAACTTCGAACTGCCCAGTATGGAGAAATTCTCGCCATCGTCCTTGTCATGTTTTGTATAAAGGAAATCCATGTATCCAAGACGTAACCGTACATTCGGCTTGAAATAGTAGTCATAATAAGCGTCTATTACCTGGGCATTGAAAGGATAGAATCCTACAAGGCTTTTACCATCGTTCTTGGCAGAAGGATTATAGAAGAAGTTATCAGCCGGCTGCAATTGTGTACCTTTTCTTCTGTATCCACGGTAGTTGAACGGGTTGATCCATGCATCACTTCCTTTTGCATACTCAACTGTAAACTGATGGTCAGGATGGATCAGGTCTCCGGTATTCATCCCAACAAACCATAAATGACCTGGCATTCCCTGCTCTTCAACTGTTTTTGTTGCTGCTGTTGAAACGCCCCCGGGCTTAAAAGAATGCTCAGGTATCTTGAAATGGCTGTAATAGTAAGCTCCGTAAAGTGCAAATCCAAAGAGCTGAGTGTCAAGATACGCTCCGGTGAGATAATAATCTGTCTTGATATCTGGGACATAGCTCAGACCCGAGGTATTCGGCATATGCCAGTCATCCATGTAAAGCCCGTCCAGGACAACCGTTGTATCTTTCCCAACCTTTATCTGTGCCTGTGCAAGATATGCGTCAGCGTCTGCCTTGACCTCCTGATCATCATCAAGTTGCATCTTTTTCTCATCATATTTCAGGTAGCCGAGAATAATTCCTGTTTTCTCTTTAACCTTAGCCTCATAGGATTTCAGAGTCGGGGCTTTTCCGGGTTCGCTCTGTTTCCCCCATAATCTTGTTGATGTCCAGGGGAGATTTACTGTGTCGAGAGCAGTCTCCGGGGCAGTCCATGAGATCAATGTGCCGTCAATCTCTGAGTCTATAAACGGTCTTGGGAAGAGGGTTCGTGAGCCACGCTGAGGCGCACCATCCTCACCGGGGAGGCGTCCTATATACCACATGCTGTTGATCCAGGGCAATTTCATTGTCATATAGGCCTGCTCAAACCGTGCACTGATGTCATGTCCAATGCTTGCCTCAAATGAGTTCCTTCTGTTAAAGGGGTCGGTTGCCGTATCATCAAAGCCACCCCACCTTTTGTTTATTGTGAGACGGGCATAAAAATCAACCCAGTCTTCCACCGCCTCGGCATGGGCATTCAATCTGATTCTTAAAGGGAAAGAGGTCTTGTCTTTCCATTCCTGATCTTTAGTCGGCTGCCCATAGCCGTAGAAATTTTTGTCGGCAGTTGCATTTTCACTCATTAAACGAAACCGAGCCTCACCGCCCCATTCGAGACGGTCTTTGAGAGCCTTCTTTGCGACCTTTTCTGTCTTTTTCTCAACCTCTGTGACTTTCTTCTCAGTCTCTACAGCCTTTGTCGCAGCCTCATTCTGTTTCTTTTCCAGATCCTCAACCTTCTTCATGAGTTTCTTGATTTCGCCTTTCAGCTGATCAAGCTCAAGAGATGCGTCACCACCTGCAAAAACAGGCAAGACCGACATGCACAACAGGAAACTTAAAACCAAAAACCATACACCTGCTTTCTTCATAATCTTCCCTCCTTTTTATAAAATATATATTGAAAGTGATAGCACACCCCAAAAGGCTAACCAATCTAAACTGCTTACCAATAATAAACTTCAAGCCTTCTGTAACTGTGTTTTTCTGTAATCATTAAATATAAAGGCTATGTCAGCCATTATATCTCATTTTATCCTTATATGCTTATTAATTCATGTCTTTATAATCTTTAATGTTAAAGCAATACATATGCCATTTTCGCAACTTATTGATATTTAATATTATTTTATATTTACCGTAAAAATGCTGCAATTGATTGATGCAAATATAATGGAGATTCTAAGGGAATTAAGGATATTTTCGATATTGCTACAATATGTTGCTTGAAACTTTATGTTGCTATGCTATTTTTATCGTACAGATATTTTAACCTATTTATTATATTGTAAAATCTTTAAAAAATGATGAAAGATATAATAAAAGATACTGCAGCAAGGACAATAATCTTTGATATACGGGCGTCAAAAGGCACTCTTATTCTTACTGCCTAATATCCGATACGGATACCGGTTTCATAAAGCTTTGGAGGCAACAGGCCTTCTCCTTCTGAAACAGATGCCCGGGGAGTTGAAACAATATTAGACCTTGCTATTGTGATAAAAATTCCCTCATAAACAATGCCGATATCCGCAATGAATTCCTTTTCAGGAACAGCATCTATATAAGTTCTGCCTATCCTTTCAGTCACAGGCAGATCCAGGTAGCTGTTTGCAGCGCTTTTACCGAAATCAACCCCTGTAATGTCGTATAACCTGATCTGAAGGTCGCCTGTAAAAATTTTCAGGGTATCCTCTCTTACTTCCCAGAAGGCAAAAAGCTTATTGGGGTCAACAATCATGAGTGTGATGTTATTTTCACCGTACTCTGATGGCATTTCCTCCAAGGGAATCAGAGGGATTTTCTCCTCTATTGAAGGAGAAACCTTTACCTTTACCTTTGCCTTTACCTCTTCCTTTACCTCTTCCTTTTCCCTTATCGCTGCCTTAACCGGTCTTCGTGCTTCTATCTCTTTTGCTGCTTCGGGAAGGGCCTTTTCCTGAACCTTTGCAATAACCTTTTTTACCGTTTTTTCCGGTTTTGCCTTTGTTTTTTTCTTAACCGTAATCTTATCCTCAACCTTAACCTTTTCCGATGTTTTCTTTACAGGTTTCTTTGGTGGAATTTTTTTTGTCTTTTCGGCAGGGACCTTTTTCCCAATCTTTGAGGCAGTCTTTCTTATCTTCTTCTCAGGTTTTTCCTTCCTATCAGCCTTAACCTCAACCTTAGCCTTGATCTTTGCCTTAGTCTTAGTCTCAACCTTAACCTTCCTGAGAGGCTTATCAGCAATCTTTTTTGTACCGTTTTCTTTTACTGATTTCGGGAGGATTTTCTCTTTTCTCTTTGCAGCAGTCTTCTTTTTAATCAGCCTGGCAGGAGCAACTTTCCCTGTTTTAGCTTTTCCTTCATCTTTTTTAAGGATTAGTCTCTTTTTGGTTTTCTTTTCTACCTCATCCTTGGTCTTTCCCTTGGCTTTATCTGTCTTTTTCTCTGTCTTTACCCTGACTTTCAGGGTAGTCTTCCTGCTGACATTTTTATTAATCTTCTTTTTGGGGAATGTTTTTTCAGGAGATCGCAGATCCTTTATTAACTTCTTTTCTATTTCTTTTCCCTTTGATTTATCGGAAACCCTTTTGACAGATGTCTTTTTTGCCATCTCCCGCCTTCCCTCCTTATTAAGCCTTATTTTACCTAAAACATACAATAAAGTTAAGAGTTAAAAACGAAGAGTTAAAAGTTAAGAGTGTAAAGTTAAGAGTTAAAAATTGAAGGCTATTTATTTTGGACTCTAAATTATAACTTTTCACTTTTAACTTTTAACTTTTTTTAGTGGGCTTCTGCCCAGTTCTTCCCGTAACTGATGCTGACACTTAAAGGCACTGAGAGTGTTATAACTCCTTCCATCTCTTTTTTCACAACAGCCATTACTGTTTCAAGTTCCTGTTTCCGGATCTCAAATAAGAGCTCATCATGGACCTGAAGAATCATCTTTGACCTCAGATTCTGCTCCCTGAAAATTTTCCGTATGTTTATCATCGCTATCTTAATAATATCTGCTGCTGTCCCCTGTATGGGAGAATTTATTGCAAGCCTTTCACCAAGTTGCCTCGTCATTGAGTTCCTGCTCAGAATTTCCGGGACAGCGCGCCTTCTCCCGAAAAGAGTTACAACATAACCCTTATCCCTTGCCTCTCCAAGGCATTGCCCGATATAATCCTTAACTCCGGGATGCCGGAGAAAATACTGTTCAATATATTTTTTTGCTTCTTCCCGCGATATACTCAGTGTTTCCGATAAACCAAAGGGCGATATGCCATAAATAACACCGAAGTTCACAGTCTTTGCAACCCTTCTCATTTCAGCAGAGACCTTATCAACAGGCAGACCAAAGAGCTCCGACGCTGTCCTTGTATGAATGTCAAGGTTATTCCTGAATGCAGAGATAAGACCCTCATCATTACTTAAATGAGCAAGAATCCTTAATTCTACCTGCGAATAATCCGCTGAGAGCAGGAGATTATTTTCTTCTGCGATAAATGTCTCCCGCATCCGCCTGCCCCACTCTCCTTTTACAGGTATATTCTGCATGTTCGGTTCACTGCTGCTCAGCCTGCCGGTTGCTGTTGCTGCCTGATTAAATGAAGTGTGGATACGGCCTGTCTCTGGATTCACAAGCGCAGGAAGCACATCTATATACGTGGTCTTCAGCTTATTCAGACTCCTGTAATTCAGTATTTCCCGGGGAAGTTCATGCACTGCAGCAAGTTCCTCAAGCACCCCCATTTCTGTAGAAAAACCGGTCTTCGTCTTTTTCCCCGGCTGAAATCCAAGGTTGTGGAAGAGAATATTGCTCAGTTGTTTTGGTGAATTGATATTGAACTCTTCACCGGCAAGGAAATAAATCCTTCTCTTAAGACCCTCAATCTCTTTTTCAAGCTCTTTCGAAATCCCTTCGAGTTTCGGGGAATCAACCTTAACGCCTGCCATTTCAAGATCAGCAAGCACATAAACCAATGGCATTTCAATATCAAGATAGAGATTTTCAAGGTTATTTTCTCTAAGTTTCCTGAAAAGCACCTCTCTCAGTTCAAAGCTGAGACTCGCATCATCACAGGCATAAGGGGCAGCCTCTTCGAGCGGGACCTCTGAAAAAAAACTCCGTTTTCTGAGAACCTCCATAAAGGTCTTCTTCCTGTAAGAAAGATGCTCCAGTCCGGCCTCTTCAAGACTGTGGCTTGGCTTGTTCGGATTCAAAAGGTATGATGCGATCATTGTATCATACAAAAATCCTTTAACCTGAATGCCTTCCTGTCTGAGCATCAGAATGTCATATTTGAGATTGTGTCCTGTCTTTGCAATCCCCTCATCTTCAAAATTTGCACGAAGTATTTCCAATACTTCTTCTTTCTTCACCTGCAGAGGTGCTCCGGGATATGAATGGGAAACCGGGATATACGATGCATGCCCCTTTTCTGCGCATAAAGCAATACCGACAAGATCTGCGGTTACAGGATTCCTGCCTGTGGACTCGATGTCAAAGGCAAACTCATTCTTTATTGAAGAAGATATCTCTCTGACCCTTTCTTCTGAAAGGACTGTTTCATGAAGGATTTCTCTTGTTGTCTCTGATGGGATCAGTTTCATAAGTCTTGTGAATTCAAATTCGCTGAAAAGCGAGAGGAGCGCAGGCCAGTCAGGACCTTTCATCCGGAATTCTTCCATGACAATCTCCAGAGGCACGGATGTGTCGAGGGTTGCAAGCTTCCAGCTCAATCTTGCAAGGTCAACGCCTCCGGAGACGAGTGCTCTCAACTTCTCTTTTTTAATCCTGCCTGTATTTTCAAGCAGATCCTCAAGGCTTTTGAATTCTGTCAGAAGCTCTCTTGCCGTCTTTTCACCAATCCCTTTGATGCCTGGGATATTATCAGCAGAGTCGCCTGTAAGGGCCATGAACTCTGTTATCCTCTCCGGACCGATACCAAACTTTTCCCTTACGAATTCCTCATCAAATACCCTCTCTTTCATCGGATCGTATACTTTTACCTTATCGTTTATAAGCTGGAGCATATCCTTGTCTCCGGTAACGATGAACACATCCATGCCTTCAGACGCCGCCTTCTCAGCTATCGTACCAAGAATGTCATCTGCCTCGTATCCGGGCATCTCGAAAATCGTTATGTTAAAAGCAGAGATTATTTTCTTTATATAAGGAACCTGTTTAATGAGATCTCCGGGTGTTTCCGGCCTGTGGGCTTTGTATGCCTTATACAACCTGTGCCGTTCAGTTGGAACCGGGGAGTCAAAAGATACGACAATACCATCAGGTTTCTTCTCCCTGATGATTTTCATGAGCATATTGGTGAATCCGTAGATTGCGTTCGTCGGAAAGCCTTTTGAGTTTGAGAGCTCACGGATAGCGTAGAATGCGCGGTAGACGTAGGAATTGCCATCGATAAGATAAAGGTTCACAGGAGATTATACCTTATAGCATGTAGAATTTTTCGATTTCCTTAAATTGACAAAGGATTAATGCGTATTTTACAGTAAAAGAAATATTGAGGAGGTTGAACTTGCTCAAATCACTTGAAGACATTAACACGACAAAAAAACGCATACGCATAGAAATACCATCGGACATTATTGAACGGGAGATAGTAAGTTCCCTTGAGAAACTCAAAAACAGTGTCAAAATACCCGGCTTCAGACCTGGCAAGGCGCCTGTCGCTTTACTGGAAAAACGTTTTGGCAAAGAAGTTGAGGCAGAGGTCCTTGAAAAGCTTGTTCCTGAACATGTCGGATATGCAATACGAGAGGCTGCGCTTAACCCTGTTACAATGCCGGTACTGGATGAAAAATTTGACTTCAGGAGAAACAGTCCCCTCAACCTCTCATTCACTCTCGAAGTCTTACCGGAGATCGGGAACCTGCAGTATGAAAACCTCACGGTAAATGATATTCCTTTTACTGTTGAAGATTCGGATGTAGATGATATACTCAAACGTCTTCAGAATCAGAAGGCTGTCTTTGAGGTAGCTGACAAAACTATAGAGATGGATGACTTTGTATCCTTTGATTATGCAGATGGTGAAATAGTTGTCGGCGAGCCAGTGCCTTCTCTGAAAGAAATAATATCTAATCTTGGCAATGAGATATTGCCGGCCGACTTAATCGAAAAGGCAGTCGGGAAGAAAAAGGGTGATATCATTGAGTTTACGACACAATTCGATGAGACCTTTAAACATAAGGAACTTGTCGGCAAAACAGCCAATATAAAATTAACGATAAACGAAATAAAGAAAAAGACGCTTCCTGCAATTGATGATGAGTTCGCAAAAGATCTCGGGTTCGAAAATATGTCCGAGCTGAGAGAAAAATTGCAGGAAAAACTTCATGAAGCAAAGAAACAGCAGCTCCAGAAATTACAAAAGGCCGAGATTATAAACAAGCTCATTGAATCCCATACCTTCGATGTGCCGGAATCCCTCATAAATAAGGAGCTTGAATCTCTTGTAATGGAGAGAAGCATCGCTGAATCAAAAGAAGATTCCGTATCTACAACTTCTATAACGGATATCCTTGAAACAGCAACTGAAGAAGAAAAGAAAGAGGAAGGCGCCGATGATCCTGACGCTAAAATGAAACATCAGGCCATGCGAAATGTACAGGCATCTGTTATCATTAATATAATCGGCAAAAGAGAAGGCATTACCGTAAACGAAAACGAAGTGAATGAACGAGTGTCGGTCCTTGCGAAAAAACTCTCGGCAACACCAGAGGCAGTTAAAAGCTTTTACACGTATAAAGAAGGGTCCCTTGACGGACTGAAGCACTCCATATATGAAGAGAAAGTAATGGATATGCTTCTCTCCAAAGCAGCTATTGAGACAAAGGAGAATAAATGAGTATCATCCCATTTGTTATAGAACAGACCGGCCGTTCAGAGAGGGCCTATGATATTTACTCGAGGCTTCTCAAAGACAGGATCGTCTTTATCGGCACTGGAATAGATGACAATGTTGCAAACATCGTCATAGCCCAGCTCCTGTTCCTTCAGACAGAAGATCCCGGCAAAGATATTCATATTTATATCAACTCGCCCGGTGGAATAGTATCTTCCGGCCTTGCAATATACGATACGATGCAGTACGTTAAGCCTGATATCGCAACATACTGTATCGGACAGGCAGCAAGCATGGGTGCCCTTCTGCTTTCAGCAGGGGCCACGGGCAAACGGTTTGCATTACCTCATTCGCGGATAATGCTACATCAGCCTATGGGAGGTTTTCACGGCCAGGCTACTGATATCGAAATCCATGCACGCGAAATACTCAAGATGAAAGACACTCTGAATGGAATCATCTCACATCATACAGGTCAATCACTCGAAAAGATCCAGGCTGACACAGACAGGGATTTTTTCATGTCCGGGCAGGAGGCAAAAGAATACGGGATCGTCGATGAGGTGATCAGCAGTCTTAAGGTCAGTAAAGTCAATGGCTAAGAAAGACGAAAGCGCCCTGAAATGTTCATTCTGCGGTAAGGGACATAATGAAGTAAAAAAGCTTATCGCAGGTCCTACTGTTTATATATGCAACGAGTGTGTTGATCTATGCAACGAGATCATTGCAGACACTCTCCATGAAGAAGCCAAAATCCCTTCTCTCCCCAAGCTCCCGACACCGAAGGAAATCCATCATTTCCTGAGCGATTATGTCATCGGTCAGGAAATGGCAAAGAAGATCCTTTCAGTCGCTGTGCACAACCACTATAAGAGGATTTACTCCCCGGCGGAAACAGACGTGGAACTGCAGAAAAGCAACATACTGCTCATGGGGCCAACAGGCACTGGAAAGACACTTTTTGCACAGACATTAGCAAAGATCCTCGACGTACCATTCGCCATAGCTGATGCAACAACTCTCACAGAGGCAGGGTATGTTGGTGAAGACGTTGAAAACATCATCCTGAAATTGCTGCAGACAGCAGATTATGATGTTGAAAGGGCGCAGAGAGGAATCGTATATATCGATGAAATTGACAAGATAAGTAAGAAATCAGAGAGTCCTTCCATAACAAGGGATGTATCAGGTGAAGGAGTGCAGCAGGCGCTTCTGAAACTGATCGAGGGTACTATAGCCAATATTCCACCTCAGGGCGGGAGGAAACATCCTCAGCAGGAATATATACAGGTGGATACAACGAATATCCTTTTTATATGCGGTGGCGCTTTTATCGGCCTCGACAGAATCCTTGAGCAGAGGACCGGACAAAAGATTGTCGGGTTCATCTCCGGCTCTACGGTAAGAAAAGAAAAAAGGATCGGTGAGATACTCAGTCTCGTTGAACCTGAAGATCTCATAAAATATGGCCTTATCCCTGAGTTTGTGGGAAGGATGCCTGTTGTTGCGACACTTGACGAGCTTGATGAACCGGCATTAATAAAGATACTGACAGAGCCCAGGAATGCACTAATGAAGCAGTATCAGAAACTTCTCTCTTTAGACAATGTCAGGCTGAAATTTACAGATAGCGCACTCTCAGCAATAGCGAAAAAGGCCATACAACGCAAAACCGGCGCCCGTGGATTGAGGTCCATCCTTGAAGAAATAATGCTCGATGTGATGTATGAGATACCATCGCAAAAAGAGATCAGGGAATGCTTTATAACAGAAGATACTATTGTAAAGAGAGAAAGACCGCTACTGATATATGAAAAGCAGGCAGAAACAGCCTGATAAAGTTAAGAGTTAATAGTTAAAAGTGAAGAGTTAAAAAAATCTAATAAAATTATCAACTTTCAACTTCTAACTTTTTTAAGTAACTTTTGTCTTGCCTGAAGCAATCGCTTTCTCGATCGTGGTTTTCATCGCCCCCTTCAATCCCTCGTCATCTATCCTTGAAACCATCTCTTTCACAATCTCGTGTTCCACGTTAGTGAGTTGCTTAACGCCTGTCTTCTGGTTTCTGACCCCTTTCTTTGTGTTTGTCGCTACCCTGCCGAGTCTGAAACGTATTGATTTCACGCCATACGATTCAAGTTTCCTGCGTATATCTTCTCTGAAGAAACTCAATTCCTGGAGCCAGGCAGGTGAATCGACAAAAATGAGGAGTTCATTGTTCGAGAACAGGGATGGAGACATATGGAATGAAAGGGGCTGGTCAAAAAGAGCATTCCAGTCCCTTTTAATCTCAGCGAACTTTACACCATCTGCAATACCTAAATCCTTAATAACAGATGCGAGTAAAGAATCGGCCCTTTTCACTAAACAGCTTTTTTAACTGCCTTTGAGCGGAGACACCTTGTGCATACGTACAGTTTCTTAACACCACTTTCTGTATGTATGCGCATCCTTTGAAGGTTTGGCTTAATCACCTTCTTTGTCTTATTATTTGCGTGGCTGACATTATTACCGATACCCCTTTGTTTTCCACACACAACACAACTTGCCATTTTTCTTTATCCTCCATGAATCATTGCATTAGAAAGGTTTATTATGATAACATGTTACAATTATAGTTACAAGTAATTGATTCAGCGGGGGTAGAAAACCCTGCCTGCCGGCTTCAATAGGCGGAACAATGCTGTCCCGACATAACAATATCATTAATATTTCATATAAAGGCTAATAACACATGCTAAAGATAAGAATTTATGAATTGGCAAAGAAATTAGGGGTCCCCACCAAGACTGTTCTGAGCGAGCTTTCAAAACTTGGGGTGGAAGGCAAGATACATTCATCGAGTATCGACCCTGACCTCGCCGGGAAATTAGAAGATATCTTGCTGAAAATGAAAGGGCTTTCGCCCGAGCAGAAGAAAGTTACTGAAGAATCTGTTAAGCCATCTGTCGAACAGGCGCCAGAGGCACAAAAAGAGTCTGAACTGCCCCCTGAGGAGAAAAAACCTGAAACAGCAGAAGTGAAAAAACCGGGTCGCCCGGAGGAAGAAGATGAATTGCGAATCCCTGAGAGGTTCAGGAAGGAAATCGAGGTAGAAAAAATAGAAAAATTTAAAGTGAAACCAGGCATGCAGAGGGCTTTCCAGACAATCAGAAAGATAGAACCCAAGAAATGGCAGGACCAGAGAACGATCAAGAAAGGCGGGAGGTTAAGGCCATTTTCCTTAGAGGACCGGAAGTCTCAGGTTCAGCTTGTAGCACCAAGGAAAAAGAATCTGAAACTCCAGGAAGGCTCAACAGTAAAAGAATTTGCCGAGCTTATCAGTGTCAAAATGTCGGATGTCATAAAGAAGTTTATGGAGCTTGGTTATATGCCGACAATAAACCAGTCTGTTGACTCTGAGGCAGCCTTATTGATCGCAGAGAGTTTCGGTGTGAAACTTGAGCTTGCTGCAATTGAAGAAGATAGAGTTGATGAAGAGGCCCTTGAAGACCTCAGTACATTATTGCCACGCCCCCCTGTAGTCACCATAATGGGACATGTTGACCATGGGAAGACTTCCCTTCTTGACGCAATACGCGAAACAAAGGTTACAGAGACTGAGGCGGGTGGTATTACACAGCATATTGGTGCATATAAGGTAAACCTTGCGGGTAAAGATATTGTATTTCTTGACACGCCGGGCCATGAGGCATTCACTTCAATGAGGGCAAGAGGAGCAAAGGTTACAGATATCGTTGTCCTTGTCGTTGCTGCAGATGATGGTGTAATGCCACAGACTATTGAGGCCATAAATCATGCAAAAGCAGCAAATGTCCCGATTGTTGTGGCAATAAATAAAATTGATAAGCCTGAGGCTAATCCTCCGAAAGTAAAAAATGAACTCTCCGAACAAGGAATTATCTCAGAAGAATGGGGCGGTCAGAATATCTTTGTGGAAGTCTCTGCAAAAAAACGCATCGGCATAGAAAGAGTTCTCGAGATGATTCTCCTTCAGGCCGAAGTGATGGAACTTAAGGCCAACCCTGACAAGCCTGCACGGGGTACCATCATTGAAGCAAAGCTTGATAAAGGCAGAGGACCTGTCGCAACCGTACTGGTGCAATCAGGCACCCTCAGAATCAGCGATGCATTTCTCGCCGGTATTCATGCAGGAAAAGTCCGTGCTTTGATAGATGACAGCGGCAAACGGATCACCAAGGCCGGACCATCAACGCCTGTTGAAGTAATCGGGTTCTCAGACGTTCCGTCCTCAGGGGATATCTTTTCAGTCGTTGAGGATGAAAAGAGGGCAAGACAAGTGGCCCTTGCCAGACAACAGAAACAGAAGCTTGCAGAAATCGCAAGGACAAGAAAACTTACCCTTGATGAAATCTACGCAAAGATAAAAGAGGGAGAAATTCGCGAACTCTTTATCATTATAAAGGGTGATGTTCAGGGATCTGTTGAGGCGATGAAAGACGCCCTTGAGAATATCACTCACCCGCTGGTAAAGGTGAAGGTGATCCACTCGTCAGTTGGGGGCATCAATGAATCAGACGTTATGCTTGCCACCGCCTCAAGCGCGATTATCATCGGATTTAACGTGAGACCTGAATTAAAAGCTTCTCAGGTTGCTGAAAAAGAGGGTGTTGATATACGGCTCTACAATGTTATATATGAGACGATCGAAGACGTAAAGAAGGCGCTTGAGGGTCTTCTTGAACCCACTCTTAAGGAAAAGATACTTGGGAGAGCCGAAGTGCGTCAGGTATTTCCTATATCAAGGATCGGAACAGTTGCAGGATGCTATGTTCTTGATGGTTTTATGAGCAGAGCAAGTGACGGCCTCAGGGTTATCAGGGATAACATTGTTGCATATGAAGGAAAGATAAGTTCCCTGAAGAGATTCAAGGAAGATGTCAAAGAGGTTCAGACAGGATACGAGTGCGGCATCATGATAGAGAATTTCAACGACTTGAAAGTCGGAGATATAATCGAAAACTATATAATTGAAAAAATAGCCGCAAAACTACAAGAAAGTTAAGAGTTATGAGTTATAAATTCAAAAACAATATCCGCTTACAACTTTTAACTTTTCACTTTTAACTTTTTTATTATGCTTCCATATAAACGCTCGCAGAGAGTCAGCGATCTTCTGAGAGAAGAGATCTCTGATATAATTTTTCACAAACTGAAAGACCCCAGAATCGGTTTTGTGACGGTTACCGGTGTTGATGTCACCGATGACCTCAAGATGGCTTTCGTTTACATCAGCATCCTTAAAGAAGAGGAAAAGAAGACGACCATCGACATCCTGAATTCTGCAAAAAGTTTTATACGCGGCGGCCTGGCAAAAAGACTCCGCTTGAGATCAATACCAGGCATAGAGTTCAGGCTGGACACATCCATTGAGTATGGTGACAAAATAGAAAAACTCATAAAAGAGATCAGGCAAAAAGATGACGGTTCCTCCTGAACTCATCTTCTTCCTTAAAGAAAAAGACAATTTTTTTATCGCCACCCATATCAATCCTGACGGAGATGCCATCGGTTCATCACTTGCCCTTTTATTTGCCCTCGAATCAATAGGGAAGAATGCCCTGATCTATGACAAGGACCCTGTACCTGAAATTTACAGGTTTTTGCCGGGCCATGAAAAATTTATAAATTCAATCTCCGGTCTTAACCCATCAGCTCACAACCTTATCCTGTTAGATTGTAACAGTTTGGACCGGGTTGGAATTGATGGGGTCAGCTTTCCTTTCGCCTCTGTCATAGACCACCATGAGACCGAAAAAGAGTTCGGAGATATCAAATGGGTTAAGCCGGATGCAGCAGCAACAGGAATGATGATCTTCTCTCTGCTAAGAACAATGGGACTGGAAATAACCCGGGAGATTGCGATAAGCCTCTACACAGCCGTTGTTATTGACACAGGGGGGTTTCGATACAGCAACACAGATGCTGAAGTTTTAAGGGTTGCTGCCGAGCTTGTGCAAGCTGGCGCAAACCCCGCAGAGATTTCAAAAAGCCTTTATGAAATGTGGTCTGAAAAGAGATTCAGACTCATGATAATGGCGCTGAACACCCTTGACATACGTTATACGGTTGCTTTTACAGCTGTTACAAGAGAAATGTATATTAAGACAGGCACCGGTCCTGAGGATACCGAGCATTTCTCGAATTTCCCGAGGATGATGCAGGATATCAGGATATCTGCATTCTTTCGGGAAACAGGTGATAATGAGTGGAAGGTGAGCCTCCGTTCAAGGGGAGAGGTTAATGTTGCGCGTATTGCAGAACTGTTTAAGGGCGGCGGTCATAAAAATGCTGCGGGCTATAAAGTAAAAGCAACCCTTGAATCTGCAAAGGAATCCCTTCTGTCTCATCTGTTGCAATAACGGACCATTCCAGGCCGCAAACAAGAACCCTGATTCCTGAATCTCCCCGCCTCAAGACGGTGGAAACTGTTGAAGATTTCCTGCAGGAAATCTTATGCCTTATGCCCTCCGTTGAGAACAGAAAGAAACGCCTCAACTGCCTGAGGATCGAATTGGGTTCCGCTGCACCTTTTTAGTTCTGATATGGCATATTCTCTCGGCGGAGCAAGTCGGTATGGCCGGTCTGAAGTCATGGAATCATAGGAATCGGCAATAGATATGATCTTTGCCGGAAATGGTATTTCATCATACTTCAATCTGTCAGGATAGCCCTTGCCGTCCAATCTTTCATGGTGATGCCTGATGATCGGCAACAGGTTTGTAAATTGACTTATGGGTCTCAGAATCTCCTCCCCCCGCACCGGATGCATCCGTATGAGGGCGAATTCCTCATCAGTCAGTTTGCCCGGCTTGTCCAGTATCTGGTCATAGGTGCCGATTTTGCCTATATCATGGAGAAGCGCCGCGATCCTCAATATTTCGATATCTTTTTCAGGAAACCCGAGTTTCGTGGCAATTGCTACAGAATAAGAAGTAACCCGTTCAGAGTGACCTTTTGTCCACGGGCTTTTAGCATCAATTGCATTAACAAAAGAATGGATAAGGCTTTCATGGAGATCTTTCAGTCCTTTATAAGAAACATCGAGTTCCTTGAGCATATTAAAAAATGCGTCCTTGCTTTCCACCAGTTTATGTTCATCCTCTTTCGTCTTTGTAATATCAACAAGCGAAACAACAAGTGCTTTTGTAATACCTTCATGATCAGGGATAGGCGCTACATATTGCTTAAAATATTTATTCAATTTCTCGTCATAAAATTCTATATCTTTCAGATACGAATTGTTCTGAAAACTCAGGTGTTCTTTAAAATGGCTGTCGTGGACCATTTCTGGATAGGGTTTTCCTTTTATATTCTCAAAAGGAACTTCAAAAGATAGGGAGGCATACTTATTTGCCCTGAGGATATTAAAATTCATATCAATCAAAAAGACACCGTATGGCATTGAATCGAACGTTGACCTCCATTCCTCTGTAGCATGCTCAAGTTTCTTCTGATACAGTTTGTGATCGGTGTTTTTTTTGTCAATACCATCTATCGTCTCATTCAAAACATCCTTAAGGATTGACAGCAGTTCTATCTGTGATTCTCCTGTTACCCTGGCGCTCAGTTCACCCTTTGCTACCCTGTGCAGCACATCAAAGTACTCTGCAAGCACCATAGCAAACTCATGGGACTGATCAACGATCTCCCCGATATCTTTCGCAGTCAGGTTAATCATCTCTTTTAATTTACTGATCAGATCAATTTCTGAAGTTTCAGGTATCCTCACTGCAGGGTCTCCTGAAGATATCTTTTTTAATGCCTCGAAGACTTCAGATAAACCGATGGCCATTTCCATGCTCATACTTTCCAGTTCACTGTCCCTGTCCCGGACCATCCGGGTGAATTCCTTCATCTGCTTATTTATCAGCAAACAGCTTTTTCTTATCGCGGGAATATCCATATTCTTCTTGAAGACCCTGCAATCCATACACATTTCTATCTTGTCTATAAACTTTCCCTGTATCTCTTTCCGGCAATGGGTCCCTGATAACAGCCAGCATCTGAGATCCCGTTTCCTGTATGCCGGGCAATCATCTTCATGACATTTAAAGACTTCCCAGCATTTTATTTTTTCTGCTTTTTTAATTTTTGTTTTTTGGTTCATCTGTTTTGCTTAAAGCTCTCCTGCCTCATCAGACATATCAAGTATTATCCTAATCTCATTTTATAATAATATACTTTTTTACTATTTTATTATATATGATTTTTGAAGTTTTCCTTATAGATATCCATCTGGTTTTATCGCTAATAGTTTAAAGTCGTCTCGCTTATCGTTAATCCTTCTGATTCCCCCTTAGAAAAGGGGGATAAGGGGGTTGTTTATAAAAAAGATTCTCGCCTCGGTTCTCCTCGTCCCGAAGGCTTTCGGGACTGAGTGCGGACGAGTCGCCTGAGGTGGCCGGTCAAGCCGGAATGACAGAATTAAACAACTTAAAGAACTGAAACAGCTTTTGAGATCTTTAATGATTAACAACATAGTGCACGTTTATCACTTTTTATATTTCTTCAGTTCCGCCTCTAAAGCCTCATTTATTTCTTTCAATTCCTTCATCCTGAGTTCTCTTCCAACTGCAATATTGTAAAATTCTTCAAGCTCCTGAACTCTCTTCTTGAGTTCTTTTTCATTTCTTTTCAGTTCCTTCTCTGCCATTTTGCGATCCGTAATGTCTGTAGCTATATGGATGATTTTCTGGAGATTACCATTGCCATCGATCACAGGGGTACAGGAGACAATAAAAACACCGCCGAGCGCTTCCATTTCCATTTCAGCGACTTCAAGGTTCTTCGAAGCAAGCATTTTCTTCATTGGACAGCCTTCCGGTGGTTGGTTCGTGTCGTGGAAGACCTCATAACATTTCTTATTTATTAATTCTTCTATGGTTTTCCCGGTAATCTTTGCCAACGCATGATTGGCCAGCATTATATTATGTTCCGGATTGAGGATAACTGCAGGGTGCCCGATCGCCTGAAAGATATCTTCCCAATACCGCCGGGCTTTTTTCAGCTCCTCCTCAGCCTTCTTGCGCTCGGTGATATCCAGAAGAGAAGCAAGACTCTTTTTTGTTTCTGGAATCATGGAGACAGTTGCTAATATATGTTTAACATTCCCCTGCCTTTCAATTAATCTAAACACGTAATTCGTTGGCACAGCATCTGGGCTAATTCTTCTGAGACGATGATACTCTTTTATTCTATCCACATCTTCTTTCACAATAAATTCTGTCCAGCTTCTTTTCCCCTCCAACTCTTCTTTAGAGTAACCAGTGAGTTTTTCATATTCTTCATTTGCTAATGATATTGTCGTGTCTTCTTCATCTATAACTATTGCAGTCCCACTAGTTTCAAAGATCGTTCTGTATAATATTTCAGACTCCTTTAATGCTTCTCTCACTTGCCTGCGATCTCGCCGAACGTCAGCTTCACGCAGCTCACGCTTAACGGCCGGTACAAGACGTGATAGATTACCTTTCATGATGTAGTCACTTGCTCCTCCCTTCATAGCTTCCACGGCTGTTTCCTCGCCAATAAGTCCGGACACTAAAATGAATGGGATATCAATCTCTTTTTCTTGCAGAAGTTTCAGGGCATTTATACCGGTGAAGCGCGGCATGACATAATCCGACAAAACAATATCCCATGACTGTTTTTCCAATGACGCCCCCATCTCTTCTGCTGTCTGAACCCGTTCATGATAAGGATCGTATCCTTCACGCCGCAGTTCACGCAATATCAGCAAAGCATCGTTTTCTGAATCCTCAACTATTAAAACCTTCAGTGGAATACCCATCGTATCACTCCTTAATTTATTAACGGTCTCATAATAGAACAGACTTTCGTTCTCTCTTATTCGTCATGCCCGTCCCGAAAACTTTCGGGATAAGCGGGCATCCATCGGGCTTCTGGATTGTCCGGTCAAGCCGGACAATGACAAACTGGTTAAGACTTCTATCATTGTGTATAAATCTTACATCTTTCTTGGTGGTGGTTCATTTAAAACAAGCCAGTAGAGTCCGAGGTCCTTTACAGCTTCCATGAACTGATCAAAATCTACAGGCTTTTGGATATAGCTGTTTGCTCCAAATTTATAACCATTAATCACATCCTGCTCTTCCCTTGATGAGGTGAGGATAACCACTGGAAGAAGTCTTGTCCTTTCATCCGCACGCAGATGTTTTAACACTTCCAGGCCGTCAATCTTCGGCAGTTTTAGATCAAGCAGAATAACCTCCGGCATGATGCTCATGTCCCGTCCTTCATATTTTCCGGTTCCGAAGAGATAATCCAGGGCTTCGGCGCCGTCTCCTGCTACCACTACCTCATTCAGGATCTTATTTTTCCTGAGCGCGCGCATAGCCAGATCCACATCGTCAGGACTGTCTTCTACCAGGAGTATAATTTTGTCCTTCATGTTTCCCCCTATAATGTGAAATAGAACGTTGCCCCTTTGCCTGCCTCTCCTTCAGCCCATACCTTTCCGCCATGACGCTGGACAATACGGTAGACAATAGCAAGACCTATTCCGGTTCCCGGGAATTCAGCCTGCGTATGCAGACGCTGAAAAGCCCCGAACAGTTTATTCGCATATGTCATATCAAAGCCGGCGCCGTTATCGCGTATAAAATATGCCTGTTTCCCCTCATATTGTATAACACCGAATTGAATTATTGAATCAGAGGTTTTTCCGGTAAATTTCCATGCATTACCTATTAGATTTTCGAGCAAAATCGTTAGTAACCGGGCATCCCCTTTCACCATCACACCCTCCTCAATGATAAACTTCACAATGCGATCACCCCGGGCTGTCTGAAGATCTGAGGCTATTGTCCTCACCAGTTCGCTCAAATCAACCAAATCCTGATGCATTTCGTTACGGGCGACCCTTGACAGGTTCAGCAAATCGTCAATCAATTGTCCCATGTGCTGACTTGCCCTGCGGATACGCTGAAGGTAGTCCCTGCCTTCTCCGTCAAGTTTTTCAAAATAGTCTTCGAGTAATGCCTGGCTAAATCCATCAATGCTCCTTAATGGCGCTCTTAGGTCATGTGACACAGAGTAGCTGAATGCCTCAAGCTCTTTGTTGATAGCCTCAAGTTCCAGGGCACGACGCTGTAACATTGCATTCAGCTCGCTTATTTCCTCCTCTGCCTGCTTCAGTTCTGTGATATCGCGGTAAATGCAGTGAAATACGGGCTTACCGTATAAATCCAGCATTTGCACGGTTACCAGGATATTTTTGATTTCACCATTTTTTGTCCGGTGTCTGGTATCAAAGTCATCCCTGCCTTCCCGCAAAATATTCTCTATACGTGCTTTCGTATCCTCAGGCTTTTCAATTGCCTCGTAGTCTGATACTCTCATCTGAATAAACTCGTCACGCGAATACCCCAATTGCCGGTGAGCTGTTTCATTAAACTCTGTGGGCAATGTAGTTGCAGGATCCATGAGCACAATACCATCCGGGGATTGTTCAAAGAGATTACGATAACGTGCCTCGGCTTCTTTTAACGACTTTTCTATCTGTTTGCGCTCGATAATTTCGTCTTCAAGTCTTCTGTTTATATCTTCAAGCTGCTGAGTACGTTGAATAACACGTTGTTCAAGTTCCTCGTTGAGTTTGCGAATTTCATCCTCTGCCTTTTTGCGTTCAGAGATATCAATCCCCATCCCTATAAGGTAGTTTTGATTATTCGATATGAAGCGCAGTCCTGTAAAGAAATAAGGAGTTCGGTTTTCAGTCTTTGATACTAAATTTGCTTCAATATTTGATTCACCCTTCATGAAGACATCCTGAATCGTTTTAGTAACCGACAATTTGTCTTCATCAGCAAAGAAATCAATCGGATTCATTCCTGATATCTCTTCTACCGAATACCCTGTGGCTGTTTCTAAATTCCTGTTCCATCGCAGGAAACGGCCATTCTCGTCAAAAAGATAAAATATCCCCGGCAGACTGTTGATCGTCAAATCCGAAAAATGCTTCTCTTCCAGCAGTCTTGCTTCAGCCTTTTTCCGTTCGGTAATATCGTGGATTGTAACAACAACAAGGCGCGTACTCTCCGATCGTCCGCCTGCCATTGTAATTTCCCCGTCAAACTTACTCCCGTCCTTTCGCCTGAAGGTCCTCTCAGTCCGACGGCCTATATGTCCGCACTGTCCGACTCCGTTGCTGAGGAATTTCTCCACTCTTTTTTGATGGACATCTGCTGGTTCTTCAAGCAATAAAATACTGGCCGGTTTCTGCAGCGCCTCATCAGATGAATAAAGGAACAAGACCTCAGCAGCAGCGTTAAAAAGAACAATCTTACCCTGCTCATTCACCACAATAATACCATCCATACTCGCTTCTATGACTGTTCTCAGCCGCTCTTCACTCTCCTGTAATTCAGCCTCTGCCTTTTTCCGGTCAGAGATATCCCTGATGATATTCTGATAAACTTTTTTGCCTTCAATGTCAATTACACGTGAACTGACTTCCACCGGGAACTTTGTCCCGTCTTTCTTCTGATGCATTGTCTCAAAGATAAGCCCCTCATGTTCCTGGACCTGCTTCATCTGTGAAATAAGAACATCTCGTGCTTCAGGTGCACGTAATGTATTGATATTCATCTGCAGCAATTCATTCAGAGTATACCCATATGATATGACTGCCTTCTCATTTGCTGAGATGATTTTCCAGTCCAGGTCCAGACTCAGGATAATGTCATTGGCATATCGTGTCAGATATTCATAGCGTTTTGACAACAATCGTTTTTCGAGTTCCGCTTCATACTTTTCCCGGTAAAACCGTGCACGCTGATGCCGCCAGATGAAGCCGATAGCGATACCTGTGCCAAAGATCAATAAACTTACTATGAATGTCACTGTTATGAGACTTTTCTGAATTGGAGCATAAACCTCATCCTGATCAATTTTGGCAACAAGGAACCATGATGAATCAGGGACAGGCTGGACTACAGAGAGCACCGGAACACCACGATAATCAACAGCTTCATTTACTCCTGTTATCCCGTGTATAGCCATTGCCGAAGGTAATCGCTGCTCATTTATCGAAAAACGGAGTTTCAGGGCAGTATCCTTCTTATGCCGGAGTTCGTTCAGAAACAGGACTTCATTGCCTTCACGCCGGAATAACACTGTCTCAGCAGTCGCGCTTTTAGTTGGCCATGACTGAATCAACGGATAGAGGAACTGGTAAGGATCAACCCGTAACAGGATAGCTCCTATCGGAACAGTTTCAGAACCTTTTGAAACAAGCAAAGGAACAGCAAGGGTTAATCGTATTACGTCTTTGATTTTGCTCCGGTACAGGTCGGAAAAAACCACATTTTTTGATCGTATTGCTTCTTCAGCCAGTTTCTTTGCGTCAGGTCCGATGACTTCCTGTCCGTCAATAACCTTTAAACGGATGTTCCCTTCCATATCCAGGAACAGTACGTTTTTATACAAGTAATTTTTTTGGATGGTTGCGAGCCAGTTGAAAACTTCTTGTTTATATACTGATGAGCCTGCAAGGAACTGCTGGATATGAGGGATAATCAGCTTATTGTCAAAAATATTCTTTGCATCTCCCAGGCGTTCGCGCCGCCAGTTTGCGATCTGGCTTACCTTAAGGTCTGCAATGGCAGCAAGATCTTCCAGTTTATCCTTCTTAATTTCCTTCTTTTGATCCTCGTAGTAGAGATACCCTCCGATCCAGATGGTTACCGACAAGAAGAGAAAAATAACAATTAGATAATAGGGAATTTTTCCATGCTGAGTTTTATGCGTCATTTTTTTTAACCTTTACCCACCAATTGTACCAGAATAAAATAATTCGTCAATTACTAATGCGGTCGTTTTTTTTAGTTGTGTAAACCCTTATGATTCCAATTCAGCAGTCACCTCTTTGGTAAATGTGATTTTCTCAGCAACAAAATCAACGACTACCGTATCCCCTTCCTGAAATGTCCTGTCAAGGATCTTCATTGCAAGGAGGTTCAGTATCTCTTTCTGCAACGCCCTTTTCAATGGCCTTGCGCCATAGACAGGGTCGAAGCCGATATCTGCAAAATATTCCTTAGCGCTGTCAGTCAGCTTTATATCAACATTCTTTTCCATGATATATTTCTTCATCCTGCTGACCTGTATCTCAACTATTTGCTTGAGGAGTTCTTTTGTCAACGGATTAAAGACTATAATCTCATCAACCCTGTTCAGAAACTCAGGCCTGAAAAACGACTTCAGGTCTTCCATGATCTTTTCCTTCAGCTCTTCATTGCTGCTGACCCAGTAAGCATCCGGCTTTTTTGCCTTCTCTTTAAGCATCTCCTGTATATGCACACTCCCGATATTCGATGTCATGATAACCACGGCATTCCTGAAATCAACGGTTCTGCCGTGGCTGTCTGTGAGCCTTCCATCATCCAGCAATTGCAAGAGGAGATTAAATACATCGGGATGGGCTTTTTCTACCTCATCAAACAGGATTACCGAATACGGTTTTCTCCTCACAGCTTCTGTAAGCTGTCCTCCTTCCTCATACCCCACGTAGCCAGGAGGCGCTCCGATAAGCCGTGAGACCGTATGTCTTTCCTGATATTCGGACATGTCTATCCGGATCATTGAGTTTTCGTCGTCAAACAGAAATTCTGCAAGCGCCCTCGCAAGCTCGGTCTTTCCAACACCGGTAGGCCCGAGGAAGATGAACGAGCCGATAGGTCTGTTCGGGTCCTGAATCCCTGCGCGTGCCCTCCTCACTGCATTCGATACAGCCTCAATCGCCTCCTCCTGTCCGACAACCCTTAGCCTGAGACGATCGTCCATCTGAAGCAGTTTCTGCACCTCGCCTTCGAGCATCCTGCTGACGGGAATCCCGGTCCACTTGGAAACGACCTCTGCAATATCCTCCTCGTCCACTTCCTCCTTGAGCATTTTCCTTTGCTTCTGGGCTTCAAACAGCTTCTTATTTTCTCCTTCAAGCGCCTTCTGAAGGTCAAGCAGTTTTCCGTATCTCAGTTCTGATGCCTTTGTCAGGTCACCCTCACGCTCTGCCCTTTCAGATTCTATCTTGGTCTTTTCTATCTGCTCCTTGTATTCCCTGATCTTTGCAATAATTTCTTTCTCGCTCATCCACTGGGCCCTGAATTCATCCCGTCTCACCTGGAGGTCTGCCATCTCCTTCTTTATCTTATCCAGTTTCTCTCTGGATTCCTTCGAATCCTCTCTCATCACCGCCTGTTTTTCTATCTCATACTGACGGAGTTTCCTTTCGATCTCATCCAGTTCTACCGGCATGCTGTCTATCTCCATTCTGAGTTTCGATGCAGATTCATCGATAAGGTCGATAGCTTTATCAGGAAGGAATCTGTCTGTGATATATCTGTTTGACATCACAGCAGCAGCAATCAGAGCTGAGTCTTTAATCTTGACTCCGTGATGAACCTCATACCGTTCCTTGAGACCACGGAGGATAGAAATCGTGTCTTCAACGCCCGGCTCTTTGATGAGGATAGGCTGAAACCTTCTCTCGAATGCAGGATCTTTTTCGATATGTTTTCTGTATTCATCAATTGTAGTGGCGCCAATACATCTCAGGTCTCCCCTTGCAAGAGCAGGTTTGAGCATATTCGATGCATCAATCGCTCCCTCTGCTGCTCCTGCACCAACAACGGTGTGCAGTTCATCTATAAACAGAATGACCTTGCCATCTGACTGCTCAATATCCTTCAGCACCGCCTTAAGTCTCTCTTCAAACTCTCCCCTGAATTTTGAACCGGCAACAATTGCACCCATATCGAGTGCTGCTACTTTTTTATCCTTTAATGTCTCAGGCACATCTCCTGCAACGATCCTCTGTGCAAGACCTTCCGCCATAGCAGTCTTACCAACGCCCGGCTCGCCGATGAGGACAGGATTATTCTTTGTCCTGCGCGAGAGGACTTGTATGATTCTCCTTATCTCATCATCCCTGCCGATGACCGGGTCGAGCTTTCCTTTTTTTGCAAATTCCGTAAGGTCACGGCTGAACTTCTTCAGCGCCTGATATTTATCTTCAGGATTGGGGTCTGTCACCTGCTGTGCTCCGCGTATCTCCCTCATTGCTGCAAGCGCCTTATCTGCAGACGCGCCATATTTCTTCAGAAGGTCAGAACATGTGCCGCCAATCGATACAAGTGAAATGAGCAGATGTTCAACGCTCACATATTCGTCCTTCAGATGCTCTGCACTCTTATGGGCATTCTCAAACACCCCTTTCAGTCTCGGAGATATATAAATCTGTCCCAAAGGCGTTGCACCTATTACCTTCGGGAATTTATCCACGGCCTCTTCAACATCCTGCTGGAGGGCTTTGGTGTTGATTCCGATCCGCTTCAGTATCTGAGAGGCGACACCCTCATCATCCTCAAGAAGCGCCCAGAGCATATGTTCTGCATCAATCTGCTGGTTCCCTTTTTTCTCGGCAAATCTCTGTGCCTCCTGTATCGCCTCCTGGCTCTTTATCGTAAATTTATCCATTTAAAAAACCTCCCTTAGTCCTCATAAAGTTCCTAATGAATTTAGAAAAAAGAATAAATATATGTCATTCCGGCTTGTCCGGAATCCTTCTTATTCCCCCTTAGAAAAGGGGGTCAGGGGGTTGTTCTTCGGAAAGATTCCGGACAAGCCGGAATGACGAACTTGATACTTTACAGCTCTGTTGCTGGGTAGTTCATTCCTCATAAAATATCTTCCTGAACCTCTTCATGAAATCTTTCCTGATATCATCCTCAAGAAAATGCATCATATCCTCCATCTCCCTCTGAAATGCCTCCAGCCTGTGTCTGAGTCTCAGGATTATCTCTACCCCTGACCTGTTTACGCCAAGCTCCCTTGTGAGACGAAGGATCATGGCCAATCTCTCGACATCCTCCTGTGAATATAACCGTGACCTACTCGTCCTGTGAGGAGTAATCAGGCCCTCCCGCTCATATAAGCGCAGGGTCTGTGGATGAACATTCAGCATCCTTGATACCACGCTGATCATAAATAAAGGTTGTTTCTTGTCTCCTGCGTCTATCATTTCTGTAACAACCTCCTTCTCGGGTCTTCTTTATATAACGCATCTAATTCTTTTATCTTTTCCTTCGCTTTATTATCTAAATCCTTTGGCACCACAATTTTTATATCAACATACTGATTCCCTCTGTCACGGGTTTTAGGTGAAGGAAAACCTTTCCCTGAAAGCTTTAACCTCTGGCCTCCCTGTGTGCCTGGCGGAAGCGTCATTGCTGCTATGCCGTCAATAGTCGGCACCTCTATCTTTTCTCCGAGAGCAGCCTCACCAAACGTAACAGGCAGGTCAAGAAAGATGTCATCTCCTTTTCTCCTGAAAACAGGATGAGGCCTCACGGTTATTTCTATAAAAAGATCTCCGGACGCGCCCCCGCCTATGCCGGCCCCTCCCATTCCTTTTAATTTTACCCTTGAGCCGGTATCCGCGCCCCCGGGGATTTTCACCTTGAGAGTTTCTGTCTGAGGGGTTTTTCCCCTTCCGGCACAGACAGGACAAGCCTTTGTTATTTTCCTTCCTTTGCCTCCGCAAACATGACATGGCTGGGCCATCTTGAAAAAACCCTTTGAGGTTTTAATGCTTCCAGTGCCTTTGCATGCATCACATACCTGTGAAGACTCAGACCCTGAACCACTACATGGTTTGCAAGCTGCCTCTCTGTTATAAGCAATAGTTTTTGTTACACCTGAAAATGCCTCCTGCAGGGAAAGTTCAAGTCCCATAACCATATCAGGACCTTTTGCATACTGCGCCTCTGGCCTGGCCGCGCCGAAAAGATCCGAAAACATATCACCAAACCCGCCAAACTCAAAATTATCCCTTGAGTCATAGGTCCTGAAGCCTTCAAAACCATGGCCGCCCGCTCCGAACGGAGAGCTGCCGAACTGATCATATTCAGCCCTTTTCTTTATATCACTCAATACCTCATAAGCCTCGTTCAGTTCCTTGAACTTCTGCTCCCCGACCTTATCACCCGGGTTTAGGTCAGGATGATATTTGCGCGCGAGCTTCCTGAATGCCTTTTTTATCTCATCCTGCGAAGCATTTTTCTCTACTCCAAGGGTTTTATAATAATCTTTTGCATCAGTAGCCATCACTCCTCCTTAACTTAATCATATAATATCAATTGAGTATGTTCTTGTCAAGTATGCTATAACGAACAATCATTTTCAGCGACTCATTTTTGTCAGAGAGCATCGTTATGTCCTTCTGCAATAAATGTGATAAACTATGCTAAGTGGCTTTGATCTCATGACAGGAAATAAAACATCAGAAGGTTCTGCTGCATGCAAGGGTAGAATCCTTATAATGGATGATGATGAAATCTTCTGCAATTTCATCCGCCGGACACTGGTTCGTTTAGGATATGAGGTTGAAATTGCCGGTGACGGCTCTGATGCCCTTGAAATATACAGAAAAGCCAGGGAATCAGGATATCCCTTTAATGCTGTGATAGTAGATCTCGTAATACAAGGGGGCATGGGAGGCGGTGAAGCGATAAAGCAGCTTCTCGCAATCGACCCTGATGCTAATGCTATTGTATCAAGCGGTCATTCGCTTGATCCGCATATGATCAATTACAAAGAATACGGATTCAAAGGCGCTCTTTCAAAGCCATATTCAATAGAAGAGTTAACACATGTCCTGAATACTGCACTGAGAGGTAATGAGTAGCATAGACCCGCTGATAATCATCGGGAAATACTATCCACCGGAATCAAAGGCTTACCATTTTCTCATACACCACAGCAGAATGGTTACAGAAAAAGCCCTGATGATTGCTCAAAAGGCAGAACATCTCCATCCTGATCTGAATTTCATTCAGGAGGCATCCATGCTTCATGACATCGGGATATTCCTCACCAATGAACCAGGAATAGGCTGCCATGGTGATAAGGCATATATCTGTCACGGTTATCTGGGAAGAGGAATCCTGGAGAAAGAAGGCCTGCCTCAACATGCCCTTGTCTGCGAAAGACACGTCGGAGTTGGATTGGCCATAAGAGATATCGAAGAACAAAACCTGCCTGTTCCCAAAAGGGACATGATGCCGGTTTCTGTTGAGGAACAGATTATCTGCTTTGCCGATAAATTTTTTTCGAAAGATTCAGAATTTCTTCTGACAGAAAAACCCGTGGAGAGAGTCAAAAAAGGCATAGCGAAATTCGGAGAAGATAAATTGAGAAAGTTTGATGAATGGTTAAAACTCTTCGGCAACCCATAAGCCACCCTGCCCTGCTTCAGAGTCCGTTCGAGAAGTAAGCAGGTAAGGCCTTAACTCACATGTGCGACAATCGTTTTGATATTACTATGATCAAGAAGAAGACTCTTAATCTACAAGCATTTCCTTTATTACCGACTTAACCTTTTGAACCGTTTTTCTGTCTATCGTGCCAAGTCTTTTTGTCAGCCTCTTCTTATCAACTGTTCTTATCTGGTCGAGAACAATCCATCCAGTCTTATTCTGAAAATCTACTTTTACTCTGGTAGGACAGTCATGAGATTTAGTGGTCATGGGGGCTATGGTAACAGTCTGCAAATTATCATTCATCTCATCAGGAGATATAACAAGGCATGGTCGTGTCTTCTTTATTTCATGACCTATAGTTGGATCTAAATTAATAAGATAAACATCGTATTGCACACTACCACTTCCAGTTCTTCATTTCTATATCCAAGGAATCATCCAATAATAAGACATCCTCTTTGCGTTCATGCATTAACTTTAATGCATTGCCCCATCCTTCTCTGATTTTCTTCTTAACTGGCTTTATCACTAACTTGTTATGTTCCACTTCAAGAACAGCCTCTTTGTTGAAATTACACTGGTCTAAGATGGATTTTGGAATTCTTATGCCTTTTGAATTGCCTATTGATACAATATTGACTTTCATTAAACACCTCATCAAAAGTTGTTATTAAGTAATTATAATGTAATTACATGACAAAAATCAATAGTATCTGTTTCTTATTTTATTCAGGATATAATATACAATAAATATACCAGACATATAAGGGATTGATTTCACCCATACCTGAATTATTATAGCCGGAAAAGATTTTTAAAATGGGGGAGCGATTGTTACGCCGATGCTATTTCATGATCCTCGGCTTGATCTCCCGGATGAAGAAGGCGATTGCCTCGCTGACGGGTCTTGACTTCCGGTCACGGACCAGGGAAAGAGGTATCTGAGCGCTCCACCGTGCTATGCCGGTTAACCCAAAAAGCACTTGCTCAGGTTGCAAATGAATCCCGCCGATTTTAAGATGCTGCGGAAGGAATAGACCTGAAACAAGCATGGTCGTCATCATCGCAAGGCCTGAAAATGCGCCGGATACCCCGGAGTAAAGCTGCCTTCTATCGTTCGGGGCTATTGAAAGAACAAAGTTCGTCGCGACCAAGCCGGCCCCAGCCCACATAATCCCTGACGTGATCGCCTCCAGGTACAAAACCTGATAGTTCTGAGGAGTCACAAAAAGCCATACCATGGGGTTGAAACCTCCGAGCATTATGATGAGACGCATAGCAGTCCTGTTACCATAGGCATCGATAAGCCTTCCCCACAGACGCAAGACCAGTATGGCTGCTGCAATGTTTATACCGCTGTAAATCTGGACCTCAAAAAGCGACATGTGGAGTTTCTGCAACATAAAGGGTTGCCAGAAAGGAGCACCTATTCCAACTGCAAGCATCCACCAGCAGTTGAAGAGGAGAAACTTTCTAAAGTTGCCGTCCCTTAGCGGAAGGAGGAACATCCGTGCAGCGTCTTCCTCCTCGATCTTCTTTTCCTTCTCCGGCAGTCGTGAGAGGACACCCAGCCCGGAGAAAGCAGCGACAACAGCCACAAAAAAAATAATCGCAAAACCGAGAGGCAAATTTTCTGCCTTAAAAAAGGCAGCTGAATGTGCATTGATGTCCTGTCTGCCTGCTGAATTGAAATGATCAATGAAGAGACTAAATCCGAAGCCCACTCCAACAGTGGTGAGCATCAGGTACTGCGAGAGTATCGAGAAAAAGCGTCCTATGACCCTTGACGGTATAATGCCCGTTATCCATCCAATCCATGCATTGCCTGCGATAGACAGCAGGGAAACACTGAGAAAAAAGAGGAGTAGGAAAGCGTAAACCGCATTACCGGTCGAAAAAACAAATGGAAGAAGTCCGAAGCAGAGTACTATACCGCAACCGATGAATTGGAGGGTAAGCACGACACCCTTTCTTTTTGTGCGCCTCTTCGTAACAAAGGCACCGATAGGCTGAAAAATCTGGGAGACCTGTCCTATTGCGGAGAGGATCGCAAAATGAATGGGTGTGGCATTCAGCATAATTGCAAACTTCGTCAGAAATGCCGACCCTGGGCCGGAGAGTGTACTAAAAATCTGTCCTAAAATTCCCGACATCACAGATATCCGAAAGATCTTCCTAAGCCCTCTGTCTCTTCTTTGCCTTGTCATTAAGTATGCCTTTCCTGAGCGAAAACCCTGATCATACTTCTTATTATAGAATTATTTACCGGCAGTAAAAGTCAAACTCTTTGATAGGTATGAATAGATATTTTGAGAAAAAAATATTAGGAATAAATCTATCTCAGGGTAAATATGTTTATCATATTCACGTGTTCTCCGTCATGTGCCTTTGTGACTATTTGACCCCTCTTTTTCTTTTTTCTATCGATTGAATCCTGCTCCCTATTTCAGTGTGCTTTTCGGTTGTTTGTCCTTCTTCTCTTTTAGATCTTTTGCCTGTTTGCTCGCCTTCTGTTTCTGGTCCTTGTCTTTGCCCTTTTTACCGCCTTTGTCTCCCATTGTGTGCCTCCTTTGGTGTTGCCGGTCATATTCTCGCCGCGAGGGACGAGTGAGGAAACGCTGTAACTATTGCTCCTCATGATGAATGCTACCAGAAGCATGAGCCAAAGGCAAGGGCAGGAGTAGCGACCGTCCGCCTCGAGCCGACAGCAGGAGGGCTCTAAGCCGAAACCGGAGTGCGAAATCGTAGACCACACGAAGAAGGAATCTGAGAGAACAAGGTCTCAGCCCCGCCTGCTTCCTTGTAAAAAAGAGAGCACTCCGCCGCCATCAAGTACTCGCAGGAACAAGCACTTTTGCGAAACATTCTAAATCTGTTTAGTTCTTACAGAAATCACTGCAAATATTATTGTCCCTTTCACTATCCTGCTCCATGCGGAAATTCATGTCGCAGTTTGATGATAATGTCCAGTTAATAAACTGATTCACTATTTATAATAGGTTGCCTTGGTCGTCTTCGAAATTAAATAACTGATCTTGCTTTTTAGCTTGCTCAGATGCATTTGTCTTTGCTATTTCTTCCCACCTGCCTGCAAATTCAGTACCTAATAATTTCTGATATGCTGTTAATGAATCATCTGTTTTTTGTATGTTATTCATTGCAAGCACCCGGTTAAGTAGCCCCCTGTTTATTAAGGGAAGAGGAATGCTTGTATTGATGGTTGCAGATCTTATTTTTCTGCACTCTCTGCAATAGATGCCTGCGAAATGTTCTTTGTCGTTTACTTCTACAAGATGCAGATCATTTATTGAGGAACAGACAGAGCATGATGGGAATATACTTTCAGGCTCGGGATCGTCCGCAAAGTCTAATGCAAGTTGTCGCTTATCTGTTCCTTCAAGTTTGCCAGGGCCTGCGCCATAGGTGAAGGCATCTCCCGTGCGATATAAATCAAATAAGAGCGCTCTTCCAAAACGCTCTTCATTTTTAATGCCGGATTTTAATAATTTTTCGTGTCCTTCAGCAGTCAGCTGAAAAGTTACAATCTTGCCGCTAATAGAGGTAAGGACATAATATTTCTCTCTGTCTTTATATTTATGCAGTACAGGCATTTAACCCTCTGGTGATGGTTCATTCAGGATTTTTTTCAATTAAATCTTTTAGCATTTTTCCAGCGGTAATCTTAATCTCAGGTAATCTTTCCTTTACAACTTTCCAGACAATCTCATATTTAACGCCAAAATAAAAGTGGCTGATTTTATCCCGCAGTTTCGCCATGTCCTGCCAGGGCAATTCATTATATTTGGCCTGAAGAGGTTTAGGAATATTTTTCGCTGCTTCCCCTATAATTTCAATTTCATGAATGACAGCAGTTCTGGTTTTTCTGTCAGCGGAAAACGCTTCAAAGTCCATATCGCCGATAAAGGTTTCTATGTCATTTATTGCCTCAAGAATATCTTTTATAAAAAAGGAAGAATCACGGGTCATATATAAACCACTTCTTTTAATATCATTTCCTTTAGCTCGGTTCTGATTCCGCTTTTTTCTATCAAGTCAACCTTTCTTTTTAAAAGCTTTTGCAGTCTGTTTTCAAGTTCAATCAACTTCAAAAGATCAGGAAGCTCCGAATACTCAACAAGAATGTCTATATCGCTCCTCTTTTTTTGCTCTCCGCGCACAAAAGAGCCAAATATGCCCAACTCGCTCACCTTGTACTCTTGCTGCACTTCTTCTTTGTGTTTGGTTAGAATCTCTTTTATTTCATCAAGCGTTTTCATAGATTCACTCCTTGCTATAGTTTACAGTTTTTCCTTCCCCTCCACAATCGCAATCTCCTCCGGCGTGAGGCCGTAGAGGGCATAGACCATTTCGTCTATCCGGCACTCAAGGGCGGATGTGTCGGCAATCGGCAATTCCCCCTTAGAAAAGGGGGATGAAGGGGGTTGTTGCTTGGCGGTGAGGATTTGGTCAACGAAATATGAGAAAGGTTGTAAATTGTTATTGTACTGCAATTTCTTCGGGCTTAATCCAGACGATTTTACCATCACGCCAGACAACAATAGGGTTACCGGCCTGTTTATGCTTTAGCAAAGCATCTCGAACACCTTGAGCCAGTGCCTGAGTGATCCTTTCAGGGTCTGCAAAAGCCTCAGCGATTTTGTCTTTATGTTTTACCTTTATTGCCATATGCCTCTTTAATATTATGCCAAAGAAAGGGATCGTTTACAAGCAAACTTTTTTCTTTTTCACCATAAGCCAGCAATCTTGGATTCCCTCCTCCTGAGTTGTCATAAAAAAACCATGTATCTGCCAAAGGACGATAGAGTTTGAAAAAATTTCGAATGCCCGCATGATACCGCCGCCTGATAGTTTCCTCCGGCACATTGTGCCCGCCCATGCGGACTCGCTCAGCAACACGGGCGATGGCGAAGTCCTCATTAGGCAGCCATAGAAAAACCAGATGAAAGTCGTAATCTGTCTTACGAAGCTCATTAATCCAAGGCGCAAAAGTACGACTTGCCAATGTTGTTTCAAAGGCAAAATTAATATGCTTCTTTGCAAGATAATGTATACGCTCAAGCATTACCCGCCCCGCATGAAAAACTGCACCCTCCGGCTGAAATCCGGATAGACCTTGAGCGATTAGGTCTGCATTAACAAACTCAGTCACCTTGAGCGTTCCCTTCAGTAAAGAAGGGGCTGTTGTTGATTTGCCGGCGCCGTTTGGGCCTGCAATGACTATAAGATTCTGGCGCTGAATTTTCATAAAGATTTATTTTCCCTCCACAATCGCAATCTCTTCCGGCGTGAGCCTGCCTGATCGGTAGGCAGGGCCGTAGAGGTTATAGACCATTTCGTCGATCTGTTTTTCGAGGGCGGATGTGTCGGCTTTGGGGTCTTTCTCTCTCATGCCTTCGATCCTGACGGTTTATTGTCCTTACGCGCATCGACAAGGATGATATAGGGGTCATCGGTCATATTCAAATCCTTCAGGGTTCGATGCACCTTGTCCAGCTCCGGCTTTGAAAAGTAGAAGATAACCTTATATCCCTTTTCGGCATCGCTTGCCTTCTTGTAAATCTCAAGCTGCTTTTGCAGGTTCCTGCTGAGCTTAGAGTTGCTTGCCAACTTGAACTCGACAAGGGTCTTGTCTTTACTGCCTCGTGCGATTTTAAAATCAACAGGACCTCTCCCATCATTCACTTCCCGGCTTACATCGGACACTGTATCGCGCCACGTCAATTTGAAAAGTATGTGAATATCTTCTTCCTTGGCGATCGGCTTGCCTTTATGATAGAAAAGCTTATGCCCGCCCTTGTTTTCAATAACATCTTTCAAGAACTCTATTCGCTGCAAAGCCTCCTCTGCAGTATTGCCAGGGACAGAATAAAATGCCGATTTCTGCGCTAACAAGTTCACCAACGAACCAAATTGATCGATATATACCGCGCTTGAATCAATGACGTCAAGAGAGCTCTTATCAGCGGCTTCGTCGCCGTGCTCCTCTTTGTACTTGATGTAGTAATCAATCATTTCTGGATGTTTCTGCATAACCAATAGCGCTGCCTTGTGCTCATCTTTCACTGTCGGCTTCTTAGGCAAGATGGAATAGAAATAGTTATTAATCTGAGCACGTAATTGCTCGTTCTCTATCGCCTCTGGAATCCTATCGAACTGCCTGAAGAAGTCCGGCTTATTGATCCATGTTTCGTCTTTTGTGAGGATCTCTTTCGGACTGAGCAAAACATATTTGTTCTTAAAGACTGGAAGATCAAAACCATCGGACTGCCACGATTCCGTCTCATAATTGAAGCTGACCCGCTCAACAGCCATTTCTCTTCTCAAGGATTTATCAATATGCTTCTTCGCAAACGTCTCGGTATATTTCAGAAGGTATTCTTTGATAAGGTTCGTAGTGAAATCACTTATCGTATCTTTTCCTACGCCGTCTTTGATGAGGCACAGCTTTTCAAGATGACTGCCTTTGGTGACCCTCTCTGAGCCGAAGTCAGTAAATAGATTCCGGAGATTATCATTAAGTGCCCGAGCGAAATCTTTCCCAAGGCCTCGGCCTGTATTGCCCGAAGCACAGAAACCAAGCCAGTTCTCTTTGACCTCTGAAAAATGATACCAGGACTTTAAGAGCCCTGTACTTACAGTCCCCGCTGTGGATTTGTCCTTTAGAAACCGTAGGTACTTGATTATGTCGTCATGGAGTTGCCGGTATTCCTTCTTTTTGCTGTTGAAGAGAAGAAAGGGGTCTATGAAAAGCGGCAGGTCGGTGACAAGAGAGATATTGAAGGCCCCGTATTTGTCGAGGACTTTGGGGGATACTTCAAATATGTCGGAAAAATATAAATGCATTCTTATTCCATTACTTCATAAAGCCATCAATACTTTGCCGCAAAATGAATCTGTCCATTAGCGGAACAGCGAATGAATATTTGCCGTGTCTGTTTTTATAAATAAGACCTGCATTTGTCAACGATGACAGCATTTGATTCGTATGACTGCTGCTGAAGGGGTTTGACAGGTGTTTCTTTGACTCTTCGACAGCTTCCTGTACAGTAAACTCCTCCTGACAATTACTTAAGCTGGCAATCACCGCAAGCAATTCTCTCTGCCTGTCAGTGGCCTTCGCCCATCTCCCGGAGAAAAAGTCTTTATCAAGTTTCATGATTATCTCTTCCATAGGGACAGAAGGATGTTTTCCATCTGAAACTTTTTGGAGAAAAACATCATATATCTCTCTGCATATAAACTGAATAAAATACGGGTATCCGCCCGACTCTTTTATAACAAGATTGATCGACTCGTCATTAAACTTAATTGGACACTTTGTGTCGGCAATCGGTTTAATAATAGCGTCTCTGCTTTCCGAGCTGCTTAACCTGTCGAGGAATACAACCCTGAACATCCTTTCCGAAAAGGTCCGTGCCTCTACCAGCTTTGGGAAAAGCGTAGGCAAACCCGTAAATATCAACATAAAAGGGATATTTTTTTTCTGAATTGATTGAAAGACATCCAAAAGAAGAGAGAGGGGATACTGCTCTTTCTCGGCATGGTCGGTCATTGTCTGAGCTTCATCATACGCAAAAATTATCCCGCGCGTTTTAAAAGGTGCAAGACATTTCCAGACAAGTTCGAAGATACCCTTCAGTTTATCGGATACCAGGCCCGGAATTGATTTGAAAATATCGATTAAGGTGCTGTAATTAAGCTTATGGTCAATAAAGGATTTCTCCGTCGAAAACCCCATAGCCGTCTTTTCTTCCCTCTTGATGGTAATGTTCGACGTCACAACGGAAAGGTCAGTAAGAAGCCGCAGTGCGATAGTCTCTTCGGTGACGCTTGCCGATTCTGATAAATCCGTGCCAACCCATAACCACTTTCTTTCTATGGCCAGGGGTTTGAATTTATCCAGGAGAACGGTCTTCCCGACCCCTCTTAACCCGGTAAGTACCATATTGTCGAGGATGGTTGTCTGTTCCAGAAGTTGAAGGAATTCCTTAGTTTCTTTTTCACGGCCGGCAAGATAAGGCGGCATATGGCCTGCGCCTGGTTTAAAAGGGTTTGTAAATGGCTGGTTTTGCATATTTAGACCTCCAAATGCAACAAGCTAATTTTATTATATGATATTAATATAGCCTAAAAGATAAATTTAGTCAAGTTGTTTGTGCCCCCTAAATCTTCCCCTCCACAATCGCAATCTCTTCCGGCGTGAGCCTGCCTGACCGGTAAGAGGGCATAGACCATTTCGTCGATCTGGCGTTCAAGGACAGGGTGGTTTCTGTTGCTGTGTTGCTGTTAATTTCGTAATTTCGATTAATTAGAACCGTCCCCGATTCCGCTTACCGAGTCGTTACTCCCGGGTTCGGATATGAGTCCCCTAATCCGAAACTCAGTGGGACTTTAACCCACCTGACAGCCTTGCTGCCACGCACACACTACAGACTCATCCGCCACCCTCTCGCCTGTCGGCGCACTTCGTCTTACGACTTATAACGCCTACCCTTGCTCCTGTCGTTTCCTTCAGGGACGAGGAGGGTTTCCCCAGTTGATAGTACACCTTTCTATCCGTGTCGCCGCTGCTACCCCGCCACCGTTCTTCTTCCTATTAGCCAGTTTAGTCATAAGAATGCTGCCTTCGCCCAAATTGAAGGGGCTCGGCCAGTGGAACTCGCCTTTTACGAGGCTACATCTACGTTCACGTTAGTTACAACCCGGATATTTGCTCACCGTCCTTACGACGACTTTGTCGATGGGCTTCAGAAGGCAACGTTTCCATCCCCCCCTGCCATCCAAGCTACATGGCTCTGACTTTTACCATGACTGGACTTCCACCAGTTAGAATGCGCCACCCTTTGCTGGGCACGCTCAA
>JBAQLU010000158.1:0-37206 GCA_049302065.1 Thermodesulfovibrionales bacterium
TCAGCACGAATTGTTCAGGGAGTTACCCCAAAAAACCTGGATTCCCTGGTCAAGCCAGGGAATGACGTATTTTTTGTGCGTCTTGCATGAACAGGCAACTCACACACATAATTGCGACACAGCCTCCAAGCCGGAGGATGACAACCAACGACTTTATACGCAGACACTATTTAAATGCTATTTTTAAAACTATAGCATTTGCTAAATATTATATGTTATATTTATCACCTCTGTAATTCAGCATCAAGCTTTGTGAGGAATTGAGAATGAATAAATCAGGGTTTATTTTTTCCCCCGAAGAAAACAACAAAGGAACAACTCTAATTGAACTGGCGATAGTCCTTGCGATAGTTGTCATTGTGGGAGCCATTGTGGCAACAGGTTATGGGTTTCTAAGCGCTGACCGTGTTAAGAGTGCATCGAGAGAGCTATTTGGGGACCTGCAGTGGATAAAACACTCTTCAGTTACGCAGGGGCCTGATGCAGCAGTTCCGCAATTGATGGGTTTTGGGATCAGATTAGAATCAGCCCGGACATACAGGCTTTTCCGGTTCAATGACATGAATTCCAATTTTAAGTACGACGGCGCTGCAGAGGAGGCTTTTCTGCAGGGAGAAACATCAGCAAGGCAGAAAGAAATTCCTCTGCCCCTTGAGATGCAGATCAAGAGCAGCAGCAAGCTCGTTGCTCCCCAAAATACCATATTATTATTTGATCATCTTGGCATCCCGAGAGGGGACAAACTCAGCTTTCAGCAAAGGACTATCGTCATACATAACCCGGATAATAAAGACATTCCAAAGAAGTGTATCAGCATAAGCTTCAACAGGATAAGAGAAGGGCAATGGGATGGGAGTAACTGTCAGGAACAATAAGGGATTTTCATTAATCGAATTGATGGTGGCAGTAGTGATTATAGCTGTTTCAATGCTTGCCCTTTCTTCTGTAATGATAAACGCAATTACTGTAAACCTCGGGAATGACCTCAGAAACACTGCCATGAGGCTTACTCAACAGACAGCAGAAATCCTTCTTGCCTTACCCATAGAAAATATTAATTCATGCGGCTTAACCCCTGAGAAAAACGCAACAAATTATAAAGCTGTTTATACATACGATAATGCCAATATATGCCTGGGAAATCCTGAAGAATACAAAAATTACCCTAACCCTGTTCAGTCAATAAAAGGCTTTCAGCAACCTTTTAATATTGCCTGGGGTGTAACAGCCTTAAGCAGCGACCTCAGGCAGATCACCATTTCTGTTTCATACAGACACCGCGATGAAGATCATGTTAATAATGCGGTGGTTTACAAACACAGAACGCTATAAAAACAGGGGTCAAGGGTTCTTCGCCACAGCGAATCCGCCGGGGCGGAAAGGATTCAAGGATTCCAGTGAAATGCTAAAGAACTATAAAGACCTTAAAGTCTGGCAGAGAGCATACAAGCAGGGAAATGTCTTAGTAAAGGTAGCCGCAGGCTTTAGCCTGTGAGAACATGAAATAGTGAATATTTTTACAGATATTCTTACCTTAAATTATGAAAATATGGTTCCCTCTCCCTTGAGGGGAGAGGGTTAGGGTGAGGGTGTTTGATGAATGATTTCCATAAGCATTTAAAAGCTAAAATCCTTCGGAAGAACTTTACAGATACAGAGAGGTTGTTGTGGAAATATCTGAGAGCAAAACAGATGGGAGAGTATAAATTCAGGAGGCAAGAACCTATCGGCAGATACATTGTAGATTTTGTATGTCAAAAAAAACGGGTAATCATAGAGGTAGATGGTAGTCAGCATTTCATGGAAAAAGAAAGAGATAGTAAAAGAGACAATTGGCTTAAGGGGCAGGGATATCAGATTTTAAGATTCTGGAACAATGAAGTTTTAACAAATACCATTGGAATATTAGAAGTAATACTAAACAATTTAAAACACCCTCCCTTAATCCCTCCCCTCAAGGGAGGGAAAAAAGAGTAATCCCGATATGTGGAAAACAATATCTAAATACACGCAGGCTAAAGCCTGCGGCTACCAAAAAAAAGTACACCCACAGAAAATTCTCTCGAATCCTCGACCCCTTGAACCCTGTTTTTTAGACAAAGGTGTAACACTGGCTGAGCTTCTCGTAACACTGGCAATATTTTCTGTAGTCATTGCAGGAGTCTATGCTGTTTATACAACACAGATCAGGCATTCAACAAGAGAATATATTCTTGCTGAATCAGAGATGGAGCTCGTGATAGCAAAGACCATTATCGAAAGGGACATCATGATGGCAGGCTATGGCATAGCTGACAACTATAATGGCCTCGTTTTCTATCCTTCAGCTGTGCCGGTCGGAGCCACTGATAATATTTCTCCCGGAGCCACAGCAAATCCCCTTGGAGGCAGTTATCCGACTACAGGGCTTACAGGCGCTGATTCCCTGTACCTGACGGGAACAGCCCTTGGAATATATTCGAGGGCTGCACAGAGATGGACATATATCAAGGATGTAGCACCGGTAGTTTTCGAGATATGGGGCGATACAAGGGAAGATATTGAGTCGAAGGACAGGGTAATCTACATGGAACCGAATACCAGAACAATCATCACGGACCAGGCAACATGGAGGTTCGTATATCCATCAACCCCTGCCTTTCAGGCCGGCGAAGGAAAGGGCATCCTTCTGTACGGCCTCAGCAGGCCGCCTCAGTCAGGAGAGCCTGAAATGCCCAGACCCTATTATATCGTCCAGTACAGATTAGGCGGGGCCTCTGCAGATATGCCCGTCATATGTTCGAAAGGGACACGAAGCCTCCAGAGAGTTGAGATGTCCGATGGAGAATCGATCGAGCCTCTCCTCGCCTGCGTCAGGGATTTTCAGGTCTCATTCGGTCTTGATACAGACGATGACGGAATAATCAATATCTGGGACCCATATAAAACCGGCAACTTTCAGACCGATACGTATGACTTGAAAACACTCAAAAGAAAGTTAAAGCAGGTGAGGGTCTATATCCTTGTTCAGGCCGGGAACAGAGACCCTGATTATACGTATTCAAATCCGGACAATCCCGCTAAACCAAATACGATCCGGGTTGGAGAGAGTATCCTTGGAACCGGCAGGGACATTACCCTGACAGCAGACCAGAGGAGGTACAGGTGGAGAGTCATGACACTGATTATTGCACCAAGAAACCTGAGATAAAAGAGGAGCGAGGCGTAGCCCTTGTTGCGGCTCTTATGATAAGCCTTTCTGTGATGCTCCTTATCGTGAGTACGGTGTATTTTGTACTCCATTCCACAAGCATATCAGGGGCAGGGAAAAGATATGCAACCGCCTCTGAGGCTGCTGATGGCGCTGTCGAAGTAATGAAGGACTCTATCCACCCTATTATAATGGCAGAACCTGTCTCTTCTCTCCCGATAGTTGATTCTTCGCCGCCATGCCTTGTTGATTCTGTTTTGAGTGAAGGAACAAGCTGTACTACCACCTTAACTCTGCCGGGGAGCAGCTTATTCAGCGATTATAACGCTCAGATAACTGTGATGAGGTTATATACTTCCTCGCTGCCCGGGAGCAGGCTCGATTTTCCACTTGCAGGTGGCGGCGCCCCGACCACCGCTGTTTATTTCAGGATAAATACACTTGTTAAAGGCCCTGGCGGCGCAAGGGCAGAGACCTCTGCCCTTTACAGATATGTTCTATAGATTAGAGATGAAAAGAAGGATGAGATGAAAAAACTGATATTCCTGATTCTATCAATAAGCATCGTATTGATCCCTGCATTGATTTATACCCAGACCATGTCTGATTTTTGCAGCGCTCCACCGTATGTGACACGAACAGTGCCGCCGAATGTAACAATCATACTGGACAATTCAAAGGCTATGCTGAACCCTGCCTACCCGGGAGAATACCATCCTGCCCGGCCAGATGATTATACAGGTTATTTCAAGGCCGGCAAGACATACTGTGCCTCCGGCAGTAATTTCTATGAAGCAGCATCATGCCAGGGTTCAGACAGAGGACCATATCCGGGCAGCCTGCTGAACTGGGCTGCAATGAGCAGGTATGATATCGTTATGCTTGTGTTAATAGGCGGCAAGGGGACACCAACTCCATCCAGCCGTGACAAACTTACAGGTGAAAATACGGACTGGCAGCCAAAGACAACATCTGCCTATCCAGGATGCATATTCGATGTAACCGGTCAGGGAGGCCTTGAGATCACCTCAACCGGCTCGTGTACTCTCCCGCTCATTACAAAAGCGGGAGGCGCCTCGATCGTGGTGGCTGTAAGCGATTATCTGCCCAATCTTTCTCCTGCAGGGATAATCCAGAAATTAATGGATAAGAACAGTGACGGCAATCGGGATGCAAATGCTCCACGAATAGGCATAATGAGGTTCCGGGCATCACAGAATGACATAAAGATGGACTACTGTGCGGGCAATTTAGAGGCGATGACATCTTTTATCAATCTCATGGCCTCTGCACAGGCAGCGCCTGACAAAAATAATCCGAATACCCCGCTTGGTCTGTCAATACTGAGGACGATCCAGTACTACAAAAATACATGCGGAACAACCTGCAACCCGTGTGCTGATCCGGTAGATTCTGTTCAGTGCAGGAAAAACTTTGTCCTGACTATAAGCAGTGGAGAGGCAACAGATGTTCCCTCTCAATATTCAGCAGACTACCTCAATGAAGAGATCAGGCAGACACACACCTCTGATATAAGGGCTGATCGCGACGGTCTTCAGATCATCAGCTACTATAATGTCCATATCTTTGGAGATCAAACCGGCAAAGACAATTTACAGGGATTTTCAAAATACGGGGGCTTTATTGATTCCAACGCAAATAAGAAACCGGACCTGAAGGGTGAATGGGATAGAAATGGAGATGGAATCCCTGATACGTATTTTGAGGCTTCAGACGCTGCCGACGTGCAGGCAGCAGTTGAAAAGGCATTCCAGGATATCCTTTCACGTGCAGCTTCAGGCACTGCTGTAGCTGCTGTCACAACGTCATCAAGGGGTGCTGCTTCTGTACTTCAGGCTTACTTCCTGCCTTCAAAGGTAGAGATGGGCCCGAGAGAGGTATGGTGGACAGGGTACCTGCAAAACATCTGGATAGACCCGGATGATAATCTCAGGGAGGACTCTGTACATGATTACAAACTTATCCTCAGTCAGGACAAAGTAATGAAACACTACTTTAACCCGAACAGCAACGAAACAGAGGCAGCGCTTTTTACTACCCAGTCTGATGGAAGTGGCGGGACATTTTCCTCCTGTTCAAGTCCTGAGATTAAACGACTTGCAGATGTGAATGCCCTCTGGGAAGCAGGGGAAAAGCTCGCCATAAAAAACCCTTCAGAAAGAACCATATTCACATCAAGAAAGGTGATCAGGGGCGTTTCTGTTACAACATTCACAGAGACACCATATCCTGAGTTCAAAACAACCATGAATTCAACATTCAGGAATGCCCTCAATCCCCAGGGAGCATATAGCGCTGATAACATCATTAGATACATAAGGGGCGAATGTCTGGAAACCGGTGTCACAGGCGATACGGTTTGCGGCAAAATAGTGAATCCTTTATACAGGGACAGGCGGCTGACAGCAGATAATATGCTCCGTGTATGGAAGCTTGGAGATATGATAGGCTCAACCCCAAAGGTCTTTGCCGGCGCTCCGCTTAACACATATCATATCGATTACGCTGACAGGTCATATTATGACTATCTGTCAGGCGATGGGTATAAGAAGAAATCTTCTGTGGCTTTTATAGGCGCCAATGATGGAATGCTCCATGCCTTCAGAGCCGGATATCTGAAAAACAGCGGATTTATAGGAAATATAAAAGCGCTCTACAGCAACTTCTTTGGATCAGGAGATGATGAATACAGCAGGCTTGGTGAAGAGATATGGTCATACATACCTTATAATGCATTCCCTTATCTGAAATATCTTGCTGATCCGAACTATTGTCACCTGTATTACAGTGACCTTTCCGTGAAACTCTTCGATGCAAGTATCAACGGCAGTCCCGGATCAGTCAGGAACAAAAGCAGCTGGAAGACTATACTCATTGGTGGGATGGGATTGGGAGGCGCATGCGGTTCAGGGGGATTGCCGGCAGATCCGCCGGCAGGGACACCTTCGAACGTCGGATTTTCATCGTATTTTGCCCTGGATGTTACAGACCCTGAAAATCCTGTGCCGCTCTGGGAGTTTTCCGACATTGATATGGGACTTGCCACCATTTCCCCTGCAATAGTAAGGACAGGCGACAGAAGCCAGAATGGTAACTGGTATGCTGTGTTCGGTTCCGGTTCGAAAGTGCTCCCAAAAGGCGGGGTGGATTTAGGGAGAACTGCAACCGGCTATATTTACATCCTGAATCTTGCAACAGGTGAGCTTATGAAAAAGATATCTCTCGACCATAGCGCCATAGTCGGAGACATTCTTGCCATAGATGCGAATAAGGATTATACATCTGAAAGGATATACTTTGGCACAGCATATAAGCCGGGCACAACATGGATGGGAAAGCTTCTGAGCATAAATATTCCATCAGTCTTAAATACCGGAGGCGTCAATATCTCATGGAATTCTTCTTTCGGAAACACCCTGTTTGCCGGAAATTACCCATTGACAGCCTCTCCTGACGCAGCTAAGGATACAAAAGGGAATATCTGGATTTATTCAGGATCCGGAAAGTATTACAGCGACATGGATGAGGCAGATACGTCACAACAGATATTTTTTGGGCTGAAAGACAAGAGAGCAACTATCTCAGAATCAGACCTCTTCAATGCAACAAATATCCAAACAACAGGTGAGGTAATTGATACCGGCAAAGTTTGTGCCTATGATACCTCTTCCAACAGTTTTGGTCTGAAAGATATTGTCACTTCTATCAGACTTGCATCTTCTGTTCCTGCAGTTGATGATGAGGGATGGAAGATATATCTACCGGTCGGAGAGCGTGTGATATCACGCCCGCTTGCAGTCGGAGGGCTTGTGGATTTCCTGACATATAAACCTGAGGCTGACCCCTGCAAATATGGTGGAGATTCCTACCTTTATTCTGTTGGGTATACCACCGGGGTTGCGCCTTTGGGGATAGCCATCCGCTCACCTGAAATCACCAGTGGATTGAGCGGAACTGTTACAGTCTACAAAAATGTTTTACTGGGACCCGGGGCGCCACCAAGAGGTGATGCAATTGTAATATCACCTCAAAAAGAAGGCGCGGAACAACTGAAAAAGAAGATACAGATAGCTACCGGTGTAATCGCAGAGGCAGAAAACAAGCCTGTATTTTCTCTCTCTTCCAGAATAATACACTGGCTGAAAAAATAATCAGCAGCACAGGTTATTTGGGCAATAGAAAATATGAACCATAGGGAGAGTATATGAGCGGATTCTTTTGCCGATAGTCAAATATCTTTATGAATAAATATAGAGGCAAAAGCCTCGGAGGGAGGAACGACCGAGAATGAGCGAATATACTCTCTCTATGGTTCTATCTAAAAATTCTTATATCTTGTCCAGAGCCTGCTTCAGGTCAGCGATCAGGTCGTCCACGTCCTCCAGCCCAAGCGCGATGCGTACCAGGTTGTCCACCATGCCGATTGCACGGCGATGGTCTTCGGTATAGTCGAAGAATGACATCGTTGCCATCTGCGTTACAAGGCTTTCGGTGCCGCCGAGACTGGGCGTGATCAGGAACAACTCCAGCGAATCAATGAACTTGCGCGTTTCCTTGTCACCGCCTTTGACAAGGAAGGTTATCACGCTGCCGAAACCACGCATCTGCTGGGTTGCGATTTTGTAATCGGGGTGCGACTCCAGTCCGGGATACCAGATCTTCTCTATCTTAGGGTGAGACTCCAGCATGCGGGCTATAGCCATAGCAGCGCGGTTGTGGTGCTCCATGCGGAGTGTAAAGGTCTTCAGACCACGTTCGAGCAGAAAACAGGTGAACGGTCCGGGTGTAGCGCCAATCATCCGCTGCATGCGGTTGAGGTCGTTCAGCAGGGCGTGCTTGCCAAGGGTAACGCCGGCCAGGAGGTCGTTGTGACCACCGAGATACTTGGTGGCAGAGTGGATAACGATATCAACGCCCAGATCGAGAGGCTTAATATTGTAAGGTGTGGCCATCGTAGCATCTATCATGGTCATTATGTTGTGCTTCCTGGCGACTTTCACGATTGCAGGGAGGTCCAGTACGCGCAGGTAGGGATTGGTTGGGGATTCGGTAAAGATGATGTTCGTATTTGGCTGTATTGCTTTAGCTATTGCCTCGGAATTCGGATCCGTCAGTGAGACTTCTATGCCGAACTCGGCCAGCGTGCTCGTGGCAAAATCACGCGTTTGGCGGTAACAGTCGTTGGTGAAGATGATATGGCTGTTACGGCGCATATAGGCCATTATTGTTATAATCACCGCGCTCATGCCGGTGGAGAACAATATTGCCCGCTCGGCTCCCTCGATAGCTGCCAGCTTCCGCTCGCATTCCTGCTGGGTCGGGTTACCATAGCGGCCGTATTCATGTTCACGCACCACGCGGCCCTCACTCTTGGACTTCATGAACTCCAGAACCTCAGCAGTGGAGTCGAAATAGTAGTTGGAAGTCTGAACGATCGGCGTGGAGACCGCATAATGTGCTTTCGGAGTGCGGCCCAAACCGTGAATAGCAAGGGTAGCCGGCTTCCAGTTTTTTGTTTTTGACGACTTTTTAGGCATCGGTGTTTTCCTCCTCTTCTGCAAAGCATGCTGGAGAGCCTCTTTAACAGCATCCAAACTGGGCGGAAGCTCGATTGGTTTATTAGCAAAGTGGCAGGGGAAGTCCAGCGTTTCCTCGTGGTAGCGAACCTTGAAATCAGTAAATTTTAGCCCATGCGCTGTGGAGATAACCACAACTCGCTCGGACTTATCGATCTTGCCGGCTGCAAGCAGTTTAATCAGCACTGCCAGCGCAACGCCGGTATGCGGGCAGTTAAACATGCCTGTTTTGTCACCGAGTGCGGCGGCGTCAGCCAGTTCCTGCTCAGTGGCCTGCTCGACAATGCCGTTGAAATGCTTCAGCGTACGGACAGCCTTTTCTATGCTCACAGGGTTGCCAATCTGGATTGCACTGGCAAGTGTCTTTTGGGCCTGCATCGGCTCGAATGCCCCGAAGTTTTTCATATAAGAACGGTAGAGCGGGTTGGCGCGTTCAGCCTGTGCAACAACAATGCGGGGGAACCTGGTAATCAGGCCAAGGTCGCGCATCATAATCAGGCCGCTGCCCAGTGCAGAAACGTTCCCGAGGTTACCGCCGGGGATAATGATCACGTCAGGGACCTGCCAGTCAAATTGCTGGACGATCTCGATCCCAACGGTTTTCTGCCCCTCGATGCGCAAAGAGTTCATTGAATTGGCAAGGTACATTGTCTCGTCCTTGGTGATCTCCTTTACGATGCTCATGCAGCCGTCGAAGTCAGTGTCCAGCGACAACACCAGCGCACCGTTGGAGATAGGCTGAATGAGCTGCGCAATCGAGATCTTACCCTTCGGCAGCAACACAACAGCCTGGATGCCGGCAGCAGCGCAATAAACCGCCAGTGCAGCCGAGGTATCGCCGGTGGAGGCACAGACGACCGCTTTGATGGGAGCGCCTTCGCTGATCATCTGCTTGACCTGGGACACGAGCACTGTCATGCCAAGGTCCTTGAAAGAACCGCTGTGGGAGTTGCCGCAGAGTTTGAGCCAGAGATCTTCCACTCCGAGCATCTTGCCGAACCGTTCGGCCCAGAACAGGTTGGAACCACCTTCATAGAGGGAGACGATATTTTCATTCTTAATTTGCGGAAGGATCCATTCCTTCTTGCCCCACACTCCGGAACCGAAGGGCCACTCGTTAGACTTATAGCGATCCTCGAACAGCTTCATCCACGACCTGGCATCGCTTTGAGCAAGGGCGTGGAGGTCGTGCTTAACTTCCAGCAGCGAACCGCATGTCTTGCAGCGATAGACGATCGAGTTGAGCGGATAATTCTCTTTGCACTGTTCGTTGATGCATTGAAACCATGCTCGGTATGGCATAGACACTATTTTATATTCTCTCCTGCTGACTGGTTATATTATTAATCTTCAAAGATCTTAAAAGTTATTTAAGATCTTTTATTTCCGTCATTCCCCGACTTGATCGGGGAATCCAGAAAAAAGGACTGGATTATCCGGTCAAGCCGGATAATGACAACCATTGGAACAGAGTTCATTATGTATAAGGGGATACGCAATCATACTAATCCTTTTTAATGGTGATCTTTTCCCCATTTTCAGCATTGAGTATAACACAACATCCCTGATGGTTTAAAATTGTATCGGGGAAAGGATCTCGCAGAGAATGAAAAGAGATAAAATATAAATAACGCCTTTGGAGGGTACGAAAATAAAAAAGTGGTGCTTGCTTCCCCTCATATCTCAGCAGATTGTACATCTTGAGACATACTGCTTAAGACTCTTACGTCAAAAACCTTACATCCTGCGACCTTACAACCCTTCATGCTGAGTCTGAGAGAAGCAAGTCCACCACTTTTGTGAAACTCACTCTTCTTGATTTATTTATACCACCATTTAAGGTGTTTGTCAAGCTTTTTTTGTATTTTTTTAAATAGGATGAGCTAAAATAAAAAATAGGTTCTTTCTTAAAAAAGTTGAAGAACATCGAATGAGAAGAATGACTGGATTCCCGCCTCCGCGGGAATGACGAAAAAACATGCACTTAAGAATGTCATTCCCCGACTTGATCGGGGAATCCAGGGTTTTTTCAACTTAAATACGAAAGAGGGATAAAAAATATAAACTACCCAAAGAGGTTAAATATTTCATAAGAGGGAAAGACTGCCATGGACGAATACAAGCTTGAACAATGTAAGATCAAAACAGAAAAAGCAAAAGAGTTCCGTGAAGAAATACCGGGCATTGTCGAAAATCTTGTGCTGTCGTGTAACATTGAGGATTGTTTCGATCATGTAGATCTGGAACCCCTTCCCTCCAAAGCAGCCGTCATAGATATTATTTATATGGCCTGCCGCATTCTATATCCGGGTTACTTTACAAGCATACGCATCGACAAAGTGAACCTGATTTATTACTTTGGACAGGAAGTTACAGCATTTTTTGAGGCACTGTCCGAACAGATAACCCTCGCCATACGGCATGAATGCCGTCGTCATAATATGGCCTGTGTAAACTGCGACGAGCGCGGACAGGAAATTGCAATTAACTTTATGAATGAACTTCCCCGGTTGAGAAAGCTTCTTGCTAAAGATATTCGTGCCGCCTTTGAGGGTGATCCTGCAGCAAAGAGTTATGATGAGATCATCTTCAGTTATCCCGGTCTTTTTGCCATTACTGTATACCGTATAGCTCATCAGCTTCACGAACAGGGCGTATCATTAATCCCGAGGATCATGTCGGAATACGCACACAGCTTAACCGGGATCGATATACATCCCGGGGCTCGTATCGGCGAGAGCTTTTTCATAGATCATGGAACCGGGATAGTGATCGGAGAAACAACAGACATCGGCAAACGTGTGAGGATCTATCAGGGGGTTACTCTTGGGGCATTATCCCTTCCAAAAGATGCAGTTGAACAGCTCAGGAGCGAAAAACGTCATCCAACCATCGAAGATGACGTGGTGATCTATTCAGGGGTTACCATTTTGGGCGGCGAAACCTTAATAGGCGCCAGATCAGTAATCGGAGGGAATGTATGGATTACAGCATCAGTGCCTCCGGACACCAAGGTGTTCATGAAAAAACCCGAACTCGTTTTTAAATAAATATGGCTCAGATCTACCACGATATTACGGGGACAATAGGTGCTACGCCTTTAGTAAGGCTGAACCGGATAGCAAACGGACTTCATGCGACAATTCTGGCTAAACTTGAATTCAGGAATCCTTTGGGAAGCGTAAAAGACCGTATCGGCCTTGCCATGATAAAGGCAGCAGAAGAGCAGGGATTTATGAAAAGCGATACTATGATAGTAGAGCCAACGAGCGGGAATACGGGAATTGCCCTTGCCTTTGTCTGTGCGATCAGGAAATACCGGTTGACTCTGACCATGCCTGAAACGATGAGTATCGAAAGAAGAAAACTCCTCAGGCACCTTGGAGCAGACATAGTCCTGACACCGGGAAATGAAGGCATGAAAGGGGCTATAAATAAGGCCATAGAAATACTCTCAGAAAACCCTAACGCCTTTATGCCTGATCAATTCAGCAACCCCGCGAATCCTGAGATCCACCGCAGGACAACTGCGGAAGAGATCTGGAGTGATACCGATGGAGGTGTTGATATATTTGTTTCAGGAGTAGGAACCGGCGGCACTATCACCGGAGTTGCAGAAGTAATAAAGCAGCGGAAGCCATCCTTCAAGGCAGTTGCGGTTGAACCTGCCGATTCAGCGGTACTGTCCGGCGGGAAACCCGGTCCTCATAAGATCCAGGGGATCGGAACAGGCTTCATTCCTAAAGTGCTTAACACCGGCATCATTGATGAGATCATTACTGTTACAAATAATAATGCCTTTGAAATAGCCAGATCTCTTGCGAAAACTGAAGGGATCTTATGTGGAATTTCTTCAGGTGCAGCTGTTTGGGCTGCCATTGAAACAGCCAGACGTCCTGAAAATGCAGGGAAACAGATCGTTGTAATTTTGCCGAGCACCGGTGAGCGCTATTTGAGCACGGATTTATTCAAAGACTCATTATAAGCTCATACTGCCTAATAGAAATACCTCAAAGATAACCCGCCGTTCAATTCAAGTCCATAGGGCTTTGCATTGTATGCAGGGAGGAATTGATAGATGGGTGCAATCTCGAAACCTATCGAAAAGTCCTTATTTGAATAGAAGGTAAAACCAAAAGGAATTCGTATGGCTGCACATGCATCATAATTATTATCGTCTTTCGGGTTATCTGCAAAAAATATTGAAATTCCTGCACCAATATACGAAAGGAAAGGAAGCTGTTTAATGGGTGAACTCCATGCATAATCTACAGATAAAAAGGGGGTGTCATAATTAAGATCGTGCCAGAAACTCCATGCCCAGATTCCACCATGTATATTCAGGAAATTTTCTTCACTGACAGGGATTGTTAAAGATAGTGCAATCGGATCACCAAGAAGCAGGCCGATTGATCTCTTGTTTTCTGTTCCTGCATAAGACGCTCCCGAAAGCAAAAGAATAAATATTGCCGATATCAATAACAGGATATGCTTTGCCCATTTCATTCTTTATTTTTCAACCTTACCATACCCTCCTCCACCAGGGGTCTCGATAATAATTGCCCAGTCTTTCTCTGAAGATTTTGAAGAATAGGCCCTATTCCTGTGCAAGCCATTTTTTGAGCGTAGTTATATCTTTTTCACTCAATCCCAGAGTGGGCATTTTTTCTTCTCCGGATATCTGTGACATAACCTTCCACATCTCGGTTCTTATAATTCCATAGGAATCAGCAAAGCTCTGAAAATTCTCCTCCATCTGGGGCATCACAACCATCATATCTTGCGATGATTCATCGAACTTATCCATTCTTGCATAGGAAACCGCCCGGGCAAACTTTGCCATTGCATAATCAGTCTTCAGTTCCAAAGCCTGCGTAAAGTCTGAAACCGCATTCTCAAATTCTTCCTTCATCATGTAGGCCATTCCGCGAAAGAAATGCGCCCTTGCACTTTTATTATTGGCGCTGATCGCCTTGCTGAAGTCCCCGAGCGCCATATCAACTTCCTTTATTTTTACATGAGCAACTCCGCGGCTTAAATGAGCGATATAGGGATCTGCTCCGGCTTCTATAGCTTTTGTAAAAACCTCTATGCTCTCTTTTTCTTTGCCCTCGACGAACAGCAATTGTGCTTCTCTCATGAGTTGCTGAGTATCCATGGTGAACCTCCTTTAAAATATCTGTGATAACTATATCTGATTTTCATTTATTGTTTTGCATCATCAGTTACATTCTTCAGTGATGACTCTTTAGCAGCCCGTAATCCCTCTTTTATCACAAGGATGAAAACAACAGTGAGCCCGATAAGAATACCCACAAAGTTTATCAGCTTGAGTAATGCAAGAACGACAAGAATAAAGGCAATCATAAAAAACCTGAAGAGACTGAGGAAGATAACTTTACCGCTCGGTCTGGCTAATGTGGCAAAATCCTTTAACCCCCATGCAAGGCCTTTAATGTTAGCAAGTCCGAGCGCACCTCCAACGAGAATACTTAAAGGGAGCTTTTTCCATTCATACAATGCTGAAACAGCTGCAAGACAAATGAGGATGATTGTTCCCTGTCTATGAATTCTTTTTACCAGATTCATTATCCGATTTCTTTGCCATCCTCACGAGGTCTCTAAACCCAGCAATAATACCAAAAAACAAAAAGATGATTGTAAACCAGGGCTTGGTATTCCAGCCGAACCATCTATCCATTAAATAATCAATTAAATACCCCATCGCAAGACCGATAAAAGTAGAGATAACAAGATTCAGTCCTACGGTGCTTGCCTCAAGAAGCTGTTTGAACAAGGATTTCTCTGCCATATCTTTACCTTAATAAATTAAATTTTAGCACAGACAAGGATAAAATAAACTACAAAGGACTTGCAATAATAAGCTTCAAACTACCTCTTATCAATAAATTCGTAAGCATGCTATGTTTGTCATTCCAGCTTGTCTGGAATCTTTTTGAATCCTCTTCAGCAAGAAGCACACGGATGTCTTTGAAGAAAGATTCCGGACAAGCCGGAATGACAGAAATAACTCTTGGTTTTTAATGAAATGATTGGTTATTTAGTTTCTAAGAACGACTCGTATGCTGCCTTTACAGTCTTTTCTATATCCTTTTCGGTATGTGCAAGGGATATGAACCCGGCCTCAAACTGTGAGGGAGCTATATATACTCCCTTTTTTATAATGGCTGAAAAGAATCTGGAGAATCTTGCTGTATCAGATGTCTTCGCTGTTTTATAGTCAATTACATCGGTATTTGTAAAATACGTGCAGAACATTGTGCCTGCCCTGTAAAACCTTGTCTTAACTCCTGCTTTTCTCGCAGCGTCTGCAAGTCCTTCCTCTAACAGGGCTCCGGTACTTTCGAGTTTATTGTATGTGTTTTCTCTTGAGAGTATCCTGAGGGTCTCAATGCCTGCTGTCATCGCGAGCGGATTGCCTGATAAAGTTCCGGCCTGATATACCGGCCCTTCCGGTGATACCATTGACATAATCTCCTTTTTCCCTCCATACGCACCAACCGGCAACCCACCGCCTATTACCTTGCCCAGGCAGGTCATATCAGGAGTAATTCCGTAGTATGCCTGTGCACCGCCAAAGGCTACCCTGAATCCTGTCATCACCTCATCAAATATGAGAACGATACCAAATTTTTTTGTCAGCTTTCTCAGCGACTCCAGAAATCCCGGCCTGGGCAGGACACATCCGATATTCCCTACAACCGGTTCGATTATTACACATGCGACAGACTTCCATTCGTTTTTTATGACCGAATGTAATGCAGCTATATCATTGAACGGCAGTGTTATTGTATTTTTTGCATAAGACTTTGGCACACCCGGACTGTCCGGAACTCCAAAGGTTGTAGCTCCTGAACCAGCCTTAACAAGCAGTCCGTCGGCATGGCCGTGATAGCATCCCTCAAATTTGATGATCTTGTCCCTGCCTGTAAAACCTCGCGCAACCCTTATAGCGCTCATTGTCGCCTCTGTGCCTGAGTTCACCATCCTGACCTTATCCATTGATGGGTAGACTTTAAGAACTAATTCTGCAAGTTCGATCTCAAGAGGTGTTGGTGCGCCGTAACTTGTGCCTTTTTCAGCAGCCTTCTTAAGGGCATTCACAACTTTCGGATGAGAATGGCCAAGGATCAGGGGACCCCATGAGAGGACATAGTCTATATATGCGTTTCCGTCAACATCATAAATCTTTGAGCCTTTAGCCCTATCGATAAATATGGGATTCCCGCCAACTGCCCTGAACGCACGGACAGGGCTGTTAACCCCTCCAGGGATGATTTCACATGCTCTTTTATACAACCTATTTGATTTTTTCCATTCCATAACAATATGTTATAACTTTGTTACTCTATCATAAAAATTTTTATGTGTCAAAAAGAATGTCTCTTATGCTATAAAAATAGAATTATATTTCAGGAGGATTACATGAAAAAATTTGCCGTACTCACATTAATCGTCTCTTTTCTTTTTGCATTTGTTGCATGTGCAAAAAAGGAAGATCAGAAAGGGCCGTATCTTGCAACGGTTGGAAACTCAAAAATAACACAGGCTGACCTTGAAAGAGAGATAAAAAGCCTTCCAGAGTTTGCACAGAAACTTTTTGAGGGAAGCGCCGGAAAAGAAAAGTTTCTTGATGAGCTGATCAAGAAAGAGCTGCTCTATCAGGAGGCCTTAAAAAAGGGTCTTGACAAAAATCCGGACTATCAGAAAAAGGTCGAGGATTTCAGGAAATTGACACTTATCGGCCAGTTGCTTGAAAAGGAGATAGAGGCCAAGTCGAAGGTTACTGATCAGGATGTAAAGGATTACTACGAAAAACATAAGGACGAGCTTACTTCTGTCAGCCAGATCAGGGCCAGTCATATACTGGTAAAAACAGAAGACGAGGCAAATAAGATATTAGAGAGAATTAAGAAAGGCGAAGACTTTGGATCTCTTGCAAAGAAATTCTCGATTGACACCGGATCTGCAAAAAATGGCGGAGACCTTGGATTTTTCTCGTCAGGCCAGATGGTGCCGGAGTTTGAGAAAGCAGCAATCAAACTGAAAAAAGGAGAAATCAGCCAACCTGTCAAGACAAAATTCGGCTACCACATTATTAAGCTTGCTGACAAGAAAATGGGACAACGACTTGAATTCGAAAAAATCAAGAACGCCATCTCCCAGAGAATTGCTGCTGAAAAACAGAAAGAGTTCTTTGATTCTTATATTGAAAATCTGAAGAAAACCTATAAAGTTGAGATAAATAAGGACGCAGTCTCCAAGCTTTCCGCCGGCGAAGAAAAGAAGGAAAAACCTGAGCAAACAGGAGAACCAAAAGCAGGGCCGGAACAGGGATCAAAAGATAAAAAGAAGTAAGTTAATTGGTTTATAAAATCTCCCCCCGCCCCTCTTTCCCAAAAGAGGGGCGTTCTTTTTCCTGGATTGACTCAGCCTCCGGTCGATGATATGCTTTTTTCATGGAGAAGTTTAAAATCCTTGATATATCAGGAGATGTCGGATTAACGGCTTTCGGAAAAAGCAAAAATGAGGTTTTTATTAATGCTGCAATCGGCATGTACAGCCTCATTACAAACCTTACCTCAATAAAAGAAAAGAAAACCATGTCTGTATCAGTCGAGAGTCATTCTCTTGATGGACTGCTTGTTTCCTGGCTGAATGAGCTGATTTTCCATTTTGATGCATATGGTTTTATAGGCAAAAAAGTCATTATTACTGAATTCACCCCCTCCCTTAGCCTCTCTCCCCGAGGCGGAGGGATTGGTGGGGAGGAAGCTTTTAAGCTGACAGCTTCGATATCCGGTGAGGAATTTGATGCAGGACGTCATGAAGGGAAACTGCTCATTAAGGCAGCCACCTATCACAAGCTGAGAATAGAAAAGATGAATGATTCGTGGGAAATAGATGTCATTTTTGATATATGATATAACGATGAGATTGCTACTCCCTTCAGACTTCTAATAACCTTATTAAGAAGGTTGCCTGGATTACTCATTTAAAACAGAGCCGGATAAAAGAAAGGATGTGTATGGATTCAGAAAAGATCAGAAGGATTGATGAAACAAAGATAGAAATTCCGATTGATTACAAACAGGGGATGAGGGTTAAAGGGATTATCTATGTTGATGAAATCCTCCAAAAGGACCTCGAAGAACAGGCAATAGATCAGGTTGCAAATGTGGCAACTTTACCGGGGATTGTCGGATCATCAATGGCTATGCCGGATGTGCATACCGGATATGGCTTTGCAATTGGTGGAGTTGCTGCCTTTGATCTAAAAGACGGCATTGTATCACCAGGCGGGGTTGGTTACGATATAAACTGCGGAGTCCGTTTATTGAAAAGCAATCTTTTGAGAGAAGATGTCCTGACAAAGATGAAAGACCTTATCGGCATTCTCTATAATGAAATTCCGTCAGGTGTTGGATCAAAGGGGAGGATACGTCTTGGTCCTGATGACGAAAAAAAGATATTGCTGAAAGGTGCGCGCTGGGCTGTTGAACAGGGGTTCGGGGATGCTTCAGACCTTGAAAAAATCGAGGCAGGTGGTTGTATCGATGGGGCAGATCCTTCACTGATCAGCAAAAAGGCATATGAGCGGGGCAGGGCCCAGCAGGGCACCCTTGGCTCAGGCAACCACTTCCTTGAAGTCCAGTATATTGATGAAATCTATGACGAAAAGGCTGCAAACAGCCTTGGATTTTTTTTAGGCCAGGTTACTGTGATGATACATACAGGCTCACGTGGGTTTGGGCATCAGGTCTGCACCGATTTCCTTGAAGTAATGGAAAAGGCAGCCGCTAAATACAAGATAGAACTGTTTGATAAAGAGCTCGCATGTGCACCGTTCAGCAGTCCTGAGGCAAGGGACTACCTTGCAGCAATGAGGGCCGCTGCAAATTATGCATGGGCAAACAGGCAGTGCATAATGCATTGGACAAGAGAGGCTTTCTTTAAGGTCTTTTCGATATCACCGAAGAAACTCGGCATGGAGCTTATTTACGATGTTGCACATAATATCGCCAAGATTGAAGAGCATGAAGTCAATGGAAGAAAGATGAAACTGATAGTCCATAGAAAGGGTGCCACAAGGGCATTCCCTCCGGGTCATCCGGAATTGCCCGAGATCTACAGGCCCCTTGGTCAGCCTGTCCTGATACCGGGCGATATGGGAAGGGCGTCATATGTGCTTCTGGGAACTGAGAAGGCGATGAAAGAGACTTTTGGCTCAACGTGCCACGGAGCCGGCAGAATCATGTCAAGACATCAGGCAATAAAAAAGGCAAAAGGCCGGGCAATATGGAGAGAGATGGAGGACAAGGGAATCATTGTCAGGTCTGCCGGAAGAGAAACCCTTGCCGAGGAAATGTCTGAAGCATATAAGGATGTCTCAAAAGTAGTGGAAGTAGTTCATAAGGCAGGGATATCAAAGAAAGTTGCCCGTCTTAGGCCAATTGGAGTAATTAAGGGATAAAATCACTATCTCCACGTTTAATATGGTGTTGACTATAATCTGAAATCTATGGTACTTTCTTGAAATTTCAAAAAAGGAGGGTTTATGAAAAAATCATTTGTGATCTGCATTGTATTGGTTCTTCTTAGTCTGTTCCTTATAACACAGAGAGAGGCGTCAGCTACTGAATTCGGTGGCGGAGCCTATCCGAATGGCGCTGAGTGTTTTATGGCAGGTGCGATACCTCCTCCCGGCACTTATTTTCTCAACTATTTTGTTTACTATACTGCTGATAAATTCAAGCTCAAAGATGGGGATGATTTTAAAGATTTTGACCTTAAAGCCACTGCTGATGTATTACGTTTGGTGCATGTGACCAAGCACCAGGTTTTTGGTGGTTTCTGGGGAGTGCAGGTATTCGTTCCTATTGTAAACGTAGATGTAACCATGCAGCCGGTGAGTGCGGCGCCCAAAATGAGTGATAACAAGTTTGGACTTGGTGACATTATCGTTGATCCTTTTCTCCTGTCATGGCACTCAAAAAACTGGCATTTTGCAACAGGGCTTGACATATACATCCCGACAGGTGCATATGATGAAAAAGACCTGGCAAATCCCGGTAGAAACTACTGGACATTCGAGCCAGTATTTGGTTTTACTTATATTTCAGACAGTGGCTTTGAAGTATCGAGCAAGTTCATGTATGACTTCAATACAGAAAACGATGACACCAAATATAGATCAGGTCAGGAATTCCACTTTGATTATTTGGTAGGCTATAATTTCAAACCGTGGGGTATAGGCTTAAGCGGATATTATTACAAGCAGGTTACTGAAGACAAATCGGATGATAAATCGTATCCTGTACCCGATAAAGATGGATTCAAAGGCCAAGTTTTCGCAATCGGTCCGTCAATTAAATATGACTATCAGAACATGACCTTCAATCTTAAGTATCAGAAAGAAATGAGCGTTGAGAACAAACCAGAGGGTGATAAGTTCTGGTTTAAATTTGTATATGCCTTCTAAAAATAATTCTTAGGGGTTAATTCTGTTCAAGAAGGGCCCGCTCTGCCTTGTCAGAAGCGGGCTCTTTCATTCTATCCATGTAATTTATTCAGGCTTGCCCGGAATCCTTTTTTTTATTGTCGTATATCTATTTCAAATAGAGATATTCAATAACAGCGCCGCAGAAAATGATGATGCAGCCGGGTATCATCTTTTTGTAAATCCCCCATAGATCGGCCTTGAAATAATCTCTTGTCAGGATAAGGCATATATGCACCGGAGAAAGGAGGACTCCCAAAAACCCGGATACAAAAGCAAATGATATCTCTCCTGCTGATAAATTACCGGCGATACTGATTATCAGGGGAAAGGTGCTTCCTACAAAACCTACGGTAATGCCTGTGAGCATCCCTGTAATAAACGGCACCAGAAAAAGAATCGGAGCTACCGGAATCCCTTCCATGATAAAAAACTGGCTCAGGTTCTTCACTGCCCCTGAATTCTCCATAGCCTCCTTAAAAAACATGACACCGAGTATCAGGATTATTATATCAAGAGAAAATCCGTGCTGAACTGCCTTAAAAGAAGACTTCAGGGTATACCTGTAAAAAAACAGCAGAAATAGAACAACAGCAAGCAATGCATAATGCAGATCCATATGGAATATGACCACAAGGAGAAGGACGGTCACTATCGGCATGAAACTCCACAGGCCTTTTTTTGAAAGCCGGTCTTCTGTCTTCACATCTCCCTTAAGACCGTGCATGGCAAAGATAAATCCTGTAATCAGCATGAGGAGAGCACACACGAGATTTATGGTAATAAGCCTGTAGAGCTCTATCTTTGCAATAGCAGATGCCAGGAGAATGCCCGGATATAATGGCAGTATGTATTCCCATGGATGTCTGAACCAGTAGTTAATAAACCCTTTTTCTTCCGGGCTCATTTCTATGTCACGGGTTGTCTCGGCTACCATCGGAGCAGAAAAATAGGCGCCTCCAACAGAAGGCATAAGACCTATCAGCAATGGCATTGAGACCGTAACTATCTTTCTGTTTTTGAATATTGCCTTTACTGTCTTCATCATTTCCGCAAGGACATCATGTTCTCTCAGTATCATTTCAAACATCCTGATAAAAGATAAGGCGAGGATAAGGTTGATGGTCACGCTATTCAGAAGAGCAGCTTTACAGGTCTTCACTATCAATTCTAACGGCATACGATAAATCACAAACAGGACAAAAGAGGCTGTCAGCATGACAAGACCGATATTGAGCTTTTTTCTTAAGAGAATGAGTATAAGAGTAAAAATGAAAAAAATTTTCAGGAGATCGGCCATTCACCATTTTAGCACATTTATCGGACATGAACAGATATGGTTTAGAACTCTCTTGAGAAACATATAATCAACACATCTGTTGTAAAAAATATACAGTTTCAGGCATATAATACATGAACAGGGTACCAGGAAAATTTTTATGTGAATGTCAATTTTAGCAATGATTTCAAAGGCTTTTGCATATAATCATCATAAAGCATTATTTTTTTGAAACTGGCCCCATTCTTGCTTTTTTAATAACAAAAACCTTGACAAATTTACAAGAAGGTGATATAAATTTCTTGACAAACATACATAAGTAATGATATAACTTTGACATATTTATTTTGGAAACTGAAAGAGAATCAGGGTGCTGAAAATAGCATTTAGATGGTAAAAGGCCTCTATGGGAGGTCTATCACTATTGAAGGGGAGGTGATACAAAGAAGTTGAAAGGAAATTAATTTTAGATAAAGCGCAGCGAAGCCGCCGTTGGCGGATAGAACAAAGAGTATTGTGAACTCTGAAATTTTAAAAAGGAGGGTTAGCAAATGAAAAAATATTTAGCAGTACTTTTAGCCGTTATCTTCATCTTAAGTTTTGCAGTTGCTGCCTTTGCCGAGGATAAGCCTGAAATAACACTCGGCGGCAAATTATTATTGAGGGGCTGGTATTTCCATGACGTCGATAATGGTCTGCCTGCACAGCCCGTAGAAGGTTCAAGATCCGAGTCGCTCTATACTACAAATGTTTATCTTACAGTCGATGCAAAAGTAACCGACAACGTTAGAGGATTCATCGAACTGGAAACAGCCAGTGGCACAGCCGGCAGCCCATACAGCGGTGTGTATTACTGGGGCACATATGATGCCAAACCAGCTGCTGACATTCTCATAAGGCAGGCATGGGTCCAGTATACCGGTTCAGGTCTCCTTGGTGTTCCTGCAGGTATTAAAGCAGGTCATATGCTCCTCTCTCTTGGTGAGAAAATATTCCTGGACATGACCAGGTTCGGTACTGATGGTATCGTAGTCTGGACTGACCCGACAAAGGAACTTCATATCGGAGCATTAACAGCAAAGCTGTATGAGGGGCCTACTACAACAATTGGTAATATCAATCACAACAGCGACCTCGATGCATACATCTTACTCGGCACTTATATGCTCGATAAGGACAACACTATTGGCTTAAACTACACATTAATTCACAGTGATGGCAATTTACCATCATTGGGCGAATTGGTCGATGGAACCCCGAACTGCGATTCGGTCAACTTCCAGAACGTTGGAATTCATGCAAATGGTAAAATTTCCGGTTTCTCCTACGCTGCAGAGGCTGACTTCCAGTTTGGAAAAGTCAAAAATATTGCCTTAAGCGATGAAGATCTAAAGTTCTCCGGCTGGGCAGTCCTTGTAAAATTAGGCTACATGATCGACCCTGTGAACATCAGGGCTTCCTTTGCAATGGGTAGCGGAGACAAAGAAACCGATGATGATAAAAACGGTGAATTCCAGGCCCTCGTAGGTTCTGATTCCATTGGCGCAATCGCAAGATTCACCCACTATACACTCGTTTACGAGCGCTTGGTGAGAACATCAGCTGCAGCACAGCTTGTTACATCAACCACAACTGTTGATGATATAACCGGATTACCGGGTAATCACAGAACCACAGGAATTGCAAATACCACTTATTACAACCTCGGCTTTGATGTAAACCCGATGAAGGAACTCAGCATGTCCCTTGACGGATTCTTCCTGAGGGCAACAAGGAACCAGATATGGGAAGACGCCACTGGTGACAGCGTTTCAAAGGATCTCGGTTGGGAAGTTGACTTGAAAGCATCTTACAAGCTCGCAAAGAACCTCACCTACTTCGTAGAGGCCGGTTATTTTAACGCAGGCAATTTCTATGATGATGTATATGGCGCTGACAGCGACATAAAAAATGCTTCGCAAGTCGTACACGGTTTAAAGCTCGAGTTCTAATTTGCTCTTCATAAAACTGTAACGAAAAAGGCGGGTCATTCGACCCGCCTTTTTATTGTCTTTAGGAAATCTTTTTGTTAAACTTATTGAAAGATACATCTTTTCTAAAAACTACTGGAATGAAGCATAAAAAGACCTTTAGCGAATTTAAAAAAAAGAAGATACTGGTTATCGGTGACTTAATACTCGACCGCTATATATGGGGGAAGGTAAGCAGGATATCTCCAGAAGCGCCTGTGCCAATTGTTGAGGTAACAGACGAGGATTTTCTCCTCGGGGGCGCTTTAAACGTCGCAAACAACATTGTTGCGCTCGGAGGAAATGCAACAATTGTTGGGGTAGCAGGCAATGACAGGGGCGGAGATATTCTCAGGACAATTCTCCAGGAAAGAGGTATACAGTATGAGGGCATATTCTGGGGTTCAAGACCTACAACAGTCAAAACCCGGGTAATTGCCCACAGTCAGCAGGTTGTAAGATTTGACAGAGAAGAAAAGGACCGGATCGATGGAAAGGTACTTAGAAAGCTTCTTAATTATATATGCAGTGTATTGCCGGACCATGACGCTGTGATAATATCTGATTATAAAAAAGGCGTCATATCATCTGAACTTGTTAAAGAGATATTGAAGCATTCGAGGCCGGGCAATATCTTTGTCTCTGTTGATCCAAAGGTTGGTCATTTTCACTGTTACAAAAATGTTTCTCTCATCACACCGAATGTCACCGAGGCTTCTCTTGCTTCAGGCATTGAAATCAGGGATGAGTATTCCCTGATAAATGCGGGGAGATTACTGCTGCGAAAGATACCTTGTGAAGCAGTGCTTATTACCCGCGGGGAACACGGCATGAGCCTTTTCAGAAAGGATAAAGTAGTGCATATTCCGACTGTAGCAAAGAATGTTTATGATGTCACCGGTGCCGGAGATACAGTAATAGCTACGTTCACCCTTGCATATACAGCAGGGGCAAGCATGGAAGAAGCTGCTGTTATCGCAAACCACGCTGCCGGCATTGTCGTTGCAGAAGTTGGCACAGCAGTGGTCACTGCAGACGCGCTGCGTAAGTCATTTAACAATAATCGCGGACTAAAGATAACAGAATCCTCTTACGCTTAAGATTTCATCTCTAAAAATTAATCTATATCTCTATGGCAAAGGCGATAGCATTATTATCAGGCGGTCTTGACAGCACACTTGCGATCCTTACTGTGCTCAAACAGGGGATTGAGGTTAAAGCAATAAAATTTCAGACACCGTTCGATTGTGATGCATCTTCTCCAAAAGATCTATTATCTCTTGGTCGCAGATTCGGCTTTAACACAGAGATATGCAACCCTGGTGAAAAATTCCTTGCCATTGTCAAAAACCCGCCACATGGTTATGGAAAGAATATGAACCCATGCATCGATTGCAGAATCCTGATGCTGAAAGAGGCCAAATTGCGCATGGACATGACAGGTGCGGAGTTTATCGTGACAGGTGAGGTTCTCGGCCAGAGGCCCATGAGCCAGAGAAAAGACATGCTCTACCATATAGACAAAGAGGCAGGCCTTGCCGGGCAGGTTTTAAGACCACTCAGTGCAAAGCTCCTGAAAATCACCTCGCCTGAAGCTGAGGGGATTATTGACAGGGAAAGGCTTTATGGACTCAGTGGACGCTCAAGAAAACCACAGATGGCATTGGCAATAGAATTTGGTCTCGATGATTATCCTGCTCCTGCCGGCGGTTGTCTTCTTACTGAACCCAATTATGCACACAGGCTTAAAGACTTATTGACTTTTACTCCCTCTCCATCAGCAAGAGACATTGAGTTATTAAGGATAGGCAGGCACTTCAGATTATCCCGCACATGCAAGGTTATCGTGGGCAGGGATAAGGCTGAAAATGATGCGATAGAGTCGCTGTCAGCAGAGAAGGATTCTATTCTAAGAGTCGAGGGATTTGGAAGCCCGGTTACATTAGGAACCGGAGCGCTTACCGATGAAGCTTTGAAAATCGCAGCCTCTCTCTGTGCAAGGTATTCTGATGCAAAGTGTATTGCTGAGACAGAAGTCACGGTCCGTCAGGGTAACGATACATTCAAAATCATGGTTTCACCTGCTGGAAACGAAATCATTGAGGCTATGAGAATAGAGAAAACAAAGAAAGATAAGACCTCTAAAGTCTGACCATGACACCCCTGGACCTCAGATATTCCTTTGCTTCCCTTATTGTAAATTCCCTGTAATGGAATATAGATGCTGCAAGGGCTGCATCTGCCTTTCCCTCTGACAGGCCTTCATAGATATGCTCAAGTGTACCAACCCCTCCTGAGGCTATTACAGGGATACTGACAGCCTCTGATATAGCACGGGTCAATTCAATATCATATCCGTCCTTGGTGCCATCCTTATCCATACTTGTCAGCATGATCTCACCTGCCCCAAGTTCCTCCATCTTTTTTGCCCATCGCACAGCGTCTATAAGTTTCATTTTTCTGCCGCCATGAGTTGATATGGCCCATAATAATCCCCCCTCGCCCCCCTTTACAAAAGGGGGGGCAGGGGGGATTTTATAATCAAGATTTAGACAAACATCTTTTAACGCCGGATCATCAAACCAGCCTTCACCGGTAGCATCAGACATATCATCTCTTACCCTCTTTGCGTCAATAGCAATGACTATGCACTGACTGCCGAATTTTTCAGCGGCCCTGCTTATAAAATACGGGTCTTTTACAGCAGTGGTGTTTATAGAAACCTTATCGCATCCTGCGTTCAGCAGATCCCTGATATCATCGAGTGTCTTGATGCCTCCACCGACTGTAAGAGGCATAAAAACATCCTCTGCGGTTCTCATAACAACATCCAGAATAATCTGTCTCTTTTCATGGGAGGCAGTAATATCGAGGAATACAAGTTCATCAGCCCCCTGCTCGTCGTAAAACTTCGCATTCTCAACAGGATCGCCTGCATCACGGAGGTTTATGAAGCTGACCCCTTTGACGACCCGGCCGTCTTTGACATCGAGACAGGGTATAATCCTTTTAGCTAACATCCTTCCCCTCTGTAATTTTCATCGCTTCTTTCAGATCTAATGCACCTGAATAGATCGCTTTACCTGTTATAACCCCCCAGAGCTTTTTTACCTTCATAAGATTCTTTATATCTTCAAGGCATGAGACGCCACCAGAGGCGATGACAGGGATTGTCACGCTTTCCACCATTTCCCCTGTTGCCTCAATATTTGGACCGCTAAGCATACCATCCCTGTTTATGTCCGTGTAGATAATTCCGGAGACACCCACCATCTCTAAGCGCTTTGCCAATTCTTTTGCCTTAACCGATGTAACTTCCTCCCAGCCCTTAATAGCCACCATTCCATTCATCGCATCAATGCCAATGAGAACTTTTCCGGGATATTTATTGCATGCATAGGTCAGAAATTCCGGATCTTCTATTGCTGCAGTCCCGATTATTATTCTGTCTATACCTGCAGAAAAAAGGTTCATGACATTCCCGATATTTCGTATCCCGCCTCCCACCTGCAGCGCTATTTTCACTGACTGTCTGATTTTCATTATCGCCTGGAGATTTTTCTGACTGCCGGTAAAAGCGCCATCGAGGTCGACGATGTGAAGGAGCCTGGCGCCGCAAGACTCCCACCGTTTGGCAGTATTTGCAGGATCATTCGAATATGTTGTTACAGCCTCTTTTTTACCCTGAAGGAGCCTGACACACTGGCCATCTTTTAAATCTATTGCTGGAATAACAAGCATGAATTAATATACCATAAAGAAAAACATATGCAAACGACCTACGATAACAACATGAAAAAGATATGGATGAAAATACTTTTTTTTATTCCCTGGTTTCTTATATCGGCCACTTCTATCGCCTATGCTGATCCTTTTACAATACCTGAAAAGTTTGTCTATGACTTAACATGGACAGGTATAAAGGCCGGCACAGCATCCCTCGAACTGATAAACAATGGAGATAAGCTCAAAATCATTTCCACTGCGCAATCCGCAGAATGGGTATCTGTTTTTTATACTGTCGATGACAGAGTAGAGAGCACCCTTTTCAAATTTCCGGCAGAATCTTTTCCCTGGCAGCCTGAAAAATACAGAATCCGGATAAGAGAAGGGAGGCACAGGAGGGATAAGGAGGTTGTCTTTGATCGCAAAACAAACAAAGCAACATTCAAAGACTATATCAATAACGAAAGGAAGGATTTCGATCTTCCTGTTACTGTTTTTGACCCGATTTCAAGTTTCTATTATCTCAGAACGCTTAAGCTTGAAGCAGGCAAATCTGTTTATGTGACCGTCTTTGACAGCAAGAAGGTCTGGAATGTTGAAATACAGGTATTGAGAAAAGAAAGAATATCACTTCCAACAGGCACATTTAATACGATTGTGGTTAAACCACTTATGAAGTCAGAGGGTATCTTCTACCGGAAAGGCGATATACTCATATGGCTCACAGATGATATTAAACATATCCCGGTTAAGTTACAGGCAAAGGTAGCAGTCGGAAGTATCACCGCAACACTGGTTAATGGCAATTATTAAGGCTCTATAGTAATCCTGCAACTTTTTTATTATATTGCAATTGGTTATACTATTGCACAGCTATGCCTGTTTTCAGGAAGATAATTGAACTTACAAAGCCTTACTGGCCAAGGATCTTTGCCGGTATCCTGTTAAGCCTTATGGTTTCAGGTATCACCGGCGCTATCGCCTGGGCTGTTAAACCAGCCCTTGATGAAGTGCTGATCGGGAAGAAATATGAATACGTTAATCTGCTCCCTGCTGGAGTTGTACTGCTTTTTACCATAAAAGGTCTCCTGAGTTTCGGCCAATCTTATCTAATGAAATCTGCCGGCATGAAACTAGTCCGTGAAACGAGAAACAAATTATATAAACATCTGCTGTATCTGCCGGTAGGATATTTTAACAGGGAGTCTTCAGGGGTGATTATATCAAGGGTTATGTATGATGTTGAGACATTAAACGGGTTAATTTCAGATGTTATTAAGACATTCATTGTAGAAGTGCCGACAGTGATTTTTCTGCTGGGGGTTGCCCTCTACAGAAGCTGGGACCTGACATTAATGAGCCTGATCCTCCTTCCTATGATAGCTTACAGCACAAAAAAATTTGGCAAAGGGATTAAAAAGAAGAGAAAAGAGGCACAGAGAAAATTATCGTTCCTTACCCATAACATAGGAGAAAGCGTCTTTGGATCAAGAATAATCAAAATCTTCAACCGTGAAACAGCAATGGAGGATAAGTTTAAAACCAACAACCAGAGATATTACAGGGAATTGTTAAGGGTCGTCCGGCTTAAGGAATTGACAAAGTTAATCATCGATGTTGTAACCGGCATAGGCATAGGTGTTGTTTTATGGTATGGAGGCACCATGGTTGCGAATGGGACTATTACAGCCGGGGTTTTCGCCTCTATTATTGTAGCCATTTATATGATGTTTTCTCCCGTAAAAAAGCTGGGAGACGCTTACAATACTCTACAGGAAGCAAGGGCTTCCATTGAGAGAATCGATACATTGCTTAATGCAGAAGAGGAAAAAGAAGGCCATACCAAAATCGGGGATTTCAGTAAATCTATAAAACTTGAAAATGTATCTTTCACGTTCCCCGGCAATACAACTCCTGTGTTAACAGGTGTGGATTTAGAAATAAAACAGGGAGAAGTTATTGCCATAGTAGGACGGAGCGGCGTCGGGAAATCTACCCTTGTTGATTTAATTCCGAGATTCCATCTACCTTCGAGTGGCATTCTGACCATTGACGGGATGGATATTAATGACATTGAAAAACATTCGCTCAGAGAACTGATAGGCATAGTAAGCCAGGATATTATCCTGTTTAATGATACGGTAAGAGAAAACATCGCATTCGGGAAACCGGGGGTCTCGGAAGGAGATATTATTGAAGCAGCACGGATGGCATATGCTGATGAATTTATCCGGCAATTGCCTGAAAAATACAACACCTTCATAGGAGACAGAGGTCTGAAGCTTTCAGGCGGACAGCGGCAGAGAATAGCCATCGCACGGGCAATCCTGAAAAACCCTCCGGTACTCATACTTGATGAGGCAACGTCTTCTCTCGATTCGGTCTCTGAGGCCCTTGTCCAGAAGGCACTCGATGAATTAATGAAAGGCAGAACCACAATTGTTATCGCTCACCGGCTTTCGACAATAAAACATGCTGACAGGATTCTGCTCATTGAGAGCGGGAAAATAGCGGATATGGGCAGACACGAAGAGCTGATTGAAAAGAATTCCATGTATAAAGAACTGTACAATGCATTCCTCTAAATTGCTGCCGCTTTCTGTCGTCATCGTAACTCAAAACGAAGAAAAAAACATCAGGGAGGCGCTTCAGAGCATCAGAGATGCGTCTGAAATCATTGTCATAGATGCCTTCAGCACAGACAGAACCGCGGATATATGCAGGGAATATACTGAAAAGATCCATCAAAAAGAATGGCAGGGGTATGCGCTTCAGAAGCGGTCAGGGATAGAGCTTGCCACACAGAAATGGGTATTCATCCTGGATTCGGATGAGAGGTTTACAGAAGCTTTATGGAATGAGATAACAGAAGTAATTAACCTAAATCAGCAATACAGCGGTTATTATGTACCGAGAAAAAATTTCTTTCTTGGCAGATGGATCCGGTACGGAGGCTGGTGGCCTGATCATACCCTGAGACTTTTTTTGAAAGATAAGGCTGTTATGGAGGAAAGAAAGGTTCATGAAAAGGTGGTTGTGAATGGAAAAGAAGGCTATCTCAGGAATCACCTGGAACATTACACATACAGGACTGTCTCGGATTACATGAAGAAAATGGAAACCTATTCCACGCTCTCCGCAGAGGAGATGAAGGCGCAAGGGAACAGTTCCGGCCTGGCCAAAATGATCCTTCATCCTGTGTCAACTTTTTTCAAAATGTATTTTTTCAGACTGGGATTTATGGACGGTCTGCATGGATTAGTACTTGCCATCCTTTACAGTACGTATACCTTCCTGAAATACCTGAAATTATGGGAGGCCTTATCAGGGAAGAGATAATTTTCCCCGGGATATAATATCCTTATAAAGATTCATGATTTCATCCGAATACTCTGCAAATGAAAAACTTTCAGCAAGCTTCCGGGCGTTCATGCCCATCGCTTCCCTTTCCTCCCTCTGATCTATGAGAAACTGTATCTTCTCTGCAATTGTGGGATAGTCTTCAGGCTGGGGAATAATAAAGCCGTTGATGCCATCCTGTACGATCTCTGCTGCTCCGCTGAGTCCTGTTGTTATAACAGGGATACCGCTTGCAAGCGCTTCAAGATAGACAAGGCCAAATGGTTCGTAAATGGCAGGCATGACAAAAACATCGGATGCCGCATAGTATTTATGTACATCCTTCTGTGGCCCGCAAAAAATAACCCTTTGACGATTCACATATCGCTTAAACCTGTTCTCAGACCCTTTTCCTACAATCAGAACAGTTACAGGATATCGAAGGAGTTCTGCAGCCTTTAAGAGATATTCGACACCCTTCCTCTCAAACCCTGACCCAACAAAGAGCACTACAAATTCATCTTTACCTATTGAATATCTTCTCCGGATTTCCTCACCATAACGTCCCCTGTTCGCCGGGTGAAATCTTTCAAGGTCTACCTTGTGATACAGAACGACAATATCATTCCCGTTAACCTGATAATTATCCATGATGTTATTTTTTATCAGATTTGACATAGCTATAACTTTTTTGAATCTATGTCCCTTAAAAATCATTCTTTCTATCGTCAGAATCAGCCAGTGATATGGATTAAGGATAACAGATAGCTTTCCGAACAATCCCTTTCTTCTCAATCGCTGTTTCAGCCACTCAATATGACAGCCATCCGACACATAACAGATATCCTGATATAGCGTTTTGTCATGACTCTGGATGATATCAAATTTATGCGCCTGTTTTTTCAGGATGAAAAAAGAAGAAATGGCAAAGGAGAGATCCCTAATGAATGAATTGAACGTTATGGCCGGAACTTTATGGAAGTGGATGTTCCGGGATAAATTTGTCCCTTCCCAGTGTATTGCGAAGATATGAATTTCATGTCCTGCCTTAACGAGCATAGCGAGAAAATCCTGGAAGATTCCCTCGGCGCCTCCGTGAAAGGTGTATTTTTTCCTAATGATTGCTATTTTCATTCATTCCTGTTGCAGCTATCCCAAATCCCAGAATAACTGCAAGATGGGGGATGTAATGCACAGCGAGCATTGAATGAAGTATATAATTGCCGATAAGCACGGAAACACATGATACAAGAAAATAATTTCTGATCTTCGATTGGGCAGTCGCCTTTCTCCAGAAGTCCCGTATTGCAAATAAAATCAGGATAATATACGGGATGAAACCTATTAACCCCTGATGGAACAGGATTTTTAGAAAAGTGTTGTGGGGTCCGATGGGTATATACACACCGGAACCTTTAGAGGCTTCGGTAATCGGAGCCTTTTTATAGGGGGTATTCTGAAATGGTTCGTCCTGATGAAAAATACGCTCACCATAACCCCACCCAAAGACAGGGTTTTCCCTAAACGCATAAAGACCCGGCATCCAGGCATCTGTCCTCTGATTGATCGTTGATAACTGTTCCGGCAAAATAGATATCCGTTCTCTTACAGGAGAAAATAACAGGTATGAGACAACGCCGAGAAAAAGGATAGATACCGCGGTAGTTGTCAATGCCTTTATAAGACTAATCCCATTTTCTCTTGCGAGGTAAACTGTCCATACACAGACCATGCTGATAAATGCAATAAATCCTCCCCTGGAGGTACTCAATATCAAGGCAAATACAGAGAGGATGAGCGAGATGACGAGGAATATCTTTAACCATTTCTGTTTCCAGAGAAAATATGGTATAAATGCGAAAGGAAGGAGGGCACACAGATATCGTGCGAATTTGTTATGCCAGACAGTCATTAGTGAGGTGGCAGGCTTCAGAACAGGGAGATCATGCACTAAATAACTATAGTAGCCGACAGAGACAATCAGGATAGCAGTAAAGAACATCACATGGGCTGCCCTAATGAGCCTTTTTTCGTCAGCCATTACCGTTGCTATAACAGGGAACAGCAAAACTGCTCTTAATGGTTCATCTTTCAATTCATAAAAAGAAAACAAGGGATCTATCGAAAAAATCACAGAAAATATCGTGACCCCCATGCTCACCCAGAAGAGAATGGACACAGGCTCTCTGAGCAGATAGAGATTATTTCTGTATCTGAGGGTTAAAAGCCAGAGGCCAAAATTTCCGAAGATGAGGATATTTCTGATGCCCTCACCTTTTGTGAGGAACATAAAGATAATAAAGATGTATATGCCAATTTCGATAATTCTGTCTATGATTTCGAATCGATTTTGAATGTCAGTAACTCCCCGGCCAAAATTTAATAAAAAATCCAGCCTATCAAAGCGCTTTTTCTATAATTCTGAGCATATCTCTTGTCCTAATCTCATAAGTATGATCTTTAAGAATACGTTCTCTGCCTGTCTCTGCAATCCTTTTTCTCTCTTTATCGTTTTTGAGATAATATCTTATCATATCTATCATTTCCTGTTCCGATCGAAAAGTCACAATTTCCTTGCCTGGCACTAAAACTTCCTCTATCCCTTCCACATGCTGACAGAGATAAAACGCCCCGCATCCGACGGCTGTATACATACGTGCACTCATCGACTTTCTTATATTCGGCAGGGCGTCAAAGGCAAGGAATATTTTAGAGAGCTGAGCTGCCTTTGCATACTCTTCTCCCCAGATAAATTTGCCCCCATATGCCTTTCCCAGCCTGCCAACCAGCAAGGAGATAGTCGAAAATTTTCTCGGCATCCTTGGACCCCACCATTTTAGCTGAAAGCCTTCATCCATTACACGCGTAAGATGTCTTCTCCTAAGAAGATAATATGGTTTTGATCCAAGGGTTCCTGCAAATGTGACCTCTGAGGAGAAGGTCTTTCTGTCCCCAGAAGTAATTTCCCGTATCCGGAAAAATGAAGGTTCAAATGCCTGCGTAAGCCAGAAGACATTCGGATTATCTTTTTGGAACTCTTTGACAAGACCCTCTGCCATTGTAATAAATACATCTGCAGCCCTCACATACGGAGGCAACCAGGGATGTATGGTAAGGTCCGGATACCATTGTATTACCCTTGTAAGATTCCTTAATTCCTGAAATATCTCTGCAGGCAACTCATCCTTTGTATGTAGTATGAAATCTGGTTTGCTGCTCTTTGTAAATTCAAAGACCTTTTTAAAAGCGTCTTTCGTTGAAGATGGATCAAAGCAAAGAACCCTGTGTCCATTACTTTCGAATCCGGCCTTATAATACCAGCCATTATTCCATGGTTTCATGAGCGCAGTTATCAGGAGTATCGTATATTGTCTCACAGAATACCTTTATCCCTCAGTTGTTCTTCAAATAGATCTTCATAAGCCTTTATAGTCTTTTCTATCGAAAAGATATTTGCCCGCTCTTTTGCCTTTTGACCGAACTCTTCTCTGAGAGAAGGGTCCTTGATGAGCATTTTCAAAACTCGTGAAAGTTCATCAGGATTCTCCGGAGTTACAAGTATACCTGCATCACCTATCACCTCTCTGTGAGGAGGGATATCAGAAGCCACAATCGGAAGTCCCACTGCCATTGCCTCTATGAGGGCGCCACCAAACCCCTCCCATAATGAGGGGAAACAAAAAATATCTAATGTACGCAAAAAAACAGGTATTGTCCTGGGGTGCATCGCTCCCAAAAAAATACAGTTAATATTATATTGTTCAGATAAATCCTTTAATTCATTCTTCAGAGGACCATCTCCGGCAATTGCGATAAATGTATCTGCCATTCCTGCGACAGATTTGATGAGAAACCGGTGACCTTTCTGTTCTGTAAGTCTTCCTACTGTCCCGATTGCGAAAAGATTATGAGGTAATTTAAAAATATCCCGTACTTTTTGTCTCGAGAATTCTTCGCTGAATTCTTCTCTCTGGATACCATTATAAATCACCTTAATTTTTTGAGGATTAACCCTGTCATATTTAATGATATCAGAAGCAACTTCCTTAGAAACAGCAACCAGTTTGTCAGTAAAAAAGCTCAAAATAAAATTAAAAATGCTTCTGTGGAATTTAGGTCTCTCAGGCGATTTATATACGTCATGAAATGATGAGATTATTACAGGAACCCCGGTAATTATACCGGCAATCCTTCCGTAGAGATTTGCATGATAGTGGTGGGTCCTGAGAATATGGATATTTCCCTTTTTTATAAACTTGCAGAGAGCTGTGACAGTTCCTATGTCAAAACCGTGGCCCTTCATCCTGTTCAGGATTTCAACTTTGAAGCCTAATCTTTCTAATTCATCAGCAATTTCCCCGCCCTCTTTTAAACAGCATATGCTGACATTAAATCGGCTTTTATCATAACCTTTTACCACCTTAAGGAGCATGTTTTCAACGCCTCCAACAGGCAGCCTGCTGAGAACATGAAGAATATTAATTTTTTTATCGCCTGATAATTTCATGATTGCGGTTCATTATTTCTTCCATCTTCTTGCGGAATAATACGTGAATAATCGCAGAAATTTTTCTTTCTTTTTTATATTTATATTGCCCAGATAGCAGTTAATCATGGCCATCTTTTCTTCTTCCGTTATAAGCCTAAGAAGTTCAGGATGAAATATTCCTGCAAGGTCCTTTGCAAGATTCTTCGGTCTGAACAGTCTGTTCTTTCTGATACTGTCCATATCTATGAAGCCTGATACTCCTGAATCATCCACAAAAATATGTGCGAGTTGGGCATCCCCAAACCAGTAGCCAACACTATGGAATCGTGCCACTTCTTCCATGACTTTTAAATAGAGAACTGTCCGGACATGTCTTTTTTCATTTCTAATGATATCAAGGAGAGACTCCCCCTCTATCCTTTTCATAGCCAAAAATGGCTTTTTTGCCCTTTTAAAGATACCATATGCTGTTACTCCCGGCACTTTTATTCCCTGAGCCCGCAGATCAAGAGAAAGGCGATAGAGAGATCCGGCCTTATTAGTAAAGATAGAGAAAATTCTATGCTTGATCGTTAGGGGATGAATAATCTTAAAAAAACTGTCTGTTGCCTGTTCATAGAATAATGTTGTTTTTTTTACTGTAGGATACAATTGAAACCCCGCTGTTGAGAGAATGTCTCTTACTTCTTCGTTCATTCTCCTGAAAGGTCTGAGAAGAAAGGGATATTCTCTTATCAACGCACAAAGGTTCATAACTGAAGGAACTACAGCTTCGTCACAGTAAGAGGAGACTACATCATTGCTGATATATTTCATTGCCTCCTCTTCAGAACTTCTTCATACACTGCTTCTGTGCCGGTCAGCATGGTATCGAGAGAAAATTTCCCGATCACCGTAGTTCTTGCATTCCTGCCAAGCTGCGCCTGAAGGTCATAATTTTTCATAAGGGAAACTACTTTTTCAGCCATATCTCCAGGGTCCCTGAGTTTAAAAAATACTCCGTTATGCATATCTGAAATAAAATATCTGAAAGTGGGAATATCCGATACGACAACAGGTTTTTCCATTGCCATAGCTTCAAGAAGGGCGGTGCCAAGTCCTTCAAGCACTGAGGGATAGACAAACACGTCGATTGTCTTTAAAACCCTTGGGATATCATCCCGATGGCCTAAGAATATGACCCTGTTTCTTAATTCATCTTCGACATAAGACAGATACCGTGTTCTGTGCGGCTCATTTAATCTTCCGGCAAAAAGCAAAATGCACGGAATTTTTCCGGCTATTGTGTTAAACGCCTGCAAGAGATACTCCTGTCCTTTTACCTGTGCAAATGTTGATGTGTTTCCTATGACAACTGTTTCAGGAGTTATGCAGAGTTCTTCTCTGAGGTCTTTCCCGTTAATATTAAACAAATCGGGATTTACTGATGAGTGAATTACCTTTATTCTCTCAATCTTCAATCCGCATCCGACAAGGATGTCTTTCACACTGTCACTGATTGCTATTATTTTATCAGGCAGGTAATATATCAGCCTTGTAAGCGGGTCTCTGCCGATTTGATAGAGGTTATGGCGGAATCGTACAAGGCATCTCCCTGTAAGTTTTGCCGCTATGCCCCCTGCCCAACTGTCCACAGAACTGTGTGTAGATACGATATCGACCTTTTCTTTTTTGATAATATTCACAAGCCTCGGAATAGTTATGAGATGCGCCTGCTTGACCATATTCACTTCATATACCGTTATATCATTCTCTTTTGCTTTCTCAGCGAGGATACTGGCTTTATGACATGCAAGAATTACCTTGTGTCCTCTCTTTTTCAGACCAATAGCCTCACTCAAAACCCGGTTCTGCTGGCCACCCCACTTTTTCAGCGTTTCTGTATGAAGTATTACCATAGTCTCATTTGATAATAGTTAAAATACCTTTATACTAATGAGTTCATAAGTAAGGACACCTTTAAACACCCTCCCCTTTATCCCCTCCCCTCAAGGGAGGGGCGATTCTTAAGTCCCCTCTCCCTTGAGGGGAGAGGGCAAGGGTGAGGGTGTGTGGC
>JBAQLU010000159.1:0-10265 GCA_049302065.1 Thermodesulfovibrionales bacterium
GCCTGTTGAGAACGTCATCAATTACCTCAATCTCGCTCGCCTTGAACTTTGTGAGATCAGGTCTGTTTCGCGGCAGGTATTTCGTCTGCGGGTAGCTGAAATAGTCGCTCTTTACCTTTTCTATTTCCGCTTTCTTGATCATCTGCTCAATGATCCTATCAAACTCAATAGGCGTCGGGCCATATTGATTCTTCATATACGTCGCGCCGATAAGTTGCTCTTCATACTTCTCATAGAAGTCGAAATCTATGAAATAGAGAAGCTTATAGATGACTGTTTCGCCGATGTTCGGCTTCGAACCAACCTTGTTCAGGATGTACAGCAGCACTTCCTTGAACTTCTGAAGATTCTTTTGCGGTACGCTGATCCGCATCCGCGGCTTAGGTTCCTTTTCTTCTTTTCCTTCATGTAAGCGGACTTCCGGCTCTTTCCCGGGATTAAGCAGATCATCCACCGGCACATGGAATATCTGCGAAAACCTGAGAAGTTCATCAGTAGCGACCTTCCGTGATCCGTTCTCTATTTGAGATATGGCCGGACGGGGCAGTTTCATTTTCCGCGCAAGCACATCCTGACTCATTCCGGTCTTTTGCCTCAATTTTTTGATCCGAAGTCCTATTTTCTCATAAATGTTCATTGGATTCCTCCCTGTATGACATCATATTAACATAGGTATGATTATCTGTCAATAAATTGTTAGATATTATTACAATAACAGGTTTTTGCGGGCAAGGTTAATTGTTTACAGAAGGGAAAGGGAGAGGCTACTTCATTAATCTGCAGCTCTGCTTATTTCTTTCATAAATCGACAAGAGATTCATCTTCTAACTGTTTTCAATTTGCAGGTGTTCCACGCACCGTCACAATCTCACAGTACTCAACCCGAACATAGGCAACAGAAATTTTACAAGGTACAAACGGAAATTAAGTATGATAGCACCGAATTGCCCGTCAACTTGATAGGTACTCCTCATTCCTTAAGTGTTATTTCCAGGTTTAAACGCCAACTGGTTCCTGTTTCCCGAGGTTGTTTTTTTTATTACGGTGGCATATTATGTCCATAGTGGGCAACTACCTCCGGCTAAGCAAACTGTAGGGAGCAAGGACTTTGGAAGGGGTATGACAACCGAATCCTATTGTGGGCATTTCAATCTCAAGGAGAAACCTTTCTCTTTGGCTGCTAATCCGCGCTATCTTTATATGAGCGAACAGCATTGGGAGGCGATGGCTCACCTAATGTACGGTGTCGACGATGACTGGGGCTTCGTTCTGCTCACAGGGGAGATTGGTAGCGGTAAGACCACCCTCTGCCGTTTTCTCCTCAATCAGATGCCTGCGGATGTGGAGGTGGCCTTTATCGCAAATCCGAAGGTGGACGCCCAGGAATTGCTCGTCTCGATCTGCGACGAGTTCCAAATACCTTATGCTTCGGGCGGGCAGAGCGTAAAAGAGCTTTTCGATCTGATCAGTTTACACCTGATGGAGGTACATGCCAGGGCGCAAAAGGCCCTTCTTATTATCGACGAAGCGCAGTATCTTTCCCCGGACGTAATAGATCTGCTGAGGCTTCTGACCAACCTCGAAACAGAGGACTGCAAGCTTCTCCGGATCATACTCATCGGTCAGCCTGAATTGCAGACGATGCTGGCCAGGCCCGAGCTCGAACAGATGTCACAGCGCATTACCGCCCGGTATCACCTCGGTCCCCTTTCAAAAATCGAGGTAACATCATACATCAACCACCGGATGGCGACAGCCGGTGCAACTGAAAAACATTTTACAAGGTCCGCTGTCAGCGCCTTATACCGTGTGAGCGGAGGGGTTCCCCGGCTTATCAATGTGATAGCAGACAGGGCGCTCCTCGGAGCATGCATGAAGAAGGAACGGTTAGTAACACGTTTCACGCTTAAACAAGCGGCCCGGGAAGTCCTTCGCGATGCAAGGTTCAGGAACCGTTCGCGGCATATTGCCCCAATGAGGTGGGCTGTTTTCGGACTGTTACTTGGGGTGCTCGGTACCATGCTGGCACTTTTTCTTGTCGAACACTACTTAAGGGCATCGCTTCAAAGGCCGGCTGGTAACGGTCAACCCGCGGTTACGGCCAGGGTGGTTCGTGATAGCTGGCGTCCCGGCATTCCGTGGCTTCTCTCAGGACTTCCACCGGGGGCAAGCGGGGACAGCGCCTTCAATGCGATTATGGGCCAAGAGGAGATATCCAACTATTCGTCCGATTCTTTTGCAGCAGAGTTGCAGCGGCTCTTGCCAAGGGAGTATATGACACTTGAGGAATCGATCCAGCCGGACAGAAAAACAATTGTGGGCAAACCGAAGAATAAATCCAAACACAGAAAAGAAAGATAACATGTCCTTTATACTTGATCAGTTGAAGAAATCAGGGAAGAAGCGGGAACTTGAACTGGCTATGCGCAGCAAGGCAGAGACACAGAGCAGGGAGACCGCAGGGGCGTCGCAGACCGATTTTCAGCCAAGGTCCGGCCATAGGATTCATATGCGTGGCATCTATCTGCTGTTGTTCCTGGCAGCCGCTTCTTTCTCTGCACTGGGAGGCTTTATTCTGTTACACGGGAACCCCGGGAGCCGGCAGGCGCCTGTCGTCTCCACGGAGGCACTGGTTCATACAGCGGGACCTTCCGTGCCGAAGGCTGAGAGTGCCAGGCCGGAGTCCGTATTGCCGGTAGACGGAGGAACTTTCATACCAACCAAGTCCAGTTCCAAGGCAGGTCCGGAAAAAATAGTGTCTGCCCCGTCGGTCGTCAGAAAGATGCCGGACGGCAAAGTCGAAAGCTCCATGCCAGTGGCAGCTGCTGAACTCCAGAATCAGCCCGGGTCTGCAGCTCAGGGACAGATAGCTGATCCATTACCGCCGGAGAAATCAGAACCGCAGGATGATGCCCACAGGATGCCTTATCTCAATGAGCTTTCTGCCTCGCTGAAGAATGCTCTGCCCCCTATCCGTATCACCTCTCATCTGTACAGAGGGGATTCCCGGCTGGTCAGCATTAACGGGAAGATCATGTCTGAGGGGGTCAACATGGGTGAAGGACTGTTTCTTGATGAGATCACACCGGAGGGCGTGATCCTGTCATTCCGCGGCCACCGTTTCCGCGTCAGGGCTGACTAAACCAACCTCGCCCGCGGACTAAGCCTTGTATGCGCTTTCTGCTGTAGCAATGGACGAGCAATCCAATGTTTCAGATTGTGCGAGAGAAATGACGTGTTATTGTATTAAAAACAATTTTGAACAGACTGATGAAACCCGTCAGTTTAACAAACAGTAAAAAAAATTCGGAACTTTGACAGGGTTTTTCTTTCACAGGTATAATTCAATACAGTTATGAAGCTGAAACGTATCCTTATTTTTACATTTATTGCAGTTGTTCTTGGAATCTCTGCCGGCACCTACCTTGCGCTAAGCATGGGGATACCCTCCATTGAGGAGATGAAGGACTATAAACCATTGGCAGGCACCAAGATATATGCTGACGATAATGTTTTCATCGGCGAACTCAAGGCAGAGAAAGGGATATTTGTTCCAATCAATAAAATTCCTGAGAATATGATCAATGCTGTTATCGCAGTTGAAGATTCGCGATTCTGGAGACATAAAGGCATAGATTACCTTGCTATTGCACGTGCAATCGTAAAAGATATCCTTCATGTGGGACTTAAAGAGGGTGGCAGCACAATAACCCAGCAGCTTGCAAAGGTCATGTTTCTCAGCCCGGAAAAAACATTCAAAAGAAAGATCAGGGAGGCAGCTCTTGCAATAAAGATAGAAAAAAATCTTGACAAGAATGAAATCCTTGAACTGTATCTGAACAAGATCTATTTCGGGCACGGTTCCTATGGAGTTGAAATGGCTTCAAGGACATATTTTGGAAAATCAGTAAAAGATATCACCCTCTCAGAAGCTGCCATGATCGCAGGTCTCATTAAGGCTCCGACGTCATATTCACCATTCAATGACCTCACAAGAGCCAAAGAAAGGCAGCAGATTGTGCTTTTCCGGATGGAAGAAGAAGGCCTTATCAAAAGGTCTGAGAAGGATAATGCGTTGAGACAGCCCCTTCTTCTCTCAAACGTAAGAAAAGGCTTAGAGGCAAACAACTATTTCATAGATTATATAAGAAAATATCTTGAGGAAAAATATGGCCTGGAGACCATATACAAAGGCGATCTCAAAGTATATACAACTCTGGACAGGAGGGCACAATCTCTCGCAGCCAGGGCAGTCCAGGACGGTCTGAGAGAACTTGATAAGAGAAGAGGATGGCGTGGGCCTTTAGATCATAAAAAGGACATTGATATCGAAAAAGAGATGAAGACAAAAGAACTGGCAAGCGTTGTTGCGACAAACCCCGGAGATATATCTTCCGGCCTTGTTCTTCAGGTCACCAGCAGGGAAGCTTTGATCAAGACAAGGGGAATTATCGGGAATTTGTCTATTGAAGATGCCAGATGGGCATCAAAAACTATTGAACCCAAAAAAGGCACGACAAAGGTTTTAAAAGATTTTACATTAACCCAGATACTTGTCCCCGGTGACATCGTTAAGGTGAGTATTAAAAATATACGCGGCAGTATTGTTCAACTCTCTCTTGAACAGGATCCCGCTGTTGAAGGGGCATTGGTGGCCATAGAACAGGATACGGGATTCATCAGGGCGCTTATCGGAGGTTATGATTTTGTAAAAAGTGACTTTAACAGGGCTGTATACGCCAAACGCCAGCCGGGTTCTGCATTTAAACCGATTATCTACGCATCTGCCTTAGATCACGGTTATACTCCGGCAAGCATTATAATGGACGAACCGGTTACATATCCCGGCGGACTGAAAGGAGATTGGTCCCCTGCAAACTCTGACCATAAATTTTATGGCCCTACAACTCTGAGGGAGGCTTTGACATATTCAAGAAATGTAGTGACAGTAAAACTGGTTGATGAAGTCGGAATAAGCAATGTACTGGATTTTGCACGTAATATAGGCATTCAGGGAGATATGCCAAGAAATCTTACACTTGCACTCGGTTCGTTGAGCGTTTCCCCTCTTGAACTCGCCTTGTGTTACAGCGTATTTGCGAATCATGGTATGAAGGTCAACCCTATTGCAATTAAGTATGTCGAAGACTCAAAGGGCAGAGTACTCGAGAGCAACGAACCAGAGGCAGAAGAGGTTATCGCCCCCCAGACTGCTTTCCTTATTACCTCAATGATGGAAGACGTTGTTAAACACGGAACCGGATGGAGGGCAAAAGAACTCGGCAGAGCTGTTGCAGGAAAGACAGGTACTACAAATGAATACAGAGATGCCTGGTTTGTAGGATATACAACAAACCTTACCGCTGCTGTTTGGGTAGGATTTGATGATACTCGACCACTCGGTTCTCAGGAGACAGGTGCAAGGGCAGCATCTCCTATCTGGGTATCATTCATGAAGAATTTTCTGATCGGTGAACCTGAAGATTTTACTGTTCCGGAAGGCATAGTCAGTCATACAATAGACCCGTCGACCGGTCTTCTGACAAAGGACGAATCATCAGGTGTAAGGGAATATTTCAAGACAGGCACTGAACCAAAACAATTTACCACATCTCCTACTGTTCGTAAGACAAGGGAAAAAGATTTAAACCTTAATTTTGATTAACAGGTAAATGCTACTGCTTTTGAAAATAAAGTTTAAGTTGCGAGAAAAAAATAACAATTTCCGCTGTAACCTATTGACTTTTCAAAATGAGGTTATGTAAGATAACTGCGATTTTAATCCTCAGAGGAGGTATTTTATGACAGAAGTCCTTTTAATGGATCTTATCGTTAAGCCCGATGTGATCCCTCACAATGTAACTCATGCCTTTCTTGCATCAATCATCCTGATTGTTACCGCCCTTATGGTAAAAGGTTCCTTAAGTCTCGTGCCAAGAGGCCTCCAGAATTTCGTCGAAATGATAGTTGAGGCAATTTACAAACTTGTGGATGAGAATATAGGCCATCATTGGGGTAAAACACTGTTCCCGTTTATCTGTACGATATTCATGTTTATACTCCTCTGCAACTTCATGGGTCTTGTCCCGGGGTTTGCGTCAGCTACATCAAATGTAAACACAAATGCTGCCATGGCAATCCCTGTATTCCTGACAACACATTTTTTAGGCATTAGGGTTCATGGCGGTTCGTATATAAACCAATTCCTTGGCCCTATCCGTTCACTATCAGCCCTCCCGCTCATGATCCTTATGTTCTGTGTCGAGGTTATCGGTCACATCGCAAGGCCTATTACCCTGACAGTACGATTATTTGGGAATATGACAGGAAAACATATCATTCTCCTGGTTCTCGGAATAATTGCACCTATGTTTGCTCCGGCCGTCATTCTATGTCTCGGTGTACTTGTGAGCGTTGTGCAGGCCTTTGTCTTTGCATTATTGGCAACATTGTATTTCGCTGGTGCGGTTGAACACGCACATTAATTCAATATATTTAATGAAAGGAGGAATAGAAACAATGAAGAAAACTTTAGGTCTTATTCTTCTCACTCTCACACTTATGTGGATTTTAGCACCTCTCTGCTTTGCTGAGGAGGCTGCTGCAGCCACTGGTGGAAAAAGCTCAAATATCCTGTATTATGCACTGGCAGCGCTTGGTTCCGGTCTCGGAATCGGACTTGCAGCGCTCGGCACAGGCATTGGTCAGGGTATCGGTTTAGGCGGTGCCTGCGAAGGAGTTGCAAGGAATCCTGGTGCATCCGGTAAGATCACCACAACCCTTATCATCGGTCTCGCGATGATCGAGTCCCTCGCAATTTACGCACTCGTCGTCGTCCTCATACTCATCTTCGTTAACCCGTTCGGTAAGCTCCTTCAGTAAGAATATACAGAATTCAAAAAGGGCAGGATATACATATCCTGCCCTTTTTTATTTTTAGCTGCTATTGTTTCTCCCTTAAAGTACGCTTACTAACAAGACTATAAATAAGGATATTATCACCCTTCCCTTTTGCCCATCCCATCAAGGTTAGGGAAATAATTAATCCCCTCTTGAGAGGGGTGTAGGGGTGTGTTTCCTCTCTCCCGGTGGGAGAAAGCAAGGGCGAGGGGGATTATGGTTGTACTTATGAACTTCTCAGTAATTTTCTTAAGAATAGGACTTTTCTCCTCTGGTTTGTCATGCCAAAATTACGTGTTGACATAGATTAAAGCTATTGTTAATATTTTGCATCATGGGGTAACGATCAGCTATTTGGATTTCTGTGCTTCTGATAACCCCACTTTGGAAAAGGGGGGCAAGGGGGGATTTTCCGATAAGATCGATTCATCCGTTTTTCCAGCCCACAATTTTGAAAACCTACTGGTTCGTTCGGATATCATCCCAAATCTGGACAAAAAGCGAAATGAATGTCCGTTTGTGAACGAGTTAGCTATACAGCACGCAACCCGAGAAAATAAATTTAGGGTTTACTACTTTTTACTTGACTTACTATAAGTACTTTCGTATAGTAGTAATTACGATTGCAGCTTTCGTTAATTATGTTCAAGTAAAAAGGAGGAACACCATGGTATCACACAAAATCGAAATTGACGAGGAGACTTGGCAGTTCTTAAAGAAAAATGCTGAACCATTTGAGGACACCCCTAACTCTGTTCTGAAGCGTCTTTTGATTGAAAAAAATAACGGGAGTTCAGGTGATGTAGTCAAAGCTCAACCTCATTGTGAGTTTCCAATATTTTCATACGGAGTGCCCCAAGCACTGGTTCAAATACTTGAAGTTATTTACGGCGTGCGGAAGCTTGGGATGACGAGAACTCAAGCGACTAATGTTGTTGCTCAAAAGCGAAAATTATTTCCACAAACAGTGATAGATAAATATTGTCGCCAACTCAACAAACGTGCTCATGAAATCGACCGCTTACTTGCGCCACAGGGGTTAATTGAATTAGAGTCTCTGCTCTCACAGAAGTTTGTGAATCACAAGGATGTCATTAGAGATTTTTTTAAATCATTAGGAGAATAGAGGTGTGTTGCGTTCCAACAGCTAACAGCAGGCTTTGCGACGCTCCATTCTCCATATCCGGATTCGATGTTGAGGCCGCTCCATGTGCCTGTTTTATTTATTATTAAGATTAAGATTGACCCTATTAGGCACTCGGCGAAAACCAACCGTTATCTCCCATTGTCTTTGAGACAATAATTTGTTTATGATTTAGCTATGAATATTCGTTATTATATCGATCCGGAAACAGGGTTACCACATATCTATAAGCACAATGTATTTGAGAACGAAGTGGAAGATGTTTTATTAGAACCTGGAGAAGACCGTCTTGGCAAAGAAGGTTCACGAATAGCTATGGGTCAGACAAATGCAGGACGTTATCTTAGGGTCATTTATGTTCCAGACCCGGAGCCGAGAAGTGTTTTTGTCATAACTGCATTTGAGTTGACCGGCAAACCATTAACAGCATATAAACGCAGGAGGCGAAAGAAGAAATGAAAAAAAGTAGATTTCCAAAAGGGTGGGATGAAAAAAGGGTAAAGAAAGTTCTTGCCCATTATGAAAAACAAACGGAAGAAGAAGCCTTGGCCGAGGATGAAGCGGCATATGAAGATAAAACTCAGGCCATAATAGAAATCCCTGTTCAATTAGTCTCCACTGTTAGGGAACTTATTGCAAAACATCAAGTACGTCATTTGAAGACAACGGCAGGCAACAGAGGATAGACGGTTTCTCTACTGAAAATAGCATAATAAAACACACACCCCTTAATCCCCTCTTGATAGAGGGGACACACAGATTCCATCATCTTCAGTAGTAATAGAGTGAGGAGATAGTTAATAAAAACGATGCCATGAACAAAAAGTGGGTTTTTATTTTCCGAAAAGATTCTTCGTGATGACATGGCGGACAAGGTAGGAAATGAGGTCTTTGTGCCAGTCAAAATCCGCTTTCTGGATTAACGGCAGTACTCCGTCCCTTTTTGCAAGGTCCATAAGGAAATCAATCTGCCTGTCAGACAGTCTCGAATATATCCTTCTGAGCATGGCGCCTGCCCTTAATTCAGGCTCTAACTTTTTCCTCCATGAATGTTCATACTCATGAAATGCCTTTTCGCTGTAATCTTTATATCTGATTGCTTTTATAATCGACTGTACTGCAATCTCCGAACATAGCATTCCGAAATAAATCCCGCCTCCTGTTGTAGCTTTCACCTGACCTGCTGCCTCGCCGACTATGACGAGCCTCTCAGCATAGCTTTTCGGAATTCTCCTGACCGGGATAGGACTGCATTTGACATCATTGACATCTGATTTCATTCGCTCAGCAATAAAAGGATGCCGGATGAATCTCTTTAAAAAGTCTGCCGGATTTTTTTTCACAATAAGCCCTATTTTCGCAGATGCACCATTTGTCGGAACGACCCACGCAAAAGATCCGGGTGCAATTTTCTCTCCGAAATAGACCTCAACATCCCTGATATCTTCCATCTTTACATCTTTCTGAATACCAAATAAGAAATTAGCAGGCTTCCTGAACATCTTATGCAGGGAATGCAGTTCAAATCCAGTTGCAATTACTCCCACCTTTGAACTGAAGACCTGTTGCCCTTCTTCTGTCTTTACTTTTATATTAAAAGCTCTATCAGTAATATTAATCTCTTCTGCTTTTGCATGGAGATGGGTTATTGCGCCTTCTTTAATAGCCATTTTGTTGATCTGCTGGTCAAAGAGACTCCTGTTGACGATATAAGCTAATGGGGTTGCAGACTGGTATCTGAGGTAATCACCTGAAGGAGCAATTGCCCTTATTGAATCTACCTGTCTCAGGATAATTTCATCCGGCAGGTCAAATTTCTTAAGGCATTCGACACTTATAATACCCGTACAATTCACATCCTTGCCAATTACAGGATTTTTTTCAAAAATACCCACATCCAGACCTTCTTTTGCCAGCAAATATGCTGTATAACTGCCAATAGGGCCGGCTCCAACTACTATAACGTCGTACATTTCATTTCTCATTGATATATCAGCCTCTTAAAACCATTATAAAAATTGATTATAATTTTCACAAATCTGCACCTTTTTTTCAACTAAAAACAAATAATCTCAATAACTCGCATTACTAATACGGTCGTTAGTATGGCGACATAGTTTTGTCTGTTTGTCATTCTCCGGCTCGACCGGTGAATCCAGTTCCTTTCTCTGGATTGCCCGATCAAGTCGGGCAATGACAGTCATGTATCCTTACTTATAGC
>JBAQLU010000160.1:0-2013 GCA_049302065.1 Thermodesulfovibrionales bacterium
ATTTCCGATCCATGCGATACCGGCTGGAAAAATACGGATTGAACCATAGCGACGAGTCATAGCCCCATTTATCAGTCCGGCGTACCAAAGCTCACCCCCCTACTCTCTTCTGAATGGACCCCAACGATCAGCCTCAGGATACGAACGTTGGGGCTGCGGCGTTGTAACCGAATTTTGAAGGTTTGACCCCAAGGCTTTCTCGTGCTGCCTGGGCGATCGTCAAGCACGTTCTGCACGGACGTCCCCCTTTTTTGTTATTTTATCGGCAAGAGATATGACGTCTGCTGAAAGGAGAAAATATGAGGAAAGGTAGAAGCACCCTATCCAAAGCAAAATCTTACAAGGAGATTGGAGATTTTTGGGATTCCCATGACTTATCAGATTTTTGGGATCAAACCAAGAAGGTTGAGTTTGAGGTAGATATTAAATCTGAAATTACCTACTATTCCCTGGATAAGAAGTTGGCCGATCAAGTTCAGTCTATTGCTCAGAGACGAGGAGTATCTCCCGATACACTTATCAATTTGTGGGTACAGGAAAAACTCCAGGAACAGATTCCATAAATCTTTTCTTAACATCAGCAAGAATCAAAAGATAAAATAAAGTCAACTTAGTCAACTACGTCCCCGGTTTTGTTATCTCAGATGCCTGGTCAGCCACCTATTATGTTGACGCCACAAATGGGAATGATAATAATACTGGGCTCACACAAGAAACTCCCTGGAAAACCATCGCCAAAGTCAATGCTTCTAATTTTAATCCAGGAGCTCAGATTTTGTTCAAAGGTGGGAGATTTGGAGAGGGCAACTTATCGTTCCTTCTACAGGATAAGAAACCAAACCGCTTGTCAGTGAGCTTGATTCACTTTTCAAGGCCTGACACCTTTTTCTTGACTCACATCGGCTGAGAGGCCAGGATGGGTTTTAATTCCGGGACTTATGAGCTGTGACCTGTTACTTGCGACCTGCGGCCTGAGACTTGCCGCCTGCGACTCTTTGTGAACTATGAGCCAAATTGCCATGAGCTAACTTGCTATGACCTATGACCTATGACCTATGAGCTTCTTTCACAATCGAAATTGATAATTTTAATCAAAGTAAACAACAGAAGAGGAATAAGTAATGCAATTTCTGCACGGACGTCCCCCTTTTTTGTAAAATTGCAATATTGCAAGCCTGACCCCAAAGATCCTTTTAATGACCCCATTGGGGGTCTTCGACAATTCGCATCAAGACAAATGGCAACTTAGCTGATGAGCTATTCAATGATGGTGACGGACACTTTTACCTGGTAAAGGAGAAAACCGGACATTTTATCCGGCGTGATCACGTCAAAGGCGGCGTGGGGATACTTTAGCCATTTCGCCGGGACGCGCACTTTCCTGGCTGGGTTAGCCTTGATCTCATAGCCCCACAACTTCCCTTCCCTCTCCTCCATCAGGACCACCTCGCTGCCGTCTTACGTGCGCCAGAAATAAACATTCGCCGGGATGTGGTGATAGGAAAGGTACTTCACCCGAAGAAGAATGACAGAGATCATGAGTAAATGGGTGAAAGAGAAGATATGGGAAGGAACTTACATGTCAGTTCTTAATGATTTAAAAAAACTTTTAAACAAGGTGCTCTAGATTTTGATTAAGAAAATAACTAATGACATCTGAAGATGTGACCCTCAAGCTCCGATCCCCGGTAGAATATAAGATCAGAAGAAATAAATCAAGAAAAAATCAAAGGTCGAAGAGATACTAAGGAGTGACAAAATATTATCCCTACCTTAAAGTAATTTCATATCTTTTTCCTAAAAATGTGCTGTTTTTTTATGAGAATTGATTCGATTTTGCCGCAATTTACTTCTATTCTTCTGGCACCCCATTTGCATTATTTCATACCAATACTGCTTGAAAAAGGCAAACCATCCGAAAGGATGGGACGCAAAGCCACTGACCTAAGTCCCAAGGTTCGGGGATATGGCAGCAGGGTTGCCGGGCGTTACATCACTCCATTTGGGATGTGT
>JBAQLU010000161.1:0-1794 GCA_049302065.1 Thermodesulfovibrionales bacterium
TGTAACAGCAAAGTGATAATGTCCTATTAGAGCAAAATGAAAATGTCCTGATTGCAAAGTGCTATACTGCCCGTTTTTAGAAGGAGGCAGGATGGCAGGAAAGGACATTATCATGGTAAGGCAGAAGGATTTGAGGCGGTTACATGTAATTCACAAAGTAATGGAGGGGGAGTTAACACAGGTAGAGGCATCTGAAATATTATCGCTCAGTGATCGACAGATAGGACGGATAGTAAAGCGCATAAAGGAAGAAGGGGATAAAGGGATACAGCATCGATCCCGGGGAAGGGAGTCGAGCAGAAGATTACCCAAAAAGCTTAAGGACAGGGTTGTCGCGATGTACCTGCAAAAGTATAAAGGGTTTGGGCCGACATTCACAACAGAGAAGCTTTATGAGTTGGATGCAATAGAACTAAGCAAGGAAACAGTGCGGAAGTGGTTGATAGAAGCCGGGCAGTGGCAGAGGGGCCGTAAATCCAGGACACACAGGCAGTGGAGAGAACGGAAGTGGCATTGTGGGGAGATGGTACAAATGGATGGTTCTCATCATGACTGGTTTGCAGGCAGGAGGTCGAAGTGTGTGCTTATGGGCTATATAGATGATGCTACTGGGAGGATATTCTGCCGATTTTATGAATATGAGGGAACGATCCCGGCTATGGATAGTTTCAAACGGTATATCAGGGCGCATGGCATACCCATGAGCGTCTATTTTGATAAACACACAACTTACAAATCCACAGCAGAGCCTTCGATAGAAGATGAGATCAATGGAACAGAACCGTTAAGCGAATTTGGCCGGGCATTACAAGAACTGGGAGTGGAGCTAATCCATGCCCATTCACCTCAGGCCAAAGGACGTGTAGAGAGGATGTTTAATACCCTTCAGGACAGACTGGTAAAAGAGATGACCTTAAGAGGAATAAATACAATAGAAGAAGCGAACCGTTATTTGAAGAGTTATCTGTCTTCTCACAATAAGAGATTTGCGGTGAAACCAAAAGAACAAAACGATTTGCACAGAGAAATATCCAAGGGACTGAATCTCGATAAGATTCTGTGTATCAGGACAGAGAGGACTATGAGGAATGATTCAACGATAGCGCATAAAGGCAAGCTTTATCAGATACAGGAATCGGTAAAGTCCAAGAAGGTGTTAGTGCAAGAGAGGGTGAACGGCAAGATGCTGATAACACATAAAGATGTGAGCTTAAAATTTAAGGAGATAACTACCCGGCCAGAGAAGCAGCCAAAACCAGCTCGTACACCTTGTCAGAGAATAGGACACACTCCATCATCTGAACACCCATGGAGAAAATCGAATAGTCAGTTATTTAACAAAAGGCAGAATCGTCAAAAAAAGCTGATTGAGGTTGCAGCGTGAAAACCAGACATTTTCATTTTGCCGAAAACCGGACATTTTCATTTTGCCTTGACAGGGTTAATAATATTCATAAATAGCTCTTTATAGTCGTTTTCAGCAAGTTAAAGTATGTTATTGACTGTTTCCTTTTTTAATCCAACAATTCTGACTGATTAATCAGACTTATGATATTTCAGGCAGCCGATGCTTAATCCGCTTAATGTGGCCACCTATTCCGGAGTATTCCGGCCACCCCGCCCGTGCGCCTTTCCCCCTATAGTATTGACTCGCTAATTGCGGACATCGAATAAGCGTCATTCCGCTGCGGTAGTTGCGGAATGACGTGTGAAGGACTAAGCCGCTGCGCCAGATATGGCGATTCGATTAATCTCTCCCGGTATTTTTTCTATCGAATGGAATGTAGTCTGGGT
>JBAQLU010000162.1:0-1763 GCA_049302065.1 Thermodesulfovibrionales bacterium
GAAGGAATCAAAGCAGACTCAATGATGTCTTCTTGAAACAGACGCTTCTCATAAGCGACATTGCTGTAGAAAATTAAATGTCATATAAGAATATCAAAGTTATAACATATTCAGGTTATCGGAGTGACGAAAGCCCGCGAGCAATTATTATTAATTATGAGAAGATCACTATTGTCGAAATCCTGGACAAGTGGCTCGAAGAAAACCTGTCTGATAAAACAAGAAAGAGATTCTTTATAGTCAAAACGAATGATGAGCAGAAATATAAAATCTACAATGATGAAAAGACCCTGGAGTGGTTCTGTGAGATAAAATAGAATACTTCCTGTAACAAACGATCATAGACATTATTATGATTGTGTATGCTACAATCGGAAATAGACAGGTTTAATTTCTTATCTTTTCAGTAAAGAATATTGTAAATAGAAATACCTGTTCAAGGGGAAGCACGTTTCATGGATAAAGAACTCCGCATACTTATCCTCGAAGATGTTCCTGCCGACGCTGAATTAGAAGAGCATGAATTAAGAAAAGCTGAATTGGTATTCATCTCGAAGGTTGTAGACACAAGAGAATCCTTTCTGAAAGCACTTGATGAGTTTTCACCCGATCTTATCCTGTCAGATTATGAACTTCCTGCTTTTGATGGTATTGCAGCATTAAGAATTGCAAAGGAAAAATCTCCTGATGTGCCTTTTATTTTAGTTTCTGGGAAAGTAGGAGAGGAATTTGCAATCGAAAAACTCAAGGAAGGTGCAACAGATTATGTATTAAAAAACAATTTAAAGCGTCTTGCTCCCTCGATAAAGAGGGCATTGCAAGAGGCAGAAGAAATCGCTGAGCGGAAGCGGTTACGGAGAGAATTGCAAGAGAGTGAGAAACTGTACCGACTCTTAGCAGAAAATACAATCGATATGATCACTCGCCATCTGCCAGATGGTACATATCTTTATGTTTCCCCTGTCTGCCGGACTCTGTTTGGTTACGAACCTGAAGAATTGATAGGCACAAATGCCTTTGAACAGATGCATCCCGAAGATGTCAAAAGGGTCATAACCATTACACAGGAGGCTTTAAGAACAGATGGGTCTAATGTAGCACGATATCGCCATCGAACAAAAGATGGTCAATACATTTGGGTAGAGACTGCTTGCAAAATCGTAAAGAATAAAATAACAGGAGAAATTGAGGATATCATCTGCGTTGTCCGTGATATAACTGAGCGCAAGTTGGCAGAGGATGCGCAGAAATTAGAAAAGGCATATTTTGAACAGTTATTTGAAAATGCACCAGAAGCAATTGTCGTCGGTGACGTTGAAGGTAGGATTGTACATGTTAATGCAGACTTTAATAAATTATTCGCATATACACAGGAAGAGGCATCTGGACGATTGATTGATGAATTAATAATACCCGAATCTCTCCGGAATGAAGCACTTTCAATTACGGATCGTGTTGCAAAAGGAGAGAGAATTACATTAGAAACTACTCGTCAGAACAAAGACGGGATACAGTTTGATGTATCGCTTCTGTGTCAGCCAATTGTTATAGATAATAAAGTGATAGGGGTTTATGGGATTTATCGCGACATTACCAAGCGCAAGAAGGCGGAGGAAGAGATTAAGAAGAGAGTGAAAGAGCTTGAAGACTTCTATGATATGGCTATCGGCAGAGAATTGAGAATGATAGAACTCAAGGAACAGATGGAAGAATTAAAGGAAGAACTCTCTAAATATAAAAACCCTCAAGACAAATAAGTCATA
>JBAQLU010000163.1:0-3236 GCA_049302065.1 Thermodesulfovibrionales bacterium
ATTTTCATCAAACACCCCCACCCTAACCCTCCCCCCTCAAGGGGGAGGGAATAATTGGGAACCCCGAAGCTGAGCTTCGAGGAATTCTTTTGATTAAAGGGCATGTGATTGCCCATTCACCGGTAAAGGAAGAGATTTATAAAATCCTTATGGAGACAAAAGGCAAGAATATAGTCATAGAGTATACAGGTCGCATCCCGGAAAACCTTGCTGTTTGGTTTAGCACATTTGGCGTAAAAATAGACAACTTCAGTGTTGTTGCTCATACCCTACCTTTTAGTGGGCCAATAGACGGACTTCTGGGTATGGATTTTTTAAATAAAGTTAAAGCACGAATTGACTTAGAGAATAGTCTTATTGAAATTCCTTAGAAATGTCTGAAAAACCTTTTATTTAAATCTACATTATAAATTATAAGACCAAAAATGCGATGGTTAGTTGGGTGCTTTATCGGTATTGTTTTATTAATATCTGTTCTGGTCATCTATGGGGTCTTCATAGAGCCATACCAGATCGAAATTCATCATGTTTGGATTCATGATCAGGATTTGGGGAGGATTCTCGAAAAAACTACACTGGTTCAACTTTCAGACCTGCATATTGAGGATATCGGTAAACGGGAACAAAAGATCTTAAAAATCCTCGATAATCTCAAGCCTGATATTATTTTTCTGACAGGAGATTATGTGAAATGGAACGGGAATTATGAAGCAGCGCTGACCTTTCTTTCTCAGCTAAAGGCCAAAATCGGCATCTGGGGTGTGATGGGTGATTATGACTATAGTTCTTCGAGAAAAAGCTGTCTCTTCTGTCATAGAGAAGGAAGCAGCGAATTAACCAAAAACCATCAGGTGCATTTTCTAAGAGACTCTACAGAGATGGTTCATCTTCCCCAGGGACCTATTTGGATCAGCGGGATAGAAAAGGAGGAGGCAGACCCTTCTTCACCTCTGAAAAGTCTTCAATTCCTGAAGAATAAGAAACCTGTAATTATCCTGAGCCATAATCCTCTGTCTTTTGATCTCTTTGATAAAGATCATAATATTTTCATGCTCGCTGGTGATACTCACGGAGGGCAGGTACCCCTTCCCTCCTGGTTTTCAGGAATAATAGGTTATGAAAAGAATGCATCTTATAGTCAGGGATACTTCAAAAAGGGAAATGCGAAGATGTATGTAAGTCGTGGGATTGGAACAAGTCATATTCCTATACGGCTCTTCAGAAAGCCGGAGATCGTAGTCTTGCATTTTTCGGTCAATTGATAAAAATGGGTAAGTCAATAACGATTATTCTCCTGATACTTTTGTCTTTCCTCTTAAACTGTTCTGATCAAAAAGCTCGTGAACAGATACTGTTTGATTTTGAATCGCCGTCAGAGTTGGATCAACTCGAATGGGAATGTCATACCATGTATTCCCTCTCGGACGAACATCGAACGCATGGATTAAAATCTTTGAAACTTGAGCTCTATCCTTCTGATGGAGAAGATTATTTAGGATTAACGCCTATCATCACAAAAAATAACTGGAGCGGCTTCAAATATTTTTGCTTTGATATCTATAACCCTGGAGTAAGACAAGAACAGATATCTCTACGGATTGATGACAAGAAAGATTATCCGGATTATAATGACCGTTATAATCAAAGTATTAATCTCAAGTCAGGGCAAAACAACATATGCATACCTCTAAATGAAATGGCAACTTCGGCCACAAACAGGAAAATCAATCTGCAGAATATTTATAAGGTATTATTATTTATGTCAAATCCTGAGAAAAAAGTTGTTTTATATATGGATTACGTAAGATTGGTCAGATAAGGTTAGGAGGGATCAATTGTGTTGTTGCTCCGTCTTTTGAATCAAAGAGACACAATTGATCCCTGATTGAGAGGGACACACAATAACAACTTTCTTAATTTCCTCCTACAGCACCCCCGCGCACTGGCCATAAGTAGTTAGTATTGTTCTTTTTCTTTAGTACTGTGTTGGCTTTTTTCATATCTACTGCCCATGCCTTTTTGGCATCGCTCTGATATGTTGTAGAAGACCAATAGGGAAAAGATTTCATTTTCGCAAAACCTTCAGTGTTAAGCCATACCGCAGAACCTGAAGTTCCATACTTTATCATGCTTTCAAGTTCCTTTACATTGGGCAAACGCCAGTCAGTATAGTCGGCAGCATACTCAAGACAGTTATCCTTGTATAGATTGTTGTTAAAGTCTGCAATCGTCTGCAACGCACTATTCCAGCTCCTTCTTAAACAGCCTCCATCCTTAAGCCACATTAGTTCTGTAAGATTATCCGTCACCGTCCCATCACCATTATCAGTAAACCTCTGATTTGACCCTTCATTTCCTGCTTGCAGAGATCCATTATTCCCAGAAGTGTCGTTTGTGTTTAAGCCGGCCGCTGGTAATCTATAGCTATTTTCAGAGGTTCCAGTACGTACAGGCAATACGTAATATGCTTTGTTCTTCGATCCGAGTTTCTCTGCACCATCATTCATGCTTACCATCAATGCCTGGGTAGTGTTACCCTGATAGGTCGTAGAAGACCAATAATAAGAAGATTTCATATTCTTAAAACCTTCAGTGTTAAGCCATACCACTGAGTCCGGGACTCCATAATTGATAAGGCTTTCAAGTTCCTGCACATCAGGTAGATGCCAATCGTTATAAACAGCAGCATATTCGAGACAGTTAAATATCCCTGAATTACTGTTTAAATCTGCAATAGCACGGAGTGCATTATTCCAGCTCCTTCTTAAACAGCCACCATCTTTAAGCCACATAAGTCCTGTAAGATTATCTGTTACTGTTCCATCACCGTTGTCAGTAAACCGTGCAGTTGGCCATTCAATTCCTGCCTGAATGGAACCATCATCACCCGGAGCATAGCTTACTGTTTGACCAGTTTTTGGAAGATCAATTGCATCAGGCATCAATGGCAGGTCTTCAACCGCTGCAAAGCTTGCACTGATTGTGTGGCTGCCGGTTACATTCGTAAAGGTATAACCCGTCACTGAGCCCACTGAGCTTCCATCCACCACGACTCCGCCAACCGTATAATTCGTATTCGCGGTGATCGTAAAGCTCTGGCTTGCTCCTTGGTTAACCGTCACTGTTCCAGACGGGGTGATGCTCCCGCCACTGCCTGCTGTTGCTGTTATCGTATAGGTCTTAAGCGTAAAGGTCGCGGTTACTGTCTTTGCTGCGTCCATCGTGACCGTACAACT
>JBAQLU010000164.1:0-1843 GCA_049302065.1 Thermodesulfovibrionales bacterium
CAATCAATGAAGACGGCAAGACCGGCTTCTGCAAGCGCAGGGGAATCAAGGAAGAATCCAGCGCCTGCGGAGCGCTCTGCCTTTTTCTCGATGAGCTCTATACAGGCAAGCTCCATATCAAGATTGATGAGGAGGATATTGAGGAGAGTCTTCTTAAAAGGAGGCTTATCAAGGAAATCACCTATGGCGATATCCCGAGCCTCCTTGAGCTTACGAAGATAACCCGCAAGGTGATCCAGGAAGACCTTGAACTTGCCATCGGGAAAGTCGTAGACACATCAAAAAGCGACTATGCCGTGCTCACAGGCATCCAGATCCATGCACCGGATGCAAACTACATCTGGCCTGCTGATTCGTATGTGGTGATAGACGGGGAAAAACAGGAATTAAAAATAGAATAATGGTGGAGGCTTTATGAAGGCTAAAGAATTGATGATCCCTTTGCAGGAGTATCTCTGGGACCCGACAACACACTGAAAGAGGCAGCGAACCTTCTGAGGATAGCGCAGAGAGGTGAGGAGAAGATAGGCGTAAAGGCATTGCCGGTGCTCGATGCATCAGGAAATCTCATTGGAATACTTTCCATTGGCGATATCCTCAAGGCAGTCCATCCTGCCTATATGGATTTAATGAATCTTGGCAGTTTTGCATGGGATGTCAGAAAAACTCGGCAAGAGAATCTCCTTCGGAAAATTCATGCTGTACGGAATGCCGATGATGGTAATGACCGTAATTATCTCAACCGTGTATGGATGGCTGAGATATTATGTTTTAAAGATATAACGCTGACTCATACGCCCCTCCCCTTTGACCATCCAACTCCTCCTCTCCAGGCAGGAGGGGTTGGATGGGGTTCAACCTCTTTAAAGCAGTTGGTCTTTATCTTCCTTATCCCTGAGCGGTTTTCTTGGCTTAATGAGACGGACGAGTTTTTTATCCTTGTGAATGAGTTTAGATAGTTCAAGTGTCTTGCTTTTTTCTTCTTCCGTCAGGATTTCATATAACTCAATTACATCATGATCGTCTTTAGGACCCCCTGCTTTCAGTTTCATAGCAATGAGATAGGGCTTGGGCAGAACATTTATTGGAATTACTTTATCCGGCTTTGATGTCAACAAACCCTCCAATTCCCACTTATATTGGGCAATAATTATATCGACTCGTGGCATAATCCCTTTTGGATCTTTAAGATAGATAATTTCGTGCTGGAAAGGATCCTGAATATCAGCAGCCTTGGGAATGTATTTCACTTCCATTTCTTTAGATTTGAGTTCATATTTGAGAAATTCGGATAGAGCTTTGCCAAAACTATCATAAGGGCTGCCGATAGCTAACGTATCAATATCTTTAGTGGTTCTCTCAATCCCATGAGCAATAACCGCATAACCGCCGACAAGCGCAATTCTTGTATCCTTGTATCCTTTTTCAGTAGAAAATCTATTTATAAGTTTTCTTATTTCTTTCAGCGTATCTAAGATAGGCTTCATTTTCGGATATCCCTTCTCTTTTCGCTCTAAGTCTCACAAATTCATTAAAAAGAAACTCCATCTGCTGAATTCTTTGTGCAGGCGTCAGCGCAAGGAATTCTTCCTTCATTTCTTTTCTTTTTTGTTCCATAATGTTCATTATTTTTCCTTAAAATTAATTTTAGCATATTCACGGAAGAAGAGGGCAAGGGTGAGGGGGCTTTACTTAAGAACTCCTTAATAATTTCTAACGGGAGGAGATTTCTTTAATCAATTTTTTTCTCACAGTCTCCATCTGCTTTAGCAATACAGGGAATAATGAACTACCCCGCAGTCCCGAAAGCTTTCGGGACGAGGTATCTTAAATCTCCCCTCCC
>JBAQLU010000165.1:0-1658 GCA_049302065.1 Thermodesulfovibrionales bacterium
ACCCTGGACTCGGCGTGGCCGGAGTCCCTTTCGTCGAGCAAACGGGGGGGGCTTACGATTACCGGTTCACGAACATCGAGCACGTGTCCGGCGCCTGCCAACTCTTCCGGTGTGAGTGTTTTGAAGCTGTCGGCGGGTACAAGCCCATTGAGGGTGGTGGCATCGACTGGCTGGCTGTCACGACGGCGAGGATGCTGGGCTGGAAGACGAGGACGTTCACGGAACGGAACGTCTTCCATCATCGCAAGATTGGCACCGGCCGGAGCCGAAGACTCGGCGCCTTGTACCGGCAAGGCGCCAAGGAATACTATTTGGGAAATCACCCCTTATGGCAGATCTTCCGTGCCCTTTACCAGATGAGGTATCGGCCGTATGGAATAGGTGGCCTGGCGATACTGACCGGCTATGTCTGGAGCTTTCTCCAGGGGGTCCCGCGGGCGGTCCCTCCGGACGTGGTCCGCTTCTGCCGCCGCGAACAGATGATGCGTCTCAGCGCCGCCCTCAAGATCAGGCGGTTCGACTAGCTGTTGACATCATTGCGATGCTCCTGATCTTGACAGAGGGAAACACCGAAGAAAATTATTACCGGATCATACGGAGAATGATGATTTTTTTTCTGCCTCTGTCCCTGTTGGTCAAAATCTATGCTCAATTAGGAAGGGTGTCCTCGCTTTATGGATCTCAGATGTGGGTGGGAGTGGTAGACCACAAAGACGTCCAAGCGACGATTCAGGGACGGGAATGCAGCCCAGTGCTTTACGGTGAGCTGCTTCGGATTCCTCCTCTTTAGGGGTGAGAAGCGCCGGGATTTTATCACCCCTGAAATAGCCCCCCGGGATGATAGACGGGGAGGCGGGAAGCCACTACCCTAATGCCGAGATGCTGAGCAAAATATGTGTGTCCAACAATAGGACACCGCTAAAATGAAAAGGAGTTATATATTATCATGAACGTGCCCTTCGTCGACCTCAAAGCCCAATACCTCGCCCTCAAATCCGAGATCGACCCAGCCATTCAAGCCGTCATCAACGAGACGGCGTTCATCGGCGGCAAGTACGTCGAGGGTTTCGAGAAAGCCTATGCCGAGAAGTACGGCATGAAACATTGCGTCAGCTGCGCCAACGGGACCGACGCCATTTATATCACCCTCAAGGCCCTGGGCATCGGCTTCGGCGACGAGGTCATCACCGTCGCCAACAGCTGGATCTCGACCTCCGAAACGATCACCCAGGCCGGCGCCAGGCCCGTCTTCGTGGACATCGACGAGTATTTCCACATCGATCCTTCCCAGATCGAAGCGAAAATCACGAAAAAGACCAAGGCCGTCATCCCGGTCCATATCTTCGGACAGCCGGCGGACATCAAGGCCGTCCAGGCGATCTGCGAAAAGCACAAGCTCTATCTCATCGAGGACTGCGCCCAGTCCCATTTCGCCACATCCCAAGGCAAAAAGACCGGGACTTTCGGGATCGCCGGGACGTTCAGCTTCTATCCCGGCAAGAACCTTGGCGCCTACGGGGACGCCGGAGCGATCGTCACGGCCGACGACGAATTCGCCCGGAACGCCCGTCTCTATGCGAACCACGGGTCTCTCCAGAAGCATATCCACGAGATCGAGGGCATCAACAGTCGTCTCGACTCCATCCAAGCCGTTGTCC
>JBAQLU010000166.1:0-15150 GCA_049302065.1 Thermodesulfovibrionales bacterium
GCCGCTCTGAGTTTATTGAATGGGTGAAAGAAAAATTCATTGATAAAGATATTAGCAGTGAAATTCCTGCGGTGAAAGAAATACATTGTTATAATTCTGTGGAAGGAATTATGGTTGCTATTAAAGAGGTGACCGGAAAGAGCCCGGATGATCTGAAGGAGGATAAAGGAGTGTACAGGCAGATAGCAATGGATTTACTATACAGGTTTGGGGGGTTAAAAGGAGAGGAAATCGGGAAGATATTCGGAGTTGGCTATACATCGGTGAGCCAGGAACGGAGAAGGCTTGCTAAAAAGATGCAGAAAGACAGGAAGTTGTGTGAACTCATCATCAGAATTGAAGGTTTATGTCAATAATGAAGATTTGACCCCAATTTGTTTGCAATTTGCCATTTGCCAATTTGACCCCAATTTGCCAATTCAATAGACTATAAGGAAAAGCGAATTGGTTTAGCCATCGCAGCTTTACCTTCTAAAAATTATGGGCTAAATATTGATATTATGACTTTAGATATAATTGCCAGTCTTATAACCGGTGCTATGACAACTTGCAAAATGAGAACAGATCTCATCGAGATCAACAAAAAGTTGGAGATAGATGTCACCAGACGGAAAAAAATGGAAGAAGATCTTAGAAAGAAGATGAAAGAACTTGAGGAATTTTATGATATGGCAATTGGCAGGGAACTACGGATGAAGGAACTAAAAGAAACAATGGAGGAGATGAAGGAAGAAATAAAGAGATTGAAGGAAGAAATAAAAAAATATACAAAACTATAAAAAGACCTTATCAGGATAGTCTTTTATTACATACTACCGCTATTCTTTAATAATTAACACTCCTTGATTTTAAACAGTGGTAGGTGATAGACGCACCCCGTGAAAATCTTTTGCCATGCGTCTTTTAGGATGAAGAAGTAAACGCATCTGCGTCATCAAGTAAATCTTTCCTTTACTTCAATCAACAAATGCATCCTTTAAAAGCTTACTCTGCCTTTGAAATGCTTGTCTTAGATTCCCTGGATCTTTTATGAGAGAAATTATTGTATTTGTACTGCCGTAATCTCCAAAGATTATAAAAATTGTTCAGGTTTTTCTACTTTCTTCTCTTAAAGATTAAAGCTGCAAAGAATATCGAGGTAGCGGTAAGGACAATGCTGCCGCCGGGGGCGATGTCGAATTCATAGGAGAGAATCAGCCCCAGGACTGTGGAAATAACAGCCACTCCACATGAAACGGCAATCATAGAATATAAATTCCTTGCAAATAGTTGTGCGGTTGCCCCTGGAATTACAAGGAGGGCAGAGACGAGAATGATACCCACAATTTTCATGGAGATAACGATGGATATGGCAATAAGAATCAGGAAGAGTGTGTTGATTGCCCTTACAGGTATGCCACTTACACGTGCTATCTCTTCATTATACGTTGTTATGAATATCTCTTTAAGAAACAGCATGATAACTCCGATTACTGATATTGCTATAATCATTGATAGGATTACTTCTCCCCGTGAAATGGCTAATATATTGCCGAAAAGGTAACCGAAGAGATCAACAGTATATTCTTTTGAGAGGCTTATCAGCACAATACCGAGAGCCATTGAGCTCGCAAAGAATATGCCTATAGAGGCATCCTCTGAGACTTTACCCTTCCTGCTGATAAATTCAATGCCGAGTGCAACTGCAATGGAGTAGAGTATGGCGGTGAAGATTGGATTTATGCCTGCAAGGAAGCCTATAGCTATTCCACCGAAGGCAGCATGTGAAATGCCGGCGCCTATGAACGACATCTTGCGAAGCACTATAAAAACAGAGATGAGGCCTGAGAGCAGGCTGACTATTACGCCAACAAGCAATGCCTTCTGCATAAATGAAGAACTGAAGACTTCGAGCATAAGCCTTTTATAACCTTCTCAGGCGTTCACACTTCTCGCAGATATCAGTATGCATGAGCAGGTCTACATTCTTCCCGTACAGGTCAGTCAATACCGATTCATTCAGCGCCCCGACAGGGGTGCCCTGGTAATGGAAGGTATTATTGAGACAGGCTATTTCATCAACATAGGAAGTTATTGCCCCGATATCATGCGAAGCCATAAGAATGGTAATATGAAACCGCTTTTGAAGTCCCTTCAGGAGGTGATAGAAATCTTCCTGGCCTATAACATCTATCCCTGTGTTTGGTTCGTCGAGGATGAGAATCTTTGGTTCACCGGCAAGCGCCCTTGCGATCGACGCCCTCTGCTGCTGGCCGCCTGAGAGTTCACCAAAAGCCATGTTTTTCAGTTCCTCTATCCCCATTACAGAGAGGTATTCAAGGGCCTTTTCCCTGTCCTGTTCTCCCGGCCATCTCAGCATTCCCACTCTCCCGTATCTTCCCATCATGACAACATCTATTACCCTGACAGGAAAATCAGGAGATGCTTTCGAGAGCTGCGGAAGATAACCGAATATGTTTCCGGATCTCAAAACTTCTTGCGGCTGCCTGCCAAAGACAAGGATCTTGCCGGACGCTGGTTTTATAAGTCCGGTGACTGCCCTGAGGAAAGTTGTTTTTCCTCCACCATTCGGGCCGACGATACCGAGGAATCTCCCTTCATCCAGAGACAGGGTTATATTATGAAGGACTCCCTTCCCATTCAATTTCACAGTTAAATTATCTATCTCTATCGCCTTCATTTCATCACGCTTTCCATGACGGCAATATTATATCTCATCATATCTAAATACGTCTCTCTGCCTTTCTGTCCTCCGATAGGGTCAAGATATACAACCTTTGCACCGCATTCTTTTGCAATAACTTCTGCAATCTTCGGATTGAACTGAGGCTCAACAAAAACAACTTTGCTGCCTATCCGTTTGATTTCTCTTATAATCTTTTCAATATGCTTTGGGCCAGGCTCTTTGCCGGGAGACTCTTCTATAACGCCTGCTACTGTTAGTCCATATCTTTTTGAGAAGTAATTCCACGCTGGATGGAAAGTGACATATTCTTTGACCCTTAAAGTTTTTACTTTATTGGTTATCTCTTTATCGAGCCGGGAAAGTTTTTCCCTGTAGATTGAGGCATTCTGCCTGTAATACCCGGCATTTTGAGGGTCAGCTTCAGCAAAAGCCTTTTCTATCTTCGTGACAATGCTCTTTGCAATCACAGGGTCGAGCCATATGTGAGGATCAGCCCCTGATGAACCGTGTGAATGGCCTTTCTCATGATATGTAATTAATGGCACGTCAGAAGATGAAACAACGATGATAAGATTTTTTTGTCCTGACGACCTTATGATTTTTTCAGCCCAGAACTCTAAACCCAAACCAATCTTGATGAAGACCCTGGCATCGGATACATCTTTCAGAGCCTTTGGAGTCGGTTCATAGGTGTGCGGGCTTGCTCCGGGAGGAAGGAGCAATTTTACCTCAACCTTATCCCCTCCTACCTGTCTTGAAAAATCGGCAAGCGGTGTGATACTTGCGATAACTTTTAATTTTTCAGCATAAGCAGGATCGGCTATTAATGGAAATAATAAAAACAAAGCTATTATTGCAATCTTTTTCATCTATCGCTTGTAACAAAAAGAAAGGATAATTTGTAAGAAGATAGCTTACCACATGATCCAGTGATTATTCTAATGGGATATTTTCTTTACACACTCAATCGTTCATGCAAGATTTTAGAATTTGACGGTGAGGGGAAAATCACCCTTGTATTGTCAAATAGAAAAGAGATAAAATCATAATATGAGAATTTCAAGGGTATATCTCACTCTTGCAACGGTAGTTATATCGCTAATGCTCACATCTTGCGCAACAGGAAAATTTTCTGATAAAGACATCCCGGAGGATATGGTACTCATACATAAAGGATGGTTCATGATGGGTCTTAATGAGGGGGAGACCAATGAAAAGCCGGAACATGAGGTATTTCTTGACACTTTTTTGATAGATAAGTATGAAGTTTCAGCACAGGATTTTGCCATTTTTTTGAATGAAAAAGGCAATCCTGAAGAGAGATATTTGTCGCATGATCAGTATTCAACCATTATTGGCATATCTTATGTGAACGGTATGGCTGTTGAGACAAAGAAAAACCCTGAAAAATATATGCCGAGAAAAGGATTTGAAAATTATCCTGCAAACAATGTCTCATGGTTTGGTGCGGATGCTTATTGTATTTGGAATGGGAGACGTCTTCCAACAGAAGCTGAATGGGAAAAGGCCGCAAGAAGTGATGATGGAAGGATATACCCATGGGGGAACAGTAAACCTGAAGCTACAAAAGCCAGATATGATCAAAAATGGGAAGAAAAAAGCCTGAATGTCATGGTGCCTGTGGACGATTTGTCCGGTGGAAAATCCTATTATGGCGCCTTCAATATGGCCGGGAATGTCTGGGAATGGACAAATGACTGGTACAGGCAGAACTATTGTGACTTTTGTAATCCTGGAAACGAGTTTGCTAACATGGAAGTGGCAAAGAGGTTTGCAGGCATAGAAGCAAATGCCTCTGATGTCAGGAAGAAAGATCTGAACGTGCCGCCAATGGATAATCCGGAGGGGCCTTCATTCGGAATTTTCAAGACATTACGTGGCGGTTCATGGTTTGATACTTATGCAGACTTCACTATGCGAACTACATACCGGTACTGGTTTTATCCTGAGCAGAGATATTTAAATACAGGTTTCCGCTGCGCTAAGTAGCATCCCGGCCTGCTGTCTCTGCCTGTTTTGTCTTGACAGAATCGGTTTTTTTTGAAATAATTAAACTATAAGGATAATAAATATAAAAATATTATTATGGGTAAATGCGTTATGAAATCTCTTTGTTTATCTGCAGTTTTTTTGCTCTTTGCCGGTATGGCTTTTGCACAAGAGCCTGTCAGAGAAAAGTTAACCCTGAATAATCCTAAGGAAAAGGATATTTGTACTGCTGTGAAAAAGACTATAAAGGAAGGATTAAATACCAAAGATACTGTCAAAACAGGGATACAGCTTGGCTATAGCGCATGTCTTATTATCAAATGCGCTATAATGGCTGAAGGTAATTTAAAGGATATAGTTTACGGCGCCATTGAAGTGGGTACCCCGCCCGAAGTTGTTGCAAGGTGTGCTACTGATGCAGGGGCAGAGGCAAAAGACGTTGCGCAATATATTTCATCAGCAGGCTTGCCTGGTTTATGTTATGTTCAACCTGAGAAGTTAGAGACAATGGAAATTTGGGTGCCTGGTGGAAATCCAGGTGGCGGATATCTTAGCCCATCCAGTCCTTAAGTTTTTCGGAAAAATTCACCTGCTATTATTTAGGCAATATATCGTCAAAATATCAATAGGTTATCAAGTGCAATTTAATGTTTTACTTGACTTTAAGATAAAGTTTTATTATTCTTGTGTTGTATATGATGGATACATTTATTATAATAAACAAACATATTACATTAAAAAGCTGATATTTTAATGAAACGAATATGTTTATTATGTCTTATAAGTTTATTGTTCCTGAGCCCTGGAATATTATTTTCTAAAGAGATAAATTCTTCCAAAAATCTTCATAAAAAAGTCTCTCAGAGCAAGTCTTATGAGTTAAAGCAGGTGGCCAGCTTCAAGAATAAAAAGAATGCAGAAAGGTTTGTTAAGCAATTAAGTGATAAGCATCAGGAAGCTGTAATAAAAAAGGGTCTTACCAGAGATAAGAAGGTAATCTACAGGGTTTTTGTAAAAGAGGTTAAAAATCCAACCAAAACTCCCTCATCTCAAAACAGGGCAAAACAGGAGCTTGCTTTAGAGAAAAAAGCTATCGAAGAAAAATATACTGATGCCCGGGATTCTTTAAATAAAAGTGCAGAATCTTCAAAAAATGTTTCAACTGCCGGAGAAATGGAGCAAATCGCTATTTTTAAGGTTTTTGATAAGATTGAAGACGCTGAGAAACTTACCAGGAAACTCAGAGAAGAGGGTTATAAGGTTACAATACGAAGTGTTGCTGAGAAAGATGATAAAATAATTTATACAGTTTTTGCAGAAAACCTTTCTCAAAAACCGAATATTACCATGCCTCCTTCTGAGATTAGACAAGAGGCTACATCTGAAAGAACATCTTCAGAGGAAAAAGCTATAGGGAAAGAAAGAATTTATACAGCGCGAAAAGATCCGTCAACAGATACAGCATTGGCGCCTCGCATGGTAAAACCAGCGACTTCAGGTGCAACTGAACCTGTTGAAAGCAAACCTTTTGCAGCTAAACATCTGACCCCTCAAATTAGTGGAGCATTAACCGCAGTTGCTTCAAAGGGGGCAAGCCAGCAGGAGACGGTAAGTCCTCAGTCTACGGCAAATGACAAACCTGTCGTCGCTGACCAGGACAGACCATCGGAAGCAGTGTTTGGCAGGCAGAGCAGGTCTGTTCATCCATTCCTGTCGATCACTGAATACTATACAGATAATGCGTTCAGTAGCAAGAAAGACAAAAAAAGCGATTTTATTACCGTTCTATCCCCTGGGATATGGCTGACAGTCCCTGTTGAACTCGAAAAGTTATCTACAGTTGATACTTCCACTCTTTCCCCCGGCGGTCTGAACCTCAGCAGATATCCTGCGGATACCTTTAAAAGATATCAGGCATACTTATCATATGTTGCGAATATTGAGCTGCACTCAAGAGATTCCGCCGGATTAAATTCCGTTGGTCATAAAGCTGAGGGCCTTTTGCAGTATAATTTCAGAGGCGGGCTTTCGCTGGAACTGCTTGATCAGTTTGAATTTTCACATGACGACTTTGGAACCGGCATAACATCACGTGAACTGGACAAATACAAGACAAACCTGCTCAGTTTTATCGCGACCTATCGCCTCAGTGAGAGGTTCAAGCTCAGGGCCGGTTATGCAAATTATATCGTTCGCTATGATGATGCAAGCTATGATTTCAGAGACAGAGATGACAATGCATTTTCAGGGTATATATTTTATAAATTCAAACCGAAGACATCTCTCTTCGTACAATACGATTTTATTGACATCCAATACAATAAAGACACTGTATCGAACAGTAAGGAATACCATTACCTCGGTGGCATCCAGTGGGATATGACTGCAAAATCTTCAGGAACCATAAAGGCAGGATATGGCTTTAAGGATTTTACCGGGTCTGGTGTTAACGATAGCAAGGATTTTATTATGGAGTTGCAGCTCAGACACAGGTTTACCCCAAAAACGTCAGTGACACTTACCGCATCAAGGACAACAAATGAAACGAATATATCAACAACAGATTATATTCTTTCCACGGCAATAGGAGTTGGATATGCCCAGATGCTTACCTCAAAGCTTACTGCTGACATACAACTTGCCTATACAAATGATATCTACAGGCAGGATCTGACCTATGAAGACAGGACAGATCAATTAAATGATAAGTACTATACAGCATCATTTTCACTCCGGCATAAAGTTAAGAGGTGGCTCGATACCTCTGTCGGATATTTACTGTCAAGGAGAGACTCAAATTTTTCTGAATTTGATTATACAACGAATTCAGTATTTCTCAGGGCAACAGGTTCCTGGTAGGTCAGGCGGCTTACAAAAGATCCCCGACCATCTTTTAGTTCAATTTCTCAATTGCTTTATAATATAATAAAAATATGAAGTATTTTATCTTAGCGGCAGTAATGATATTTTTTTGCAGTTTTGTTGAGATTTCTTTCTCTCAAGACTATATCATAGGTGAAGGGGATGTTTTAAATATCTTTGTTTATGATAATGAGGATTTGAAAACAACTGCAAGGGTAAGTGGTGAAGGGGTTATTGTTTTGCCATTAATAGGGCAGGTTATGGTAAAAGGTCTTATGCTCCCTGAAATTACCCAGAAGATAGAGACTCTTCTGTCAGACGGGTATATTGTTGATCCGCAAGTGAGTATATTCATCCAGGAATTCAGAAGCAAAAAAGCATTCATCATGGGTGAAATAACAAAGCCCGGCCTTGTTGTCCTTCCAGGTCAGACCACATTTCTATCTTTGCTTTCGCAGACAGGGGGTCTAACAAAGGATGCCGGTGACAAGGCGATAATAAAAAGAAAAGCTAATCCTTCAGATAAGAATGAGAGTACAATAACGGTTAATTTGAAAGCCCTTATTGAAAGAGGTGATCAATCTCAGGATATTCCTATAATGGACGGTGACAGCATCTATATAACAAAGGCAGGGGTTTTTTATGTAACCGGTGAGGTTAAGAAACCTGCAGCCTATAGACATGAAGAGGGATTAACAGTCATTAAAGCTATTACCACGGGAGGGGGATTTTCTGACAAGGCATCAAAAGGAAAGGTCAGGATCATCAGAAAAACCAACGGAAAAGAAGAGGTTCTCGAAAAGGTGAAAATGGATGAGCCTGTTCTCACCAATGATGTGATTGTAGTGCCGGAGAGTTTTTTTTAGTCTATGGAAGAAAAAGAGATACATTTACGGGATTACCTGAGAGTTGTCTATAAAAGAAGATATACTGTTTATACCTTCTTTACCATTGTCTTCATTGTTGTCATAATCGGAACCCTCTCATCCACACCGATTTATCAGGCATCGACAAAGGTGCTTATTGAAAAGGTTGAACCTATTAACCTTTCTATGATGTACCCTTATTTCAATATGTATGAACCTGAATTTTATGAAACACAATATCAGCTCATAAAAAGTACACCCGTAGCTCAGAAGGTAGTGAGCACGCTTTCACTTGAAAATACCTATGAATCATTTTTTAAGGGCCAAAAGATTGTCCCCGGTGGCCAGAAATCCAAGGCTGATATCCTTGCAGATATCATAAGGGGGGGGATTATTGTAGCCCCTGTTAAAGATACGAGGATTGTAAATATCAGCTTTATCTCGACGAAACCTGAATTTGCTGCTCTGATTGCGAATTCCGTTGCAAAGGCTTATATAGAACAGAACCTGGAGATGAGAATGACATCTTCACGATACTCTATAGAATGGATGACCAAAAAGGCTGAAGAGGAAAAGGACAAAGTCCAGAGATCAGAAAGGTCCTTGCAAGACTATATAAGGGCAAACAATATCGTCACAATTCAGGATAAGGTTGCTTTAACGCCCGACAAGCTCAATGAGATTAACAGCCAGTTAATAAAGTCAGAGACAAAGAGGAAGGAGATGGAATCGCTATACAATCAGGTCAAGAACATATCCGTAAACCTGAGAAATGCGGAAACGATACCTGCTATTGCATCAGAACAGACTATTCAGTCTTTAAGAAGCCAGATACTGAAAGCTCAACAGAATGCAGAAGAGCTTTCGAAAAAATATGGCAGGAAGCATCCTGCGTTGATAAAGGCAGAAGAAGAACTGAAGGGTTTGCAGCAAAAGAGAGATCAGGAAATAAGGAGAGTTATCACTTCAATCAAGAATGAATACGAACTCGCGCAGTCCAATGAGACTAATCTTTCGAGAATGCTATCAAGTACCAAGTCAGAGGCCCTCAGTCTGAATGAAAAATTTATTGAATATGGTGTTTTATCGAGAGATGTTGAAACAAACCGTCAGCTTTTTGATGCACTCGTAAAGAGGATTAAAGAGCAGAGTGTTACAGAAGAGATTAAGACGGTTAATGTATGGGTAGTTGAGAAAGCTGAGAAACCGGGTTCTCCTATAAAGCCCAGAAAAGCTCTGAATATCCTGCTCGGCCTATTAATCGGTCTCGGTGGCGGAATTGGTCTGGCATTTTTCATTGAATACCTTGATAATACGATCAAATCCCCTGAAGAAGTTGAAGCAAAATTAGGCGTGCCTGTCCTTGGTGTAGTACCTCTTCTGGAATCCGGGGAAGAGAATATTGAAGAAATAATCCAGAAGGAGCCACAGTCTGTTTTTGCTGAAAGTTACAAAACAATAAGGACAGCTATTTTGCTTTCTTCAGCGGAGAAACCTCCAAAGAATATCCTTATTACAAGCATGGGACCTGAAGAGGGCAAGACAGTTACTTCTGTTAACCTTGCCATGACAATCGCCCGCTCCGGATATTCGGTTTTACTGGTTGACGGAGACTTGCGGAAGCCCCGCGTCCATACAGTATTCGGGCTGAACAATTTAAGCGGGCTCAGCACCTATCTCGTGGGTACTTCAACTGATATCGAAACTATTTTTAAAAAGCCGGTCATGAACCTCAGCATACTGCCTTCAGGCCCTATTCCCCCAAACCCGTCTGAACTCCTTGGGTCTAAGAGAATGCTTCAACTGCTCAGAATCCTGGATGAGAAATTTGATATTATCATCTGGGACTCTCCGCCTTTAATGTCTGTTACAGACAGCGTTATCTTAAGTAAAATCCTCGATGGGACAATTATAGTGACAAAGGCAGGGAAAACAACATATGAGATCGCAAGCAGAGGTTTGAAATATCTGAGCGGCAGACGCGAAAGCGATGTCGAATTCCGTATTCTCGGCATAGTGATTAATTTTTTCAATTTAAAGAAGAGCGACCATTATTACTATCAATACTATCAATACTCCCCTTATGCCGAGAAAGATTCAAAAAAGTCCACCTGATTTATTTAACAGACCACTGACAATTCCCACCTGTAATTGATATAATTCAGTTATAGAAATTATAGAAAATGTCCAAAAGTATTTTTATTATATTTATCTTCATTCTAATCTTTTCACCTCTTGCTTTTGGAAGCGTCGAACCCTGGTCATTGACCATAATGGAGACTGCTGCTTTATCTGCCGCTTTTTTGCTGCTCTGCCGCAATACAAAAGAAAGTAATATTCCGCTGTACGAGACGCCGGGAATTATACCACTGTTATTTTTGCTGACGTATATTTTTATACAATGCATTCCTCTGCCTTCAGAAATTGTCAGGGTAATCTCTCCGCAAACTTATGACCTGTTCAAAAGAACTGTACTGATAGAAGAGCCCGGTGCATGGATACCGCTCTCGGTGAACAAAAAGGCAACATTATCAGAGTTTTTCCGTATAGCCTCCTATGCGGCATTCTATTTTCTGACGGTTCAACTTCTGTCGAAAAAAGACTATCTGCTGAGAACCGTTAACATCATTGTTATCTTTGCATCAGTTCTGTCCGTCCAGGGCATACTGCAACATTTCCTCTCAAACGGTAAACTTCTATGGTTCAGGGAATTGGCACACGGGGGAACCCCCTTTGGTCCTTACGTAAACCGCAATCACTTTGCCGGCCTGCTGGGGATGATATTCCCTATAATCCTGAGCCTTTTCATCTACTATAAGCCTCGTACCAATCACAGAAATATCCGTGACAGGATAACTGAACTTTTTAGCCGGCAAAAGACAAATGTCTACCTGCTCCTTGGCTTCTCTGTTGTTCTCGTTGCACTATCGATCTTTCTGACCCTCTCAAGAAGCGGCATCATCAGTCTGTGTGGTTCCATGATCGTTTTCGTACTGTTACTGCTCGGAAAAGGCAAACGCGATAAAAGCTCTCTGCTCATTATCATTATGTTCCTGATCATAATACTCTCTGTCAGTTGGTTTGGATGGGGCATTATAATTGAACGCTTCGAATCGGCAAGAGATATCAAATACAGAATAGAAATATGGGAAGACAGTCTCAGGATCATAAAGGAATTTCCATTGACCGGCACAGGCTTTGGGACTTTTTTCTACATCTTCCCGGCATTCCAGAGTTTTTCAGGACAAAGGGTGGGCTGGAAGCTTATCGACCATGCACATAATGATTACGTTGAGCTTCTGACCGAAGGGGGTGTCCTGGCTCTTCTCTTTTGCATGCTATTTCTTTTTATGGTCTTCTATAAATCCTGGAAAAGATTTCTCAGAAGACACGAGACATACTCAATATATCTCTTTATTGGATGTATTTCAGGGATGGTATCAATCCTGATTTACAGCATTACTGATTTTAACCTTCACATCGGAGCTAATGGCCTCTATTTCTTCTTCTTTGCAGGACTTGCTGTTTCAGCATCGCACACATGTTTGCGGGATGCTCAAGATGAAACATACCTGAAAAGACTGCATCTTCCGGCAAAGATCCCTGCTGTACTGATTGCTGTTTTCACCATAACCTGTTTTGCTTATAATTCCGGTATTACAATAGGAAAATATATTTTTTCTTCCATAAAAGACGCAAAACTCACTGATAAAATGTCTCCCGGGGAGATTGAATACATAAGGGATAAATCCATGAAAGCAGCTTTTTTCGATCCTCTTGAAGCACGTTACCTCTATGCAGTTGCCAATACCGAAAAAGCGCTCTCGAATGATGAAGCAGCCTTAGCTTACTACAAAAAGTCAGTTCAAAGGAATCCGGTTAACAGCGAATACTTACAGAGGCTTGGGCTTCTTTTTAATGAATTCAAGAGATATGATATTGCCGGACAGTTTCTTCGCTCGGGAATCAGGTATGATGCTCAAAATCAGGCAAGGTATCAAAAATATGCCTTATGGCTTTTTTCTATGGGCAGAAAGGATGAAGGCATTAAGATTACACAACAGGCAATATCCTTGGATCCTAACAGAACCAGGGAATACATAACTCTAATGGTGCTGAACCGGCTGAGTGATGAGGATATCCTGAGAGCCCTGCCGGAAAGGGTGGAGCCACATCTCCTCTTTGCGGATTATCTTTACAGGACAGGAAAAGACAGCATGGCTGAAGGAGAATATCTGAACGCCCTTAAATATATAAAGAATGAAAATAAGATAACTCCTGCATTTTTTTATTCAGTTTATAATTACTATATGAAAAAAGTCCTCCATGCGGACGCGCTCGGCATTATGAGACAGGCTGCAGAGTCCCTACCTGATGATGCAGGGATAAGGATAACAACCGGTGACCTCTTCGAAAAGCTTAATCTCACGCACAAAGCAGCAGAGGAATACAAGCAGGCATTGGTGATTGATCCTAAGAATGAGGAGGCAAGAAAAAGGCTCAGTAATATTCTGTCAAAGAACAAAAATCAATAAAGAAAGGAGTAATGAGAGGTGGTAGAATTAGGACAGATTGACAGACCGAATGCAGAGGATTTTGCCGGGAAAAAGAAGCTCTACTGTGTGGCAAACATTTATGCTATTGAAGACGCGCCTGAGGATTATAAGAAACTTGTGGATAAATACTGGGATGAGGTGGTTCAGCAGATAGAAAAGATCGAGGCTGCCGGGAAGATAAAAAGGATATTTTGTGAACTTATTTATCAGGAAGGTGACGAAGCCTTCAACATGCTGATGAAGATAAATGAACGAATACCGCAGATCATTAAAAAAAAATCAGAGGAGGGCGGGGTACTTATCCCTCTGGAAAACAAGGAAATTTTGGGTCCTTACACGGATTGGGGCAACTGTCTCAGAGTCGTTTTTACCAGAGAAGTCTTTAAACGTGTTCTTGAGTTTTATACAGAGGCAGCAGAAAAGAGGCTTCAGCATATCATGAGTTTAATAGAAAGCAAACTTCTTGAGGCAGAGGCAGGTCTGCTTATTATGAAAGATGAAGACAGGGCAAAACTTCAGTTCCCTAAAGATATTGAAGTGTTTTTAATAACACCTCCATCGTATGATGACATCATGAGATGGTTCAGGGAAAGGATGTCCAGATCACCGAAGGAGGATAATGGCGGGAAGAGGTAGGGCAACTTCAGGGACAGCTATATGTTGTTTTGTATTATCTCTGTTCTTTATCATCGGGCTATCAATCTCCGGATGCAAAGGCAGGGAAGGGACCTCCGGGCAGGGGACGGATGGGAAAAGAGTTATATATTCTGATAAAGCTTTTTTTGATGCAGTAAAATCAGGGGATAAGGAAACAGTTGCAATGTCCATAAAAGAAGGGTTCAATCTCAATACAAAGGATAAAGATGGATATACAGCGCTTCTGATAGCTGCAGAAAAAGGAGATCTTGAAATGGCGCACCTCCTTGTTGAAAAAGGCGCTGATGTCAATGCAAAGGATAAAGACGGCTATACAGCATTGATGTACGTTGCATATGCAGGCAACCTTGAGATAGCAAAAGTACTTATAAAGAATGCCGCTGATGTGAATATTAGGGATAAAGACGGCTGGACAGCATTAATGTTTGCCAGGGTAGGTAAAAAAGCAGATATCACAGAGCTGTTGAAAAAATCAGGTGCAGGGAAATAAATTGTAATAATTACAACACGATTCTAATCTCTTGCTTTCATCCTCTGACATTACCTTTTCAATTCCAACCCCTACAGTCGGAGAAACAATCACCATCACAGCAAATGTAAAAAACAAAGGTACTGCACAGGCAGACAATGTAGTTGTGCAGTTCTATGACGGAGACCCATCAGCAGGAGGGATTCTTATCGGTCAGACAACAATTGCATCGATTTCATCCTTTGGAAGCTCACAGTCAACCATCACCTATGCAATCCCAACCGCAACAGGAGGCAACTTGCATAATGCTTCTGTCCTTCAGGAGTTGAAAAAAATACCAATCTGTGACCTTAAATATGGCATTATATTTTGCATGAAACAATAATTAGCATATGCTATAATCGTGCATTACGCTTCCGGAGGGGGATATGAATTCAAGACATAATCTCATCATAAGAATCATATCAATTGTTGTTCTCATTTTTTTCACCTGGACATTTGGAGGAGCATTTGATATCGCCTATGCGATAAAGAATAGTAGTCAGCATACAGCAGGCGGCAGTCAGGGAAACCCAACCAAAATCACTCAGCAGGCTAAAACACAAAAACCGGAAGAGAAGTTTCAGAAGGCAATTGATGATATAGAGGCAGTGTTTAATGACCCTGCAATAGACACAAATACCAGGAAGAACAAACTCAAAGCAAAAAAATCAGAGATTGAGGGACTCGATGTCGATATCAAGAAACAGTTTGCCGAGACAGAAAAGAAGCTGAAGAATGAGGGATTACCTCCGGAGATACTGGAGAGGCATTATAGCTTTGTAAAGAACTATGACAAAAATCTCAATGAACTCAGGAATAATCTTGATCAAATAGGCAAAGGAAAAGACAAGTCAGAAACTGACACTGCAATAGAAAAGACAAAGAAATTCCTTGAGAAGGTAAAGCCACCGAAGAAACATAAACCATTAGACCCGAACAAACTGCCCCATAGAACAATGGAGCCGGTATTCACAGACCCAAGGACATCCCCAGAGCAATTCA
>JBAQLU010000167.1:0-31428 GCA_049302065.1 Thermodesulfovibrionales bacterium
TTGAGGGGCCTAAAATAGTGTCTGTCCATAAACTGTTAAACACCCTCACCCTTGCCCTCTCCCCTCAAGGGAGAGGGTAGTAAAATCGCCCCTCCCTTGAGGGGAGGGGTTGGGGAGGGTGTTAAAATATTTACTTTATGAACAGACTCTAAATAATATGAAGGAGGTATGTGTATGAAGCAGTTCAGAGTTCTTTTGGCTTTACTGGTAGTTGTAGCCTTTTCAGGTTTTGTGTTTGCAGGAAGTTCTGGCGATGAAGCCCTGCAGAAACTGATGGACGGAAACAAGCGGTATGTTTCAAGCAATCTGGCAAAAAAGGATTTGGGAGACAACAAGAGAAAAGAACTTTTAAAGGGACAGAAACCATTTGCCATAGTAATAACCTGCTCTGATTCAAGAGTCGCACCTGAACTCCTGTTCGACCAGGGGCTCGGTGATATCTTCGTCATCAGGGTTGCAGGTAACGTTGTCGATCCGATAGCTCTCGGAAGCATCGAATACGGCGCAGAACATCTGAATTCTCCCTTGTTAGTAATACTCGGACACGAGAAGTGTGGTGCAGTCGGTGCAACACTTGATGCTAAGGGAAAACCTGAAGGGAATATTGGCGCCATAGTCAAGAAAATACAGCCGGCTGCCGCTACCGCAAAGAAAAAGGGCGGATCAAAAGACGAGATGATGGAGACGGCAATCCGCGAAAATGTAATAAATGTCTATAAAGATATCATGAAAAACAGCATCATCATCAAACACCTTGCAGATGCAGGCAAATTAAAGATCGTCGGTGGTGAGTACATGCTCTCAACCGGCAAAGTAGAGATGATAGAGCTTCCCAAAGCGGCTCCTGCCGCTAAAAAAGCTCATTAATAATTTCTATTATTATTTTTCATATAAGGCCTGTGTATTTACACAGGCCTTTTTTATTGCGTTCAAAATCCCGGTTTGCTGCGTTATGTTGAATAAGACCTCTCTTCTTTGATATCATTAAAAAGATTCAAAAACCCATTTTAAATATATGTATGGATAAAATACTAATCAATTTTCTCAGAGCCAGTCCGATAATTTCCAAATATAATTTATCTGAGCAGGAAATCCTTGATCTTGCCGACTACCTCAGAAAAAATTGCATTTCATCAAAAGTTGAGGAAGTAGTTAGGATGGTCGAAGAAATAATCAGCATAGATCCAACCCTGGACTGGAAGGAAATACTCGAAGCAGCGGCAAAAAAGATTGTTGTTTTTCTTGATGCAGCTGCAGCTTCAATCCGGATCTTCGATCCGGAGACAGGCAAGCTGGTTGCCTTTGGATCCCATCAGTATTCAGAAACCGGAAGGGCAAAGAGCATCCCTGTTGAAAAGTCTGTAGCCGGAAAGGTTATAAGCAGCGGTAAAAGTTATCTTGTTCCAAATATTCTGTTAGAGCCTGATTACACCAACAAGGATATTGTTAAAGATCAAGGCTTTAACTCTCTCATGGCGGTACCGATAATCATTCCGGGTTTTCTTAAAAATGAGGCTGCCATCCAGGGATCTCTGCAGATATATTACAAAGAGATAAATAAGGAATTTGATACCCTCGAGGTTGCAAACGCCGAGTTACTGGCCAGAAGGGTCAGCTATGTACTGGCAAAAAAGAGCATTCTCGACCTTCAGAAACTTAATTTTCAGAAAGAAAAGATCGTTGAAAAGATTTTTGTAAAACTCAGTCATCGTGAAGGGATCAAGATGAAGGATGTCTTCAGTATGATGATCCCTGAACTGATTAATATAATCCAGGTACAGAGTTGTACATTATTCTCAATTGAACCTGACAGAAAACATGTTCTCACTGAGCTTGAATACCCCGCAGGGCAGGAAAGCCATGAAATAAGCTGCATGTTCACCATTAAGGATCATCCGTATTTTGATGCACTGATAAACAATACTGAAGAGCGCGGAGATTATCAATATGAGAAAATAAATCCGTCCTACATCCTGATCAAAGACCCGTTGAATAGCAGACTCTCAAATAACGAGCTAAAAAGATATTCAGCCAAATACAATGTTAACTCTGTCCTGTTGATTCCGCTCAAGGCAGTGGATGAAATAAACTATTTCCTTGTCTTTTATGCGAAAGACAGACGGCAGGAATTCACTGACCACGAGATCGAGCTATTGAGCTTTTTCGGGAAAGAGATCATGAAGGCATTGAGGATTGAGAAACTTGATGACGTCCTGCATGATTTCAAGAACCCCGGGATTGCCATTGCAGGTTTTGCTAAAAGGGCAAAAAAGCTTCTTGAAACTGAGGATATCAACATTGTTAAGAATAAGATAGGCGAATATCTTGATATCGTTATGCAGGAGACAATCAGGTTGCAGGAAATGTCCATCTACCAGAACATCGAAGGCCGTGAAAGGGTTTTAGACCTTACAGAGGTTCTTAAAAACCGTTTCAGGATCAACGAAGAAGCTGTTAAAGAGCAGAAGAGAATGAGAATTAAATTAACCGCGGGAAGCCTGGAGCCGGGGTTGATGATATACTGCTCTCCTTTTGGTTTTGAACGTGTTCTGGATAATCTCCTCGATAATGCTTCAAAGGCAATACCTGAGGCAGGAGGAGAGTTGTCCATAAAGAGTTACAGAAGCGGAGATATGGGATGTTTTGAAATTCATAATTCAGGCAAAATTCCCGAAAAAAACATTGAACAGATCAGGAGAGGAGAAGTCGCAGGGCGTGGCCTGAATATAATCTATCGTTTCATTCAGGCTATACACGGCAATCTGGAGGTTTCCACAGATACTGACTCAACAACCTTCCGGGCAATGATTCCTCTGTATAAATAGCTGTTCATGTCAAGTAATACACCCGAAATCGTTTCAAAAAAAACAATCGGCAAAGGTAAATTTCTCAGATTCGTCCTCACGACCTATATTGATTCTTCAGGAAAAAAACGGAAGTGGGAATATTTTGAACGAATCAACTGCAACGGTATTGTTGCCATAGTTCCGGTTACAGATAATAATGAATTCATTCTGATAAGGCAGTACAGGCCTCCGGTAAGCAGTTACGTCATCGAATTTCCTGCAGGTCTCAATGATAAGGGGGGTACGTTGGAGGAAGCTGCAGAGAGAGAACTTCTCGAAGAGACCGGTTATTCCGCAAAGGATATGATTTTCCTCACTGAAGGACCCATGTCATCAGGCGCTTCAGGAGAGATACTCACCGTGTATCTTGCAAAGGGTCTTGAGTTTCGAGGCATTGGGCATAGGGATGAGACTGAGGATATTGAGGTGCTGAAAGTCCCGATTGACGGGCTTGAAACTGAATTGTCCGGACTGAAATCAGAAGGCAACCATATTGATCTTAAGATATACGGACTTGCAGAACTGGCAAAGAAATTCCTGTAACGTATAGCTTCTATTCAACGATTACCTTATAAAATCTCCTCTTGCCCACTCTGATAATATGCTCGCCAAGTTGCAGGCTGGTATCCGGATCAGTGACTGTACCGTCATTTACCCTCACCCCACCCTGCTTTATCAGCCTTATTGCTTCACTGGTACTCTTCGCAAGACCGGTCTCTTTCATTATCTGGGGCAGCCAATTATTCGCTTTTGGTGAAGCCGCAAGATCGGGCGATGTAACACTATGTTTATGAACAGCGTTTTCGATTGTCAGAGTGATTGTCTTAGAGGGGATATCATCCGGGAGATCCTTTTTCTGAATAAGATGATTGAACTCCTCTCTTGCCCTGACAGCCGCATCCTTCCCCCAGTAACGCTCAACGATCTCAAGTGCAAGGTTCTCTTTGGCATTCAAGTCATTAAAAGAGCCCTCCAGTATCTGCTTTTTCAGAAGCTCAAGCTCTTCCAGGGAAATATGACTTAATAATTCATAGTAACGGATTATTAATGCAGTTGGTATCCTCATGATCTTGGGGAATATACCGGTTGCCTCACCCGTAGTGCTTTCTATCTCAAACGCAGGTTCGGTGATACCGATATAGTTTCCGAGACTTTTGCTCATTTTTTTTACACCGTCGAGACCTTCGAGCAATGGCATTAGTACAAGACTCTGTGGTTCCTGCCCGTATTCCTTCTGGAGTTCCCTCCCGACAATAAGATTGAATTTCTGGTCTGTGCCGCCAAGCTCCACATCAGCACGAAGTGCGACAGAATCATACCCCTGTACTAATGGATACATGAACTCATGAATAGCGATAGGACTCTGATTGATCCATCTCTGCTTGAAATCCTCTCTTTCAAACATCCTCGCAACCGTATATTTGCTTGCAAGCAGTATCATGTCTTCTGCCCTCATAGAACTCATCCATTCCGAGTTGAAGACAACCTTAGTTCTTTTCGCATCAAGGATTTTGTATATCTGCTCTCTGTAGGTCTTTGCATTTTCGAGAACCGCCTCTTTCGTAAGAGGTTTCCTCATCTCGCTCTTTCCACTGGGATCGCCGATCATACCCGTAAAGTCGCCTATGAGAAAGATAATCTCATGACCGATTTCCTGGAACTGCCGCATCTTTTCGAGCAATACTGTATGGCCTAAATGGATATCGGGTGCAGTTGGGTCAAACCCTGCCTTAATTCTCAGGGGCCTGTTTTCTGAATACGATTTCTCAAGTTTCCTGATGAGTTCACTCTCAACGATTACCTCGACGGTACCCCTCTTTATTATTTCAAGTTGTTTGTCAGGCTTCAGCATAATTTGTATAATAAACCTTAAAAAAGGCTTACGTCAATTGCAGCCGTTTTTTATAAACATTTTCATTGAAAATTGATAACTGTTATTATATTTTATAAAATGCTAAATGCAGTTATAGGAGGAAAGAGATGAAGCGTTATATTTTATTAGCAAGCTTCTTATTGCTATTCATTAACTGTGCTCCGTTCAGCATAAGTTATGACTTCGATACAGAAGCTAATTTTACCAGTCTTAGAACATATGACTGGTTGCCAATACCTGAGAAAGCACGGGGTATAGCGAAGACAAACGAATTAACTACAAAACATATCAAACTTGCAGTGAACAGGGAATTAAAATCAAAAGGGTTGGAACCGAGATCTGAAAACCCTGATATGCTGATTGCCCTGCACGGAGGAAAAGAAAAGAAAGTGGATGTGCAGGAATGGGGATATGCATACGGGGACCGTGATAACCAGTATTGGGGTTACCATCCGAGACCATGGGGGCCTGAGCCTGCGGGGAGAGACCATTTAGAATACAGGCGCGGTATAGACACATATGAATATGAAGTAGGAACGCTCATTATCGATTTTGTTGATGCTAAAACAAAATCATTGATCTGGAGGGGCACAGCAACCGGTGTGGTAGACCCTGATATAGGATCTGAGAAAATCAACGAGATTGTTAAGAAATTACTCGAAAATTTTCCACCTCTGAAAAAGAAGTGATTTCAGTCTGTTCCGGAAACAGGTTATTTCGCAATATGTCTCGATACGGAAAACAACACCTTCGGTATCTGGGAAGAGAACCCGAATGCAATATAACATGAATGCCATGAAAGTTTTTGTTTATCTCCAAAAAGGATAGGACAATAAATTGACAAAAGTAAAATTAAAAAAGGAAATCACCGGAGAAGAGAAAAAGAAAATGCCGTTTTATTCCATTGGGGTTGCAGCAGAACTGATAGGCACTACCGAACAGACGCTTCGGCTTTATGAAAAGCGTGGTTTGATAAAACCCGCCAGAAGGAATAAAAACAGGTTTTACTCAGAAAATGATATCAAATGGCTTCAATGCCTGAGAGGCCTGCTTCATAACAAGAAAATCAGCATTGAAGGTATAAAAAAGCTTCTCGAGTACGCACCATGCTGGGAGCTGACAGAGTGTACCAAAGAAAATATAGATAAATGCTCCGCATATATAGACAGGAGAAAACCCTGCTGGGAACTAAACACAATGATATGCAAAAGCAAATCCGGCAAGATATGTGATGACTGCGTTGTCTTCTTATCCAAATCTATCAAGAAAAAAGTTACTTAAATGAACTACCCCGCAGTCCCGAAGGCTTTCGGGACGAGGTATCAAAGATGTCATTCCGGCTTGTCCGGGATCTTTCTTTGCTTTACTGTATTATTGTGTATAACGCATTACCCCAGAAGGATTCCCGACAAGCGGGAATGACAGAATAAGGAGAACAGTAACCCCGAAGCTGAGCTTCGAGGAATTCTTTGATTAAACTCGGGGATGAACAGGCACTATGTCCTTTTACCATCGAGCCTTCCGGAGATTGTGCTGTCAAAAAATCCACTTTTAAAAGAACATGCCCCTTTACTCTGGAACCATGTTTTCAACGAAATCCTCAATAAGCAAAGATAATCAAATTTGAGGACTTTGAAGTCATTACCCGCAAACTGAATAATTTAGAAACTACTTTTTTGTTTTAAAGAAAAAGAAAACTTCATTCTTTTCAGTAAAACTAACTTGACGCATAGGATGATAGATATTGCCAGAAAAGACAGGGTCTAACCCATTCTTAAGGATAAGGCAATAAGATAATTTAATTGGTAGTCCCAACGGGATTCGAATAAGTGCTTGCCCGCCTGAGGAGGGTTTTAGACTTGAGAGAGCTAATAGGCAGATCTGACAAGTGCTTGAAAATACCGAAAAAACCCTTGCAGATTAAGCTTTTCTCCGCCCTTCCCTTTTCTATATATTTGTATATGTTTATATCTTTTTCGATATGTTTACTTCACGTTTTCTTCACGGTACAAATACTACGTCAATGAACAGTGCCATAATTTCCATATGTGGAGTAACTGCTCAAGAAAATGAAACAAAAGAGTGGAACGCTGTTTCCTAAGTCCAGCGCGTATGCCAGTTCCGCCACTCTCGCATGTGATTAATATTAAATGATTTTCGGGCATTTCTGCAATTTCTTATTTTAGGGGTGCAGCAAAACTGCAGCAGAATGAATCAAATACTGAATTAATGCAAACGATATTCGTAAATATTTCAGGTTATAATTTTCGATAATATTTAGCAATTGATTATTATGATGCATGATTATTTTTTAAAATAACTTGACAAATCTATTAAGATAAATAATATAATTACCTGAAATTTCTATAAAATATTATGCAACTAAATAATACAGAGCAAGTTTGTTTTGCTTGCACATTAGATACTAAACTGAGAATCACATCATGTGGCAAGGATTTTGAAAAAAAGTATGGAAAAATTTTTCAAGACATTAAAGGGCAACCCTACTATAAAATAATTCCCCTATCAAATAATGGCACTAAAGATGCATTTAAGAGTGTATTAAAGAATGGCAGACCATTAACAATTAAAGGCCAGAAGATTATCTGTTTCTGTGGGAGAAAGAAGGCAGACATTCATATCGTTCCTATCAAAGATAAAGCAGGTAAAATCAGTGGCTTAACGCTCAGAACTACGGCTTATCCAGACTCAATAACATTGAACAGCCTGAAAAAATCCCAAAGATTACTGAATATCGGGAAAGTCGCAGCAACCCTCGCACACGGTGTGAGAAGTCCCTTAAATGCCATAAAGGGATGTGTATTATATATACAGGAAAAATATGCTAATGAGAAGCAGCTTATTGAGTTTTCCAAGATAATGGAAGATGAGATATCACGGTTAGATCATTTCATCGCAAATTTTCTCAGCACATCCATTTCTGAAAAAAGTTCAAGTCAAGTAAATATAAATAATCTTCTGAAAAAAATTGAAACTTTAATTTCCCTCCAGGCTCAGGCCTCTAACGTCAAATTAATGTTTCAGTACGGTCATATTGCTCCTGTAATGATAAGCGCGTTCCATCTGAAACACGCAATTCTTAATATTATTAACAATGCTATGGATGCCATGACCTCTGGTGGAATACTGACGGTTAAGACAGAAATGAACAATTTCTCCGGTAATAATGTTATTGTAATTGAGGTTTCAGATACAGGACATGGCATAGAGAAACGAATGTGCGACGTCATTGCTTTATCGTCTCAAAAGAAAGGGAAAGGGTTGGGGATGTTTATTACCCGAGAAATCCTTCGGTCTTATGGGGGATCCCTTGAAATAAAAAGCGGTAAAGGATTGGGCACCTGTGTAAAACTTTATCTCCCCCAAAAAAGATGATGAATAATAATAAAGGAAATATATTAATTGTCGACGATGAGCCAAACGCTCTAAAGGTTCTTTCTGCCATCCTCTCCGATGCTGGTTATTCTGTCACCGAAGCAATGGATGCGAAAACAGCAATCCAGAAAGTCTGCAGGGCAGATATTGATGTCGTAATAACTGATCTCAAAATGCCAGGCATGAATGGCATGCAGCTTTTTGAGCATCTGAGTAAACATCATCCTGATATTTTTACCATTTTCCTGACTGCCTATGGAACTGTTGAATCTGCCGTTGATGCGATGACTATGGGATCTTTCTATTATTTTATTAAACCTCCTGACTACCAAAAACTGAAAAATATTGTTGCAAAAGCAGTAGAACACCACCGCTTGAAAAAAGAACTCGAGTCACTAAAGCAACAACTTTCTGAGAAAAAAAATCACCCTGTTATTATTGGAAACACACCTGAAATGCTAAAGATATTCAGCACTGTTCAGACTGTCAAAGATTCAGAAAGCAGCATCCTTATTAGTGGTGAAACAGGCACTGGCAAGGAATTGTTTGCGCGGTCATTGCATGATAGCAGTGTGAGAAAAGACAAACCTTTTATCTCAATGAATTGTGCTGCAATACCAAGGGATCTCCTTGAGGCAGAGCTCTTTGGACATGAAAAAGGAGCTTTTACAGGTGCTGTCTCAAGAAGAACAGGAAAATTTGAGGAAGCTGCCGGCGGTACAGTCTTCCTCGATGAAATTGCAGAGCTTGAGCTTTCGCTACAGGCAAAACTCCTCAGGGTACTTCAGGAAAGAGAAATTGAACGTCTTGGAAGCAACAAAAAGATAAAGGTAGAATTCAGACTCATCTCTTCAACCAACAGGGAATTGAAACAAGAAATAAATGCAGAAAGGTTTAGGGAAGACCTCTATTACAGAATAAATGTTGTTCAAATAAATGTTCCGCCACTCAGAGAGAGAAAAGATGACATCCCTTTGCTGGCTTCCCACTTCGTGAAGGAAATGTGCATCAGGGAAAACAAGATACTGACTTTTGCAGATGAAGTAATCGAAATCTTTCTCCGATACCATTGGCCTGGTAATACCCGGCAGTTGAAGAATGTTATCGAGAGGGCGGTTGTCCTTGCAAAAGACGACAAGATAACGTCAAAGGATCTACCGGCAGAATTTCTTGGCAGAAGGAGACAGAAAGAATCCCATGCCGCTGTAATGTCCTTAAAAGAAATAGAATCTGATGCTTTGAAGAATGCTCTCCAGCTATATAATGGGAATAAGTCAAAAGCTGCCAGAACACTGGGCATATCAAGAAAGTCTCTGTATAAAAAATTCAAAGAATACCAGCTTCTCTAAAGTGTATCCAAAAGGGACAAAAATTTTCATGAATCCCTTTAAATACAAAGAGATATAAACCTGTTTCTTTCAGATACAATTTTCCCTACCTTACATAGCTCGCGATTCATCACCGTTTGTATCACAGACAATGAATTCTGTTTCCATTGGAAACATGGGTATCCGGTCTGCACACGTTCTGAAGCTACTTTTTTCTTTAGAATCCGATAGTTTCCTGTAGGCACTATATTTGCATAATACTCTGCTGTATGCCTGTGGTGGGAAAAAAGATACTGATCATTGATGAGGATGGGTTTTGCCGTATCTGCTCGGCTCTTCTTGAAGCTGCCGGATATGGCATCGAGACGTTTCCCCATCCTATGACAAACAGTGAAAAATTGTTATCACGGCTTGACCAAAATATCGGTCTCATCATAACCAGTTTTCCATACGATGATCTTCTGTTGAAGGAGATCAAAAAGAGGAAGATTCCCTCCATGATTCTCTCTGACAACATTGACGGGAGGCTCATGCGCATATTAGATAGCCTGCACAGTTCATACTGCATGATCAAACCGATTGATTATGAGAAGTTCAGGTCCATGGTTCAAATAGTCATGAGTGGTAATCTCATTGCACAGGAGGGGTTTTCAATTGTTTAGGATTATTTCAGTAATTCTTATAGTATTCACATTCCTTCAGTTTGGATGTTCAGATCAATTTAAGACAAAGGAGGAACTTCTCAATCAAGGGCTGAAATCTATAGAAAAAAATGACCCTAACAGCGCGATTATCTTTTTTAAAAAGGCGCTTGAAAAGGATCAGAACTTCTTTGAAGCACGTTTTCAACTCGCAAAAGCATACATAAAAACCGGGAAACTGGATTCAGCAGAAAAAGAGCTGCAAAAGCTAATCAGGCAGAATCCTCGTTCAAAGGAAGTTCATATCGAGCTTGCCCGCGTCTATATTCATAAAGAAAACCCTGACAATGCCCTACAGGAACTGTCAACGCACGTTGGCGATATTTCCAAAAATGTGGATGCCCTTGAAATCGCCGGCTGGGCACATGCTTTGAAAGGTGATACCAGTACTGCGATTGAGCTCCTCAAGAAAGCTATTGCTGAAGGAAACGGAAAAACATCCTCACGGATAGCATTAGCCAGAGTATATGAGAGGATGGGTAAGACAGACGAGGCAAAATCTCAGATTGCTGAGATTTTAACTACTGAACCTTCGAGTAAAATAGGTCTTTATACTCTTGCAGAAATACAGACAAAACAGAATGACAAAGACGCAGCAATTAAGACATATGATCAAATTTTAGGATACTATCCTACTGAAGTCGAAGCATTTTTCAAAAAAGGTGTTCTGTATTTAGAAATCGGCAAGAATGAGGAAGCCCTCTCAGTGTCAGATAATCTTATTAAAGTCTTTCCGAAACGACCTGAAGGTTACAGACTGAAGGGAATTGTTCTTTTTTATAAAAAGAATTTCAACGATTCCACTATTGTTTTACAGAAGTCATTAAGCCTCCAACCCCATATCATTACCTTCTACTTCCTTGGCCTTAACCACTATTATAAAAATGAATATGAGCAGGCAATGAATCAGTTACAGAAGGCGCTCGATATTAATCCATCATTCACTCAGGCCAGGATATTGACCTCACTGATACATCTGAAAAAAAATCGGACAGATGATGCTATAAAAGAAATTAAGAAGGTATTTGAGACCGATGAAAATAATGCAATCGCACATAATATTCTTGGTAGTGCCTTTATGGCAAAGGGACTCTATACTGACGGGATCGAAGAATTCAATCGGGCTATTGAAAATGATCCCAAACTTTCAGACGTTTACATCAAGAAGAGCCTTTTTGATCTCAGTAAAGGAAAATTCAAAGAAGCCGAGATAGAACTTAAAAAAGCCATAAGTATGAATCCTGATATGCTCAATTCGAGAGTAATCCTTGCTTTTACATATGTAAAGCAGAATGCGTATGATAAAGCGCTAATAATACTCAAGGAGGGACTGAAAGACCAACAAACTGACGCAATCTTTTATTATCTCATGGCTGATGTCCTGCTGCGGCAGAATAAAGTTCCCGATGCAATCAAGTATCTCCAAAAGTCCAAGGAAACAAATCCGGCATATTATGATGCATATTTTACCCTCGCATCACTGTATTTTCAGAGAGGTGAGCATGATAAGGGTTTGCAGGAATTAAAATCCATCCTTAAACAATCCCCTGATAATGTGAAAGCTGCTGTTGCTGTCGCATCTATACTCGAGATGAAGGCTAATGATGAAGCATTGAAATACTATTTACAGGCAAAAGAAACTGGGAAACTCGAAGGCTATCTTGAACTGGCAAAATTCCATTTAAGGAAAAAAGAGCCTGAAAAGGCCTTGAAAGTCCTCGATGAAGCTTCCAGAAAATATCCATCAGAACCGGCATCATATGAATTAAAAGGGAAAACATTACTGTCGATGAAGAGGTCTGACGAAGCAATAAAGACTTTTGAAGAAATCGAAAAGATCAATCAAAAGCTCGGGCTTGCATATATCGTGAATGCTTTTATTTCTATGAAAAAACCTGACAAGGCTCTGGACAGGCTTAAGAGAGAAATGAAGAAAAACCCGGATAACCTTGAACTCATGGCAGAGATTTCAAGAATTTACAAAGTTATGGGGAAAAAGCAGGACTCAATAGATAATGCCCGGCAGATCATTCAAAAAAACCCTGCTTCACCAATCGGTTATCTGACACTCGCCATGATCTACCAGGATGATAAAGAACTGGATAAGGCTATCGAAATACTCAAAAAAGCCTCACAGATAAACGATGTAAGTATTTGCATGATGATCGGAAATGTTTACTTCCAGAAGAAAGACTATAAAGCAGCTTTAGAGGAATATCGAAAAGCAGAGTCGTTGAAGTCCGGGTATCTCCCCGCTCTCTTCCATCAGGGATCAGTACTCCACACAATGGGGAGAAAAAAGGAAGCTATACTTGAGTACCAAAAAGCACTCAGCTTATCTCAAAACCATATCCCGACATTAAACAATCTTGCATACCTGTATGCAGAGGATAATAAAAATCTTGCCATGGCCCTTCAGCTTGCTGCAAAGGCATATACTCTCGCTCCAAAAGATGGTTATGTTCAGGATACCCTTGGCTTCGTCTTACTAAAAAATGGAAAGATCAAAGAAGGATTAACTGCACTGAAAAAGGCTGTTGAGCTCGTTCCTAATAACCCCTCTATTTATTATCATCTGGCACTTGCATATAAAGAAAGCGGAGAAAAACAGAAGGCTATAGAGAACCTTCAAAAGGCAATGACATTCGGTGATTTCCCGGAGGCATCGAATGCAAAACAGTTACTTGGCAAGCTGCAAAAGTCATAAGTATTGTTCACAAAGGTATAGATATACCCGGTAATATATGGATCTTTCATATTTTCATATACCTATGCCTTTCCTTCTCAGCTTTTTTGGGAAAGACTGAATTGCCATGTTAGGAATGATCATTTCATTGATTGCCTCTCTTGCAGCTCTGATTCTTTCCAGTTATATCATTGTCAGAAAGAGAACAGCTGCAAATGTCACCCTGTCTGTTGGTATGGTATTGCTCGCCTTGATTGAGTTTACAGACCAGTATGTTTTGTACCATGCAGCTGAGCCGCTTTTTTGGAAGCATATCAGTATTGCGCTCGAATCATTCTTGCCTTTTACATTCCTGTTCTTCAGCCTTACATATGCCCGTCAAACATCTGTTAAATCGATATCTCCTATCTGGCGGATTTTTTTAGTATCAACCTTCCTTTTCCCTGCCAGTCTCTTGTTTTTCCCGTTGAATGACTTCATATATGCTCCAGATCTTCAGACTGAAAAGATGCTGTTCCTCGGACAGACTGGATACTGGTTTTATATGGGGATGATGATTTATTGCATACTGGCTCTCATAAATTTGGAAACTACCTTTTCATCAACTTCCGGGTCTGAAAGGTGGAGAATGAAATTCAAGATGATCGGAATAGCAAGCATACTCTCTGTTTTAGTATTTTATTTCAGCCAGGGCTTGCTGTACAGGGTCATTAATATGAATCTTATGCCAGTGCGTTCAGGCATTCTGATTATTGCCTCTTCCCTTATTGGATATTCAGAGGTCTTTAGAGGGAATGATGTAAGAGTACAGGTGTCAAGGTATATCTTCTACAGATCATTCACTCTCCTGATAGTTGGCCTCTATCTCATCATACTCGGTCTTGTCGGGGAAGGGATGAGATATCTGGACATCCCTTACAGCAAGGATCTGACAGCATTTCTGGCATTTGCCTCCGGCATTATGCTGTTCATCGTCCTCTTGTCAGAAACATTGCGAAGGAAAGTAAAGGTAATTATCAGTAAGCATTTTTTCACGCATAAACACGACTACCGGGATGCATGGCTGAAAATTACCGGCAAGCTCTCTGAGTGTAAAACACTCACTGATGTTCACCAGGCAATCCTCACGAGTTATATTGAGGCCTTTGGTTTGAAAGGAGCCTCCCTGTATCTTTTTGATAAAGCACGGAGCATATATACGCTTGCAGCTCATCTCTCGATGCCTTCTGCTCCAGCTGATTTCTCACCGTCTGCAGAATTGCTTTCGTATTTTCTGGATCGTGACAGAATTCTGAACCCCCATGATGATGAGTATGCCCCAACTACTGAAGAGTCAGCATTTATCCGGCAGACAGAATCACGTTTAATAGTACCGCTTATATTTAATAAAAAAGTTGAAGGAATTGTTGTTTTTAAAAAACAGCTCATCCATGATGAATTTACCTATGAAGACTATGACCTTATGAAAACCCTTGCAAAGCAGGCTTCCCAGTCTCTTGTTACGTTCACGCTTACTGAAGAACTTATCGAAACAAGAGAATTCAATGCTGTATCCAAACTCTCATCGTTCGTCATTCATGATATCAAGAATTTGACGTATTCGATCTCTCTCATGCTCAATAATGCGGAAAATTTTATAGATAATTCTGAATTTCAGGATGATATGCTTAAAACGCTGAAAAATACTGTTTTTAAGATGAAACATCTTATACAGAAATTAAAGGTGATCCCTGAAAAACAATCCCTCAATACAGGATTAGCTGATGTGAGCCTTCTTACTCGTGAGATAATCGCAGATATTCAGAAAATACAGGCTGATGCAGAAATTTTGTTCCAGGGTTCTTCTGCTTTCGCAGTAGTAGATGGTGAAGAGATAAAAAAGGTTATACTGAATCTAATTATGAATGCACTTGAATCCGTCGGTGAGAAGGGTATTATAAGAATCGAGACCGGCACTGACAGTAACTGCGCCTTCCTGAAGGTCAGCGATAACGGCTGTGGAATAACAGACGATTTCATTAAGAACCACCTGTTTAAACCTTTCAGAACTACGAAAGAAAAAGGGCTTGGTATCGGGCTGTATCAATGCAAACAGATTATAGAAGCACATGGGGGAAACATTAAGGCGGAATCCGTGCCCGGGGAGGGAACAGTGTTTACAGTCCAGATACCTGTCGTAGAATATCCTGATTATGCAGTTCATACCATATGAATATTTATGTGCCTAACACGTATTTTCATACCAAGATAATAGATGAATGAATCACCCCGCAGGGTATCTATCTTATTTTACATCCCCTCCCTTGAGGGGAGGGGACCGAGGGGAGGGTGAAAGAAAAAGACAATCACCCCCACCCTAACCCTCCCCCCTCAATGGGGAGGGAACTATAAGGTAACCCTGTGTCAAGACCACAGGGAATAACAAGTTAAAATGGAAAAACTGCTCATTATCGATGACAACGAAGATATCAGGAAACAACTGAAGTGGGGGCTGGGAAGTGAATACACCGTCCTGCTTGCAGGTGATGCTGAGGAAGCGTTTTCGCTCTTCAAAAAACATCGACCAAAAGTAGTAACCCTTGATCTGGGTCTTCCTCCATTCAAAGATGGAACAGAGGAAGGGTTCAGATGTCTTGAGGAAATACTCAGGGACCATTCTCTTACAAAGGTTGTTGTAATAACCGGGAAAGATGACAGAGAAAATGCGCTCAGGGCTATAGAGTCAGGAGCATATGATTTCTATCAGAAACCGATCGAACTAAAGGAGCTGAAAGTTATTATCAGCAGAGCCCTGCATCTCTATACTATCGAAGAGGAGAATAAGAAATTGCAGCTTGCCCTTGATAAAAAGAATATTCTTACATGGGAGATGGTTGGCCAGTGCCCTGAAATGGCAAATGTTTTTGCAACCATACGAAAGATTGCCTCTTCAGATATCTCTGTGATGATTCAGGGTGAAAGTGGTACAGGGAAGGAACTGGTTGCAAAAGCGATACATTCAATGAGCCTTCGAAAAGATTATTCCTTTATCCCGATCAACTGTGGGGCAATTCCTGAAAACCTAATTGAGTCAGAACTTTTCGGGCATGAGAAAGGCGCTTTTACCGGAGCGTATACTCAGGTGCAGGGGAAAGTCGAGTATGCCCATAAAGGAACCCTTTTCCTCGATGAAATCGCTGAGTTGCCTTCTCATCTTCAGGTAAAACTCCTCAGGTTCCTTCAGGAAAAAACTATTCAGCGTGTCGGGGGGCGGGGAAATATTCAGGTAGATGCGAGGATCGTTGCCGCTACCAATACAGATATCTCAAAAGCAATCCAGGATGGGAAATTCAGAGAGGACCTCTTTTACAGGATAGGGGTCATAACCATTAAACTTCCGCCGCTACGTGAAAGAAATGGTGATATCTTGCTTCTGTCGAATCTATTCTTAAAGAGATTCAGCGCTGAATTCTCCAAGAAAATCCGTGGATTTAGCGCTGCTTCCATAGCGTCACTGCACTCATATGAGTGGCCCGGAAATGTAAGAGAACTCGAAAACAGGATACAACGAGCTGTGCTTATCGCTGAAGGGCCAATAATTGAGCCACATGATCTCAGTTTTTCAGAGAAATCCTTAGTGCAGCCTTCCACGCATGCAGAAGGCATGACATTACGGGAAACAAAAGACAAGGTTGAAAAAGATATGATAATCACTACAGTCGGAAAGCATAAGGGAAATATTGCAAAAGCAGCCAATGAACTCGGAATTAGCCGGCCAACCCTCTATGACCTGATGAAAAAGCACGGCATTTATACCACATCTTAGCACTTGAAAAACCTATATGCATTCTAAACCAACTATGTAATAGAGATTTTTATTCTCACTGCTCCAACGTACAGCTGCTGTTTGACAATTAACATGTTTTTCGTTCTTTATTTCTATCTTTTCACCTTTACTCAGAGGATTGGTTGAAAGAAGACAAAAACCGGATTCACTGATATTGGCAATAACACCTTCAAAAACTTCATCTGTATACAAGCCATTGATTACATACTCTATTGTAGTAATTGTGTCTCTTCTCTCATGTCTCCTTTTATCAGAAAATATATTATTGATCTTCTCTTTCATTATTATTTCACAGTATCTGAAAGGTTAAGTTTATATATCCCGGCATAGTCATACTCAGCGACATAAATCAGCCGCATTTTGTCATTCCGGCTTGTCCGGAATCTTTCCGTAAAAGAAGGATTCCCGACGCGCTTCACTTGCGGGAATGACATGAAATTAATGTCGTTATGTATAGCTACACCTGTTTTATAACTTCTTCTAACGCTGTTACAATATTGGGGTCATAAAGTGAGCCGGCCCCCGCTCTGATTTCCCTGAGTGCCTGCTCTTTTGTAAGCCTTTCTCTGTAGGGCCTCTCACTGATCATTGCACTGAATGAATCAACAACCGAGAGAAACCTTGACAGCAAAGGTATCTCTTCACCTTTCAATCCGCTGGGATATCCGGTACCATCGAATCTTTCATGGTGATACAGAATGATTTTTTTCATCTCATCTGACAATTCAAGGGTATCCAGCAAAAAGACCGTATTGTATGGATGAAGCTTCACGCTGGTCGCCTCTGCCGGCGAAAGGTGCTTTTTACGAAAGATATTGTCATCAATGAGCATAAGTCCAAGGTCATAGAATAACCAAACAAACATAGCAACTCTCTTATCTTCCTCTGAAACCCCGATCTCATCCAGGATTTTCATCATTAGTTCAGGCTCAATTGACTGCTTTTTGTGATACTTTTTCAGGATGGTGAGGAGACTCTCAAAAGATTTTATGAATTGCTTGAAATATGTTTCAAGATATCTGTCTGAAGAAAACTTCTCGATAAAATATGACAGACGCTCGCACATCAAAGAGGCTATCCAAAATTCGGCTGTGGTAAAAGGCTCTGCATTCCTCTTGTTACTGAGGTTGATAACACCGATTAACCTGTTTTGCATTTTTATGGGCAGTGAGATAAATGAATTAGAGTTATACTGCGGGATATTTTTTCCCCCGGGGTAAAGATCTTTTTCAATATCTTTCACAAAGAGAGGTTTCCCATGAAAAGCTACCTTTCCCGAGATTCTGTCGCCAGACTTGACTTTTGTCATTTTGATAATGTCATGACTCAATCCTATTGAACTTCTTATTGCAAGAGCTCCTGTAAGATCATCAAAAAGCATGATTGAGCATATTTCCAGTTCCAGTATCTCGGATATAAACTCCACAAACATTGCCATAGCCGTATTTATCATCACTTCTCTTTTCTGCGCGGGATTCTCTGGTACCCTGATCGAGATATAACTGGCACTATGGTTATTTCTCATATTCAGGTTCCAGCGGTGATATTGTGCAACTCTTTTCGCAAGGTAGAGCTTTATCTTTTCAGATGGTCTGTCAAAATCAAAAAGATGTCTTTCATCCAAAAGGTGTGATAAAACAGCATCGGGCATTCTTCGAGAAAGCCTTATCTTGATCTCAATCCCACCTTTCCCGCTGATGCTGACTGTGATACTGTCACGATTTTCAAGGTAGAAACTGAGGACTTCCAGAAGGTTCAGAAAGAATTGTCTGATTTTTACCCTGTCACCGACGATATTAAAAACCGTATCTGCAGTGTTAATGTCCAGTTTGATATTCTTTTTCAGGAAAATCTCCTTTAAGTACTTCGAATGTGCTGTTTCATTTATGAGTTCAGCAATATTTATCACAGTTCCCTGAGAAGTCTCTATCGTATCTTCGACTCTTAAAAATTCCAGATGCCCCTCGATGATAGAAACAAGATTTGCGGTTTCATTCGAAATTATATCAAAGAACTCCTTCTGTTTTTCATGGGAAAGTTTCTGAGTTTTTTGCAAATAATAGACAGCCCCCCTTATTGAGTTGAGAGGCGTACGCAGCTTATGAGATACCTGCGCAATAAATTCTTTTCCTGAAACCTCGCACCCAATCAGTTTACGGTCTAATTCTTCAATCTCCTTTGCTTTTGTCCTTATCTGATCACTGAGAAAAGCATGTTCGAGAGCAACCGCTGATTGATCAGCAATGATCTTTATTAGCATCAGTTCACCTTCTGTAAAAGGCGATTCATCCTTTTTATCATTGATATTAATTAAGCCAAGCAATCTGTTTTTTATAACAATAGGGCAGGAAATAAATGATTTTGTTTTATACCGGCTGCTCCTGTTCCCCCTGAAACGTTTGTCACTCTCGATATCGGTAATAAGAACAGGCTCGCGGTGCTCTGCAACCTCGCCTGCAATCCCTTCTCCTATTTTTACCTTATATTTTCTCATGAGCTGGCTATCTATGTGACTGGCAGCAGAAATATTGAGCTCTCCATTTTCATTCAGAATCATCACTGAGCCTTTTTCAGCTTTTGTATATTCGGTAGCAAGGGAAAGTACTCGATTAGTAATGACATTTATATTTTCAGTATGCGGAATTATCGTTGAAATCTTCTCAAGGAGTGATAGTTTTGCTAAATGGTATTCTTGATTTGCTGACGAAAAATCATTATAAGGCATCAAAATGGTAATAATTTCCTTTCCTGTATCGTTAGATCCACTCTTGACAGAACGCCTTATCGAAAGACAAAAAGCGAATATTGAAAAGCTGTTTACAACAGTCTTGCTTGTTCCTTACAAGACTGATAATGGGCATTAAATGAAAATCTTTCCTACGTTATTTTTTGAATCTTCTTCTCAGAAGCCCAACTCCCGCAAGACCTGCGCCTAAAAGAAGGATGGTACAGGGTTCGGGAACTTGTGTGTGCCCGCCGGGGAAATGGGGCTCGTCAATGCATGTTCCATACCGGAAACGGACATCTCCGATTTCGCTAAGGTCAAATCCTGTCAACAGTCCAGACAAGGTAAAAACCACAGAATTGTTGATAAGTCCTCTCCCTTGCAAGCCACCATTATCATTGGCCGGCAAATCGTACGATGTGGTTATTCCGTACTGGATCCCATCGACACTTGTTGGTCCCTGCAGATTACTACCCGGGAACCTTGCATTTCCATTATAGTATCCTGAGGAATATATTGCCTCAAGACCATTCGTATCGGAATTCGTATATGCCCACTCGCCTCCTACGACGCCACCTGGGTCTGTGGCAGGCATTGGTCCATGAATTATAGAACTGCCAGAGGCGAGAACAGCCAAAACCTTCCCTAATGACGGGTTGGTTGGAATTGAAAAGAATACGCCGCTTAATATGTCCCCAGGTACTGATGGGTCAGCAGTGCTTGTATTAGTAAGAGTGACAATCAAATTGGAACCACTAACGTCAAATGTGACCGACGCTGCCAAAGAACCGGAAGATCCTGTAAATGTGATTGGGACAGCCTGAGCTGCTCCAACCATGAGCAAAAAAGCAACACCTGATAATATCAATAATCGTTTTATTTTAAATCTCCTAAGTTTGCTAATATTCATAAAATTACTTTAAAGTATATCAATATCTGCTTATTAGCATATTCTATGCCTATATAAAACTTACCGATTAATAGGGATTATTTTGAGAGCGAATTCTCTGCGAATGAACTTGTAAAGTTTTCCGACAAGTTTTTTTGTTTTTAAATATTCTTCAGGTTCGTAAATTATTCACTGACTTAACTAAAAGAATACTGCACCTTCCCTTCATGCATGATATTTTTCCGTTTCTCATAACCATCATGATATCCGCCTATTCCTCTAATCCTGTCGATTCCTACTGCAGCCCACCCTTCTGATCGCCGAAATTTTTTTATTTTATTTTCAGATATTAACATATCAAGAAGTAAAGGCTTTACCATGTCATATGTATCATCCTGGTATATTACTCTGATAAGCATGATTCTATCCGATTACTCATTCAAATCAAATTTCATATTACTAATTAGTGTCTGTTTATAAATGCATAGAAAAATCCAAAGGCTGTCATTCCCGCAAGTGAAGCGCGTCGGGAATCCTTCTGTGAAGCCATCGGAAAGATTCCGGGCAAGCCGGAATGACAAACAAACGGCAAGAATACCGACTTTATAAACAGACACTAATTAAGGTCATAAGTATGAAGACATTAATTGTAAAATCCCTCCTACCCTCCCTTTACCAAAGGGAGGGGAAGTCCCCTCTTGAGAGGGGTGCAGGGGTGTGTATCCCCTCTTTTCCGCACTCAGCCCGAAAGCCTTCGGGACGAGGCGAAGCCAAAGAGGTCTACGACTCGTAGAGGGCAAGGGGGGATTTTTATATTACCTTGAAATCATTTAATAAAATCTCCCCAGAGGGGAATTAATTTTTACCCGCTTCACTGAAGGGTTGCCCGATATGTAAAGAAACCCGACAATCTTTTCAACCCTTGATTGTAACCGTAACAAAAAGAAAGCGATATTTAAAATATCGCTTTCTTTTCGTACAATTAAATTACTCTTTGCTTATTTCTTCCTGCGTCTGGCATAAAATGCAAGGCCTAAAAGACCTGATCCTAAAAGAACAAGCACTCCCGGCTCGGGAACACTATTATAGTCATTCCCGGTCGTTATACCTGCACCATTGTGTGTGAGTTCCATAAGTATTCCTAAAGAGTTTGTTGGATCAAGTGAAACATTAGACCCTGTAGTTCCGCTGAAAGATCCGCTACCGATAAAGGAAAGGTGGTTGATAAATGTTTGATAATCAATAACTTTCCAGAAATCAATAGTACCAGTAGTTCCACCTGCCAATGTACCTCCCACATCAGAAGATAATCCGCCGGTAAAATCAAACCCGGAATCAACAAACCATATCCATAGGGTACCAGCTGCGCTCGAACTATTACCAAATTGAAGATCCATCTCAGGTGATTGAGCTGATCCTATAAATGGTTTTGTGTACCCTATATCGATGTTACTATTCCAAATACCTAATCCCAAATTAACTAATACTATTTTCCCCAAAGTAGGATCCAAATCGCCAACGCCATTATCTGTAACTAATACCGAATTTGTACCATCAGATAGCCACAGGTATGGTGTTGTAGGTTTTGGATCAGGTGGTATTGGTACTGCCTGAACAGCCTGCACATTCATTGAAATGACAAAGGCAAGCACGATCATCGCAATAATTAGCTTTTTCATTTTGTTTTCACCTCCTCTCTTTTGTAATTTTTCTTTTAAAAGATTCTTTTTCATTTTAATTGCTCCTTCATTTTTTATAATATTTATTGCAAGCTTTATACCAATTTATAACTAATTGATTTTATTAAATAATTTTCTTGAGGTTGATTGCATGTAAACTATCCCGACAGATAGACGAATACATTGCACTTATAATAAGGAGTTCATAAGTAAAGCCCCCTCACCCTTGCCCTCTCCCTCCAGGGGAGATGGTTGTAATACTACCCCTCCCTTGAGGGGAGGGGATGAAGGGGAGGGTGATGTATGTAGCTTTACTTATGAACTGATTAGTAAGTGTATGTGAAGAACACTCAATAGAGTACTCATGGCTAATGGAAAAGTGTATCCAAAGGAGACATAACTTTTCATGAAACCTTTTAAATACAAAGAGATGCAAACCTGTTTCTTTCAGATACAATTTACCCTGTATTACACAGTTCGCGATTCATCAGTGTCTGTATCACGGGCAATCATTTCTGTTTCCATTGGAAACACAGTTCCCCTGTCTGCAAACCTTCTGAAGCTACTTTTCTATTTAATTTCAAATACTTGCAATTAGGCACCATATTTGCTTATTAATATAGTTGTCTTTCTGGGGGGAATACTATTCAAATCATTGATAAGAGGGGTTTTGTGATATCTTTACTGCTTTTATTGCATACGAAAAGTTCTTTTTCATGGTGCAAATGTTCATGAGCGGCATTTCCGTTGCACAGGAAGGGTTTTCAATTGTTTAGTACGAACCAAGTAATTCTGCCGACGAATGACCTACGACGTGATTTAACGATACCCACAAACCTCAACTGGTATGCTCTGTACGTAAAATCAAGACACGAGTATATTACCCAGAGCGAATTACTGCGCAAAGGCATAGAAACCTTTTTGCCGTCTGTAAAAAGATTACGTCACTGGAAGGACAGAAAAAAACTGGTTGACTTTCCGCTTTTTCCAGGATACCTTTTCGTTTCCATGAATGCAAGTCCTGAAGCATATATCAATGTGTTAAAAACCAGGGGAGCAGTATATCTGATTTCAACAGAAGCCGGGTATCCAACACCAGTTGCTCCTGAAGAAATACATTCTTTGCGACTTATCATTGAAAGCGGGCAGGAATTAGATATTTACCCCCATTTGAAGGAAAGCACACTGGTAAAGGTTAAAAGGGGGCCATTACAGGGTGCTGAGGGGATAATTGAGAATAAATTAGGCCAGTATATTTTTTTGGTGAATATTCATATCTTGGGCAGAAGTATCGGCGTAAAGGTCCACGCAGAAGATATATATTCAGCCTGAAGATATTATTACTTTGGCAAACAAATAGATAAAAAATGTCATGCTCTGACTTGATCAGGGCATCCAGTTCCTTCTGGATTGCCCGGTCAAGCCGGGCAATGACGACCTTAATGTATTTAATTGCCCTTGTATTAAATCGGCAAAATTACACAACATGAGGATTGCAGTTAATAACCTTTTCAGTTATCTAAATGTAACTGAGAGGGCGGAGCATTCTTTAAACATAAGAGCCCGCGTTAATGAATTACATTACTTCTCTGGTTGCATAAATGAATAAAAGATTATTACTTTTACTATCCGGGGATGTTATTTTATCGGCTGCTGCTCTGTATATCGGGTCCGTAATACGATTTGGTTCATTCGTTCATATTGCAGATATCACAGATTTGAGTGGAATTAAGTTATATGCTTTCATATTGGTACTCTTATTTTCTTCTCACCTCTGTGAGCTCTACGACATTGAAAAAAATGCAGGAAAAAAAGAAATCCTCGTCAGGATAGGAATAAATATTGTCCTGTCTTTCTTGTTACTTTCAGCCATTTATTATCTGATACCTGGTTTACTGATAGGGAGGGGATGGCTTACCATATCACTTGCCTGTTTTGGCCTATTACAATTTTTCTGTCATATCGGTTACCTGTGGTGTTCCAATATCCCTGGATTGGCTAAAAGAGTGCTTGTCATTGGTACAGGTCCATTAGCCAACAAGATAGGCGGGTTGATTTTATCAACGAATCATAATCATTTGCTCAGCGGCTATTTCCACTGTTCTGGTGAGACAGTCCATGTACCTGTACACCATATTCTCAATAATGGCAAAGGCCTCATCGAAACCATCAGGGAAGAAAAAGCAACAAAGATTGTTATATCGTTATCAGAAAGGAGGGGAGTCTTTCCCATGAAAGATTTACTTGCCTGCAAACTCAGCGGGATTGAAGTAGTTGATGCCCCGTCTTTCTATGAGGAAATTAACGGAAAATTGTTTATTGAGAATATTACGCCGAGCTGTATGATTTTTTCAGATGGCTTCAGGATAACGCATGTCAAGCGTCTGTTCAAAAGGATTTTTGATCTCATTTTTGCTGTTATCGGACTGGGTATCGTCATGCCTCTCATCCCTGTTATTGCAATATTTATTAAGATCGATTCACGCGGTCTGGTATTCTTTAAACAAATTCGTTTGGGTGAAGGAGAGAAGGAATTCGTTCTCTATAAATTCAGAACCATGCATAAGGATGCAGAAAGCAAAACAGGGGCAGTATGGGCACAGGAAAACGACCCGAGGATTACAAAGGTCGGAAAATTTCTCAGAAAAAGCCGGATTGATGAAATACCTCAGCTTTTCAATGTTCTAAAAGGCGAGATGAGCTTTATCGGTCCCAGACCGGAAAGGCCAGAGATGATCAGAAAGCTTGAGGAGGTCATCCCCTTTTACTCAGAAAGGCATACTTTGAAACCAGGCATAACAGGATGGGCTCAGGTCAAACACTCATATGGAGCTTCGGTCGAAGACGCATTGGAGAAACTGAGATATGATTTATTCTATATTAAACATTCCTCCCTATTCCTTGATCTCCTGATAATTCTTGAGACAATCAAGGTGGTCCTCTTTGGCAGGGGAGGAAGATAAAGGGAGAACACATGAAGAATCGAATATTTATTGGATTTACTGTCTTACTGCTGTTTACAGGTATCTTCTCAGAGGTAACTGCTGAGCAAGGCTACCTCATTGGTGATGAAGATATACTCCAGATTTCAGTATGGGGGAACCCGGAATTGAATGTCCAGGTACCGGTGAGGCCTGACGGTATGATCTCTTTTCCACTTGCAGGAGACGTGAAAGCTTCAGGAGTCAGTCCCCGTGAACTCAAGTCAAAACTCGAAAATGAACTATCGAAGTTTGTGAAAACACCAACCGTAAGCGTCATGGTGACAGCAATAAACAGCTTTAAGGTTTATGTGATTGGTGAGGGAATAACATTAGGAGGAACAAATTCCGGTGTTATAACATTGAGGCGGAACACTTCCCTCATGCAGCTTCTCGCACAGGTCGGCTCCCTGAAGAATGCTGACTTAAATAGCGCCTACATCCTCAGGGATGGAAAGAAACTCAACAACGATTTTTTCAAACTCATCGTTAAGGGTGACATTTCACAGGATATACAGCTAAAACCGAACGACATAATTTTTATACCGGATAATTTCGAAAAAAGGATCATAGTTGTCGGTGCTGTCAAAAATCCCGGCATTATTCAGTACCGGGAGGGATTAACCATTGTTGATGCGATTCTGAATACAGGGGGGTTCACAGAGTTTGCCAAACAGAATGACGTCTTAATTGTCAGAAAGGAAGGCGATACAGTGAAGAATATAGAGGCAAGAATGAAAGATGTCATAAAAGACGGTGATATAAGCAAAGATATACTTTTAAAGCCGGGTGATTTTATCATCGTCAAAACAGGAATATTTTAGGGAGGAACGCATGCAGCAGAAAACGAATGATTTCAATATACAACTTTATTGGGGGATGATACTGAAAAAAAAATACATCGCCCTTATCGTATCTCTTGCTGTGCTCTCCATTTTTACATGGGGAAGTTTCATCTTGCCAAAGATTTATGAGGCGGAATCTGTCGTCGCTGTTGAAAAAGGCTCTATCATCGATCCCTTAATTAAAGGTTTGGGAGTGTCAAGCAGTCTTGAAAGCGGGCTTACCAATATTAAAAATCATATGACAAGCAGAAATATTGTTGAAAGGGTTATGAAGAAGCTTGACCTGGATGTAAAAGCAAAACAACCAGGCCAATATGAGGCGCTTGTTGACGGGATAAGAAACAATCTTAATGTGAAAGTGCTTCAGGGTAGCAGCAGGCAAGCAGATTCCGGTACGGCTCTATTAATTATTTCATACAAAGGGAACGAGCCGAAAACAGTCAGAGATATCGTTAACACACTTGTCAGTGAATATATAGAAGAAAATATGGGATACAGGACATCAGATGTTCAGGGAGCATATGAGTTTATAAAAAACCAGCTGCTTGAATATAAAAATAAAGTAGAGGAATCGGATAAGGCGATACGGGAATTCAGAGAAAAAAACCCTAAGATGATACCGCAAAATGAAACTTCCATCCTTGGAAAAATAGAAAATCTTCAGACTCTAAAGATGGAGTCTGATATCAGACTTAAGGAACTGATAAGAAAAAAAGAGAATATTCAGAAACAGTTAACAGGCGAAAAAGAGCTTACTGTAGCATTTGTGACCCGGGAAGGAACACCTCAGGCAAGGTTGAACTATCTGAACAATCAGCTTGTTGCCTTAACAGGAAAATATACTGAAAACTATCCTGAGGTTATAAAAGTGAAACATGAGATAGAGGAGATGAAAAAGGAGATAGCGCGTGAAAAAGCTCCAGGCGCCGAAAGTGGAGGTTCAGAAACCTCTGCAATAAATCCGATTTATCAGCAGTTACGGGAGGATTTGTCAAAGACCGATATGGAAGTTGAGTCTCTCAGAACAAGGGTGGCAGAAGTCTCACGGCAGCAACATGAGCTTGAACAGAGGCTTGGACAAATGCCGAAGGAGCAGGAAGAATGGTCTAAGCTCCAGAGGGATAAAAACGTATTCCAAAAAATCTATGACGAATTACTGCAGAAACTTGAAAATGCAAAGGTTTCAAAGGATCTTGAAGTTACAAACAAAGCAGGGGCTTTCAGGGTTGTTGACCCTGCCGTGCTCCCATTGCTGCCTGCAAAACCTAACAGGGTTATGATGATATTATTAGGCCTTCTGTTTGGCAGTCTTTCAGGAATTGGTGTTGTCCTGGGACTCGAATATCTCAAACCTTCCTTCAAGGATGAAGGTTCTATTGAAACCTTGCTCAAAGTACCAGTGCTTGCCACGATTCCGCAGATAACCACAGAGGAAGATAAACTCTCTGCCCGGAAACAGGACCGCCGTGTATTTATCGCAACCGCTGCATACCTGTTTATCATAGGACTGGTGCTGACAAGAGAATTTCTTTACCGATATGTAGGAGTCAATATTCTTAATTTCTAAGGGGGGGTATTGTATTCATGAGCAAGATAGAGAAGGCATTAGAAAAAGCAGTACAAATGAGGGAGACAAAAAAAGAATCTATCCCGGACGAAGTGATCGCATCTGACAATCGGGCACCTGTGCATCAATTTCAAGTCGGAGAAGCAGTTATTGATACGACTCGTGTTGATGGTCATATCGTCTGCATAACAGACCCGCTTTCATCCGCCTCTGAACAGTTCAAGAAACTGAAAGCGAGGATACTGAATGAGACAACAAAACAGGATTTTTTGAACACAATAATGGTAACAAGCTCGGATATAGGTGAAGGGAAATCTATTGTTGCCATAAACCTTGCGATTGTATTATCACACGAGATTGACCATACAGTTCTTCTTATTGATGCTGATCTCAGGAACCCTTCTATCCACAAATACTTCGGCATAGAACCGGAATTCGGTCTCAGCGACTACCTCACTGGTAAAGTCAATCTTGCTGATATCTTTATCAAAACCGGCCTTGGGAAATTGGTCTTGATTCCGGCAGGGAATATAGTAGACAACTCTGCGGAACTTCTCTCATCAGAAAAGATGAAATTACTTGTACGTGACCTGAAACTCAGATATAGGGATAGATACATCATCTTTGATTCAACACCTCTGCTTGTAACAGCAGACCCCCTCATGCTCGGAAGTTATATGGACGGTATTATTTTTGTTATTCAGGAAGGCAGGACAGCTCAAAAATCAGCCCTGCAGTCGTTTTCCCTCATAAAAGGCTGGAACATCCTCGGTGTCGTATTTAACAATGTACCGCCCTATCTAATAAAAAGTCACGATTACTATTATTACCCAAAAAAATCGACCAACAACGGTAAAACCCATGCTGATATGGTATAAGATAGACTTACTAATAAGGTCATAAGTATGAAGACATTAAGCATTAAATCCCTCCTAACCTCCCTTTATCAAAGGGAGGGGAAGTCCCCTCTTGAGAGGGGGGCAGGGGTGTGTATCCCCTCTTTAGTAAAGAGGGGAAAGGGGAGATTTTTTAATAATGATGCCTTACTTATGCACTCCTTAGTAACTTCAGCAACACAGGTCTATAAAAAAATGATGTTGCTATATAGTTCAATTTTTCTTATCTTCTTATTCTGTAATCCGGCAAATGGCGCTGAATTTTCCTTCAAACCATCGATCGCTGTGAGACAGGCATATGATGACAATATCCATCTTACAAAGGAAGACAGGGAGAGTGATTTTATAACCAGAGTACTGCCTTCATTCAATATGCAGTACAAGTCAGAATCATGGGACCTGAGTTCAGATTATACATTGAACTGGTGGTACTATTGGAAGATAAAAGAAGGGAAAGATTCCCATAATCTCAATCTTGCTTCACAGGTCAGAGTGATAAAAAACTTGCTCTATCTTGATGTATCAGATACCTATTCGAGCGTTATTCTGAATCCGAGAAGACCATCAACAGATATCAATCTCGAAACCAACAGGTCCGACTCAAATAATGCCAATATTTCGCCCTATGTCAAATATCAGATAACACCCCTGCTCTCCCTCTCATCAGGATACAAGTATGCGAATATCTGGTACAGGGAGAAAAACGGCGTCAACAGGCAGATGCATACCGGTTTTGCAACCGTCGAATATAAATTCAGTCCTACGCTGATTACTTACCTGTCTGTCGAGCATACCTACGACAGACCGGAAAAGAATACAAGCGATGAAGCCAATCAACAGACAGCGTCTTTTTTCAGAGCAGTATACACCCTGAACCCGCAGACAGACCTTAATGCTTCCATCGGCTACAGGTGGATATCTTTCTCGAATAACCGGAGAGATAACATGATTCTCTATTCTGTCCTCTTAACCCACCGTCTTGGAGGGACAGGACGTGTTGAATTGCGGGCAGATTCAACATTCACCCCATCACCCGAACTCGGTGTAATGGAAAGCTATTCAGAACAACTGAACCTGATTTATGGTGAGACTTTTATTGTAAATGGAGGCATTTTCCACAGGATTAATAGATATCTTGAGACAGGCCGAAAAGACATCGCCATCGGCTCAATCGCAGGGATTGAATACAAACTGAATCCCAGGCTGACCACTAAAGTTTCCGGCAGATATGAAAAAAATAAGTTTTTACCAGAAGATAGAAATAGAGAAATATACGGTGCCTCCGGAGAGATTTCTTATCTGTTAACAAAGAAGGCTGCCCTGTCTTTGAGCTACAATTATACAAGAGGAATTTCGCGGATCGATACCGATGATTACTGGGACAATGTGATTGCTGTAGAGATAAATTTAACTTTTTGAGGGAGATATGTATACATCCTATTTTAATTTCACTTGCAAACCTTTTCAGCTTACCCCTGACCCGGAATTCCTCTATTTAAGCAGGGTCCATAAAAAGGCTCTGACGTATCTGAACTATGGAATTGCTGAAAATTCGGGATTCATTCTCCTCACCGGGGAGATTGGCACTGGAAAGACAACAATCCTGAGGAGCATGATAAAGAAAATTCCCCAGGACATTAAGCTTGCACGGATCAATAATACAAAAGTATCATCAGAACAGCTTATTTCGATGATCAACGAGGATTTTGGTCTTGAAACCAAAGGTTTAGATAAGACCCATTTGTTGAGCAAACTTACTGATTTTCTCATCACTCAGTACGGACAGGGTGGCAGGTCAATGATCATAATAGACGAAGCGCAAAATCTCAGCCCTGATCTGCTCGAAGAGATAAGGATGCTTTCAAACCTTGAAACCGATAAGTCGAAACTGCTCCAGATTATATTGGTCGGTCAGCCTGAACTGAATATCAAGCTGAGCAGGCCGGAGCTGGAACAATTGAGGCAGAGGATAACGATCAGTACCCATATAAGTCCTCTTGCGCGTGAAGAGTTAGAGTCATATATAAAATTCAGGCTCCGTGTAGCCGGCAATGAAGAGGCTGTTACTTTTGAAGAAGGTATAATTGATGCAATCTACGATTTCAGCAAGGGGATACCGAGGCTGATAAACATCTTATGCGACTTCACCCTTCTGACAGCGTTTACTGACGACAAAAAGATAATAGATATTGGATTGATTCAGGAAGTTATCAATGATCTTGTTAATGAGAGCCCGGAAACAAAGGCAGCTAATTCAAGTACTGAATGTGGTATAAGCGCTGATAATTTTGAGAAAATAGAGAAGGTTTTATCAAGTATCCATGTCAGACTGCAGAATCTTGAGGCAGTTATCAATGATATGCAAAAAAAAAATGACATATACGATAAGAACAAGAGACTTCTCGCTTTAGTGAATGCCTGTCGCCCTTTAAAACCGGCTTCCTATTCTTTTGATGAATCGAAAAATATTATGAATATAAAAGGAGCTGAGCTCAATAAAAAAGAAGCTGAATTGCAAAAGATGGAGCATGAACTGTATGAAAAAGATACCATTCTCAATAAAAATAAAACTGCGATGCCTTCTTGAATAGTGAGAAAAGGCTTACAAAGGAGTTCATAAGTATAGCCACATTTATGGATAAAGAACCTTGGCCAACTTCCGTCATTCCGGCTTGTCCGGAATCCTTCTTAAGTCCAGGGTTGCAGAGGTTATTTGCAAGAAAGATTCCGGATCCCGAAAGCTTTCGGGAAATGACAACAAGAGGCTTTACTAATGTTCTCATTAGTAAATGAAGGGAGGGAACAATGCTCATAAAAACCTGTTTTAAGTGCACATTCCATAAGGTAAAAGAGGATGAAGAAATGCAGGCAAGTTTCTGCCGGAAAGAGAGCTGCTGGTCTGCACATACCGATTGTATATCACAAAAGGCTTTAGAACGCTTCCTGAAAGAAGAGTGTAGGTTTCCAGAAAGTCTTTTGAACCTTAGCCCTTCTGCTTAATGACTCATAAAAATACCTCAACTTACCAACATAATAAACATACTAAGGAGTTCATAAGTAAAGCCCCCTCACCCTTGCCCTCTCCCTCCAGGGGAGAGGGTTGTAATACTACCCCTCCCTTGAGGGGAGGGGATGAAGGGGAGGGTGATGTATGTGGCTTTACTTATGAACTGATTAGTAACCATCGACA
>JBAQLU010000168.1:0-5900 GCA_049302065.1 Thermodesulfovibrionales bacterium
ATGGCGACATAGTTTTGTCTGTTTGTCATTCTCCGGCTCGACCGGTGAATCCAGTTCCTTTCTCTGGATTGCCCGATCAAGTCGGGCAATGACAGTCATGTATCCTTACTTATAGCCGTCTTAGTAATTGCATTAAGATATTCGATAAAAGGTAAAATTCAAGGAGGTATAGCAAAAACAGCCTCCCCCCCGTCCTGAAACTAATAAAAACTCTATCACAAGAAATCAAATTTTGCAAGAAGTTACATTGACAGTTAAACTGTTGAATTGTTAAAATTATTCTCAATTTTTAAACAGGGAGGAGGGGTTTATGGATGCCCTATATAAGGGTAAGGGAGAGTGACTCTTTTGAAAATGCTCTTAAAAGGTTTAAAAAACAGTGTGAAAAAGACGGAATCCTTTCGGATGTAAAGAAAAAAGAGCATTACGAAAAGCCAAGTGTTAAAAAGAAAAAAAAGGCACTTGCTGCTCGTAAAAAGGCACTGAAAAAAGTCAGACTGGCGGTCAGGTAGTGTCCCTTCTGCAAAAACTTGACGATGAGTTAAAGGTATCTTTAAAAGCATCGGACAGTTTAAGAGTATATGTTTTAAGGATGTCTGAGGCATCCCTGAAAAACAGGCAGATAGATAAAGGGAGAGGATCGTCTGAAGAGGAGATATGAAGTTAAGGGACCTCTACAAAACGGCTATACAAACCGGCATCGAACATGATCCTCGCGGCAGTCAGGCTGCCCTGAAGGATCTTGATCTGAAAAAGAGAGATTTTGAAGATCTGAAGCCTGATGAAAAGGAATTTTTTGATACTGAGTCACTCAATAATCCTTATGCAGATTCAAGGATACTGCACGGCTCAGGTGACGAGGAAATAAAAAACATCCTTGTCGGCATTGATATTGATGTAGGAGAACTTCTCCTTGCTGATAACCTGCGGACTAAAGGTCAAAGAATAGACCTCCTTTTATCACACCATCCTTCAGGGAAAGCCTTCGCAGATCTCCATGCAGTCATGCAGATGCAGTCTGATATTCTCAATCTATTCGGTGTGCCTATCAATATTGCAGAAGCTCTCATGGATGGCAGAATAAAAGAGATAGAAAGGAAGCTGATGCCTGCTAACCATACGAGGGCTGTAGATGCTGCAAAGCTCCTGGGTATCCCGTTTCTGTGTCTTCATACCCCTGCTGACAATATGGTCGCAACCTATCTCCAGAGGTTGTTTGATGAAAAGAAACCACATTCTTTATCTGATCTCCTTGTTTTACTCAAAAACATCCCTGAGTACAAAACAGCGATGCTGAACGGTGCCGGGCCAAAGATCATCCTTGGTTCAAACACCAGAAGAGCCGGGAAAATTTTTGTTGACATGACAGGCGGGACTGAAGGGGCCAAGGATATTTTTGAAAGTCTCACCAGCAGCGGGGTCAGCACCATTGTGGGAATGCATATGAGTGAAGAGCATCGAAAAGAGGCAGAAAAAAGCCACATGAATGTGGTAGTGGCAGGACATATTGCAAGCGATAACCTCGGGTTGAATCTGCTTATAGACGAAATCAAAAAAGGAAATCTACTGGAAGTATTAGAATGCTCCGGCTTCAGAAGATTCAGTCGATGAGTCATTGAGCATATTGAATGAAGTCTGAAAGGGTCCTTGAAGAAATAAAGTCCAAAATAGATATTGTTGAATTCATCTCTGATTATGTACATTTAAAGAAATCAGGCCAGAATTATAAAGGCCTCTGTCCTTTTCACTCCGAAAAAACCCCGTCGTTTATGGTCAGCCAGGCAAAACAGATATTTCACTGCTTTGGGTGTGGTGTGGGGGGTGATGTAGTCAGTTTTTTCATGAAACATGAACATCTTACATTCCCTGAAGCAATACGGTATATGGCAAAAAAGGCTGGGATCAAGATCACGGAATTCAGAGTTGATAAAGAGATTTCTGAAAAACGTGAGCGAATACTCCAGATAAATGAAGAGGCTATGAAATTTTTTATGAAAGACCTTAATAATTCGCATAAAGCTCTGGCCTATCTCAAAGGCAGGGAGATCAATACAGAATCCCTTGAGAAGTTCTGCCTGGGGCATGCATCTGGCGAGAGAGACAGCCTTTTCAGGCATATGAAGAAGGTGGGTTATCCTGATTCAGCGCTAAAGGAAGCAGGACTTATCGTTATTGATGGAAATGGGTACAGAGATGCTTTTCGAAGACGCATTATCTTTCCCATATTCAATTTTAAGGATGATGTTATAGCTTTCGGCGGCAGGGTTATGGATGATTCCCTTCCAAAGTATATTAATTCACCCGAAACAGAAGTATTCAAGAAAGGCGAAACCCTTTTCGCAATAAACCTGGCAAAGGACGATATAAGGAAGAAGGATTACGCAATTATCGTTGAGGGATACCTTGATGCAATTCTCTGCCACCAATATGATTTCAGAAATACTGTTGCGCCTTTGGGAACAGCGCTGACTTCAAGGCATTTGCAAAAGCTCAAACTGTTGTCGAAGAAAGTCGTGCTGGTCTTCGACAGTGATCAGGCCGGTATTGCAGCTGCAAGGAGGTCTCTTGCAATTCTCTGTGAGAACGATTTCAAGGCAAAGGTTCTCTTGCTGCCGGAAGGTGAAGACCCGGACAGTTTTTTGCGAAAAAATGGCAGCCATGCCTTTAAACAATTATTTTCCCATGCCATGACTATGACAGAGTTTCTCATGAATACTTCAAAGGGAGATAAAATAGATATCGTTAAGGAATCACTCTCTAATATCGCTCTTATGAAGGACATGATTATTGCTGATGAGCTCCTGGGTGAACTTGCTGACAGATCCAGGATTCATGAATCTGTCCTGCGAAGTGAACTGGAAAAGATAAGGAAAAAATCCGTTTTACATGGTGCTGAAGGCTTAAAAACAGCTAAGAAAGTTGCAAACAGAGAAGAATACCTTCTTTTAAGCGCAGTTATAGCCTTCCCTGAAAAAGCAGGGAGCGTGCTTTCAAAACTGAACCTTGATGATTTAAGTGATAAAACTATCAGGTCTGTTTTTTATAAAATCAAACTGCTGTCAGATGATCTGAATATGGATTCTTTATTGAATATGGCTGATGAAGCAGAGAAGACTCTTATTACAGAATTTTCAATCAAGCCCGGATTTGACCTTGAACACGTCGACAGAAATATTGATGATTGTTTGCAGACGCTGCAACAGAAACAATTTGAAGAGAGGAAAAATTTAGCAGAAGAATCCGGCGACGTGACTCTTATGGATTCATTACTAAAAGAAAAACGCAGGCTGACGAAAAGGGTGACCACATGAAAGACTATTTCGACTATTTTGAGTATCCTGATGAGTATAACAAAAACAGGAACAATCTTCTTTCTGAAGCAGAAGAGGGAGAAAAGTCATTAGAAGAGGAAGACAAGGCAGCAGATCTTTTGGGAGGCGAGAAAGATCCCATACGTATCTATCTGAAAGAGATGAGCAGTGTTCCGCTCCTGTCAAGAGAAGGAGAGGTCGTGATCGCGAAAAGGATAGAAGACGGAAAAGAGAAGATCTACAGGGTGATATTTTCACTTCCCTTTGTGCTGAAGAAACTGATCGCCCTGGGAAGAATGTTCAGGGATGAAGAGGTTCCTGTTGCCGAGATTATTCAGAACGGAGAAGAAGAATCCGAGGAAGACCTGCAGTCAGAAAGAAAAAGATTTTTCAAGATTACTGAAAACATTGATCTGCTTGACAGGAAAAGGAAAGCATATCTGAAAATGCTTAAGAAAATTAGTTCGGAAAAAGCATTGAAGCAGGCTTCTCTGACGTCTGTTAAAAAAGATAATCGTGAATTGTTCCGGCTGCTCGAACAGAACAGAAACCAGATACTCGAAAATATACGTGCCCTCAGATTAAAAGAGGGCGTTGTATTTGTATTTTCGGATGAATTAAAAAAATCTGTAGCAGAAGTAGACGATATGCAGAAAAAGATTCTGCACATCACCAAAAATACACGGTATTCAAAACTTACAAGAGAAAAAGAAGTCCTGAACTGTAAAAAGAAAATTCAGCAGAAAGAAAACCTCTTCGGCATGAAATATGCCGAGATGATAAAGGCGCTCAGGGTACTTATGGAAGGTGAGCAGGAGGTTTTTGAGGCGAGGAAAGCCATGATAGAGGCTAACCTTCGGCTTGTCATAAGTATTGCAAAACGATATTTGGGCAGGGGGTTGAGCTTTTCTGACCTTATACAGGAAGGCAACAGCGGTCTCATGAGGGCAGTAGATAAATTCGAGTATAAGCGTGGCTATAAATTCAGCACTTATGCTACATGGTGGATAAGACAGGCCGTAACAAGGGCTCTTGCAGATCAGTCAAGGACTATAAGGATACCGGTGCATATGGTTGAAACAATCAATAAGATAACCAGGATGGCAAGGGAACTTGTTCAGGAACTGGGAAGGGAACCGGCACCTATTGAGATTGCGGAAAAACTTAAAATGCCGGTTGAAAAAGTGACCGGGATACTGAAAATATCCAAGGAGCCAATATCTCTCGAAACCCCTATCGGTGAAGAAGACAGTCATCTCAGGGACTTCATAGAGGACAAATCGATGTTGTCCCCTCTTGATTTTGCTATAAGGGATGATATGAAATCTATGATAGATAAAATATTGTGCTCATTGCCTGTTAAGGAAGAACAGATTATAAGGAAGAGGTTTGGAATTGGTGAAGACTCACCACGCACCCTCGAGGAAGTCGGCCTGGAGTTTGACGTCACCCGTGAAAGAATAAGACAGATCGAAGTAAAGGCAATTAGAAAATTAAAACATCCCTCCAGGAGCAAATGGCTCAGGGAATTTATCGAAAAGTCTTGACCTGTTATCCATATCAAGTTTATAGTAATGATTGCGAATTGAAAGTTATATGTTGAAAGTTAAGAATTTCCTGTCTTTGATTTCATAACTTTTAACTGATAACCGCCTTTAAGAGGGGGCCCATAGCTCAGCTGGTAGAGCTACCGGCTCATAACCGGTTGGTCCCAGGTTCGAGTCCTGGTGGGCCCACCAAAATACTGTCACTCGATTGAGTCAAAGGATAATAAAAGTGAACGATCAACTCGAAAGGTTAATCAAGTTACAGGAAATTGATTCAAAAATCCTTGCGATCAATCGCATAATTGCAGAATTTCCCCTGAAGATAGCAGAAGCAGAACTCCCGCTTAAAGAATCCATGGCTTCCCTTGGTAATGTAAAGCAGAAATTTGAAACCCTTGATAAAAGGAAGAGAGACAAGGAGAGAGCCTTAGACGATATAGATGAAAAAATCAAGAAACTGAAGACGCGTACTATTGATATAAAAACAAATAAGGAATATCAGGCATTGCTGAAAGAAATAGAGTCAATAGAAAAGGACAGGTCTGCCACAGAAGAAGAGATCCTCACTATTATGATTGAAACAGATACGATCTCAAAACAGTCGAAATCAGAAGAATCAAAATTCATCGGTGACAAAGAAAAAGTTGAAGCATTGAAGAAGAAACTTGATGGCGAGAAATCAGAAGTGGAGAAAGACCTGATTGCTGTTAAGGAGATACGGTCAAAGATTGCAGATGTTATTGAGAAGGAAATCCATGATGAGTATATAGAATTGTTCGAAATCCTTAATGGTATTGCCGTTACAGAAGCAAAAGAAGAGATCTGTCTGGGATGCAATATGAACATACCACCTCAACTCTTTGTCGAATTAAAAAAGAACGAGGAGATTATGTATTGTCCTCAGTGCAGGAGAATATTGTATTTCAAAAACAGCACATACTAATAAGACCATAAGTAAAGCCACATAATTGTCATTCCCCGACTCGATCGGGGAATCCAGAAGAAGCCTGGATTATCCGGTCAAGCCGGATAATGACAACAT
>JBAQLU010000169.1:0-2389 GCA_049302065.1 Thermodesulfovibrionales bacterium
CCCTGCGCCTGCTCGTCAACGACGTCAACGCGGCCTCTTGACAGGCGGAGCCAGACACCTCGCTTATATGGTTTGTCTATTAAACCGAACTTTGATAACATATTCACATTCATGACCGTCAACAAACGTTCCCTTCGCGAGGCCGAGGAGGCCGACCTCGAAGACTGGAAGTCGATGACGCCGGGGGAGCGGCTTGACATCCTTCAGCTTCTCAGGGAGCTTTACTACGAGTTCAAAAATGAGACTCGAAAAGGATTTCAAAGAGTTTATCGAATCGTTAAACAAAAATAGCGTTCGCTACCTGATCATCGGAAGCTTCGCCCTCAGTTACTACTCCGAGCCCCGCTATACGAAAGACATCGACATTCTCGTCGATTCAACCGCGTCAAACGCGGACCGCCTCATGACGGCCATCCGCGAGTTCGGATTCTCCGATATCGAGCTGAGCAGCCGCGATTTCCTGGAACCCAATCAGGTTATCCAGCTTGGGATCGCTCCTTTGAGGATCGATCTGCTGACATCCTTGAAAGGCATTCCCTTCGCCGATGCTTGGGACAGACGGACCACCGGGCAATACGGGGATATTCCCGCCTTCTACATCTCCAAACAGGATTTAATCGATCATAAGAAGCTGGTGGGAAGAAAACAGGATCTCGCCGATATCGAGAAGCTGACCAAGGCTTAGACCCGGGAAATCGTCCTTCATAGCTGTCTAAGTCCAAAGAGGTCAACAGGGCGCAGTCAGGGCCTCATATATCCCATTAAAACGTCAAGATGATGGAGGAAGAAGTCCCGGCCCCACAATTTCAATGCTTCCTGCTCCCGGTGAGGAAGGAACCGCTCCACATCCCGCCGGGCGACTCCCCAATCGATTTCGCCGATCCTCCTCTTTAAGCTCGTCTCGGCCCAGTCGGTATCGACCTCGACTTTCTGGCCGGCCCACGAGCCCTGCTGGTCGAGAGAATTGCTCAATAGCTCGAAATCCGGAACGGTCCTTTTGTTGACATACCAGATGAAGTCATACCAGTCCCGTCCCTTCGTATATGTCCGACCGAGCATCGCGCCGATCTTCATGGCGAAGCCGGATTCAAGGGATTGGGTCGTCACGGCGGCGGTCACGGGAAAAGCGACGTAGCGCGTTTCATAGATCGACCCTCGGGGGGGATTCACGTCGATTTCGAGCTTCACCTTGATGAGCTTCCTGGGGTCCCGTTCGAACGGCAAATCCAGAAGCGGGATCTTGCCGATGGATTCCGCCCGGATCATGGCCTTCTTAACCGCGCCGGCCTCGCCGGACTTGTCCTGGACGCTGAAGCGGAAGCCCTCCCCGAATGCGTCCTTGAGAATGGAGGAGAGATATCGCCCCCATTGGAAATCGAGGTCCGGCCGTTTCAAGAAAAAATCCAGGTCCTCCGAGAAGCGGTTCATCCCGTAGACGATGCGGAGGCACGTTCCGCCGCGAAAAACCGCCTGCGCGCTCGAAAAGAGCCCGGCCCGGGAGAGGCTGGCCAAGACGTATTGCTGGACGAGCTCCTGAAGGACGTTTTCCTGGTCGATCACGCTGGCGATCGAATATTCCTTGAGTTTTTCTTCGAGGACCCGAGTGATCATGTCTTCAGCTCCCGATACAGCCCCCGGAGATAATCCGCGGTCCGGCGGCTCCGGAGGCTCTCGCAGACCTCGTCCAGGCTTTCGAAGGAAATTTCTTCGAGATCGTCCCGTTCGATCCGCATGGATTCCGTCAGGAAGGCGAGGCCGTCTTTTGCCCAGCTCACGTCTTTTCTCGTATAGATCAGGTCGGCGATAGCCCTCAGGGGAGTGGCGACGAAGGCCCAGCTTCGGCCGTCGACCTTTAGCGCCTGGACTCCGGCTCTCGGATCAGCGGCCGGAACACGGACAAAGCTGAAAACGCCGACTGGCGTATGAAATGTTCGGGTTCGGGCGGACGTCACACTGCTGACCTGAAAAACCGCTTCCGGAATCAGGCCGTGGTGGGCCAGTGCCGATTCCAAGCTCACGTGGGAGGGGGAGTGCAGCATCGCCGCGACGACGAACGGATGAGGATGTGTTTTCCGAAACTCCGGAGCGAGCAGGAAAAGCCCCGGCCTGAGCCGGATGATTTCACCCGCTGAGACGGCGCGATGCACGAGCACCTTTCGGGCCGCCTCGGACCGGTCGGGGAGGAGATTCCGGACGACGGTTTCATCGAAAAGCCCCCCCGGCGGGGAGAGAAGGAGGACTTTTTCAGTCATGGTTTGCATCGTGCCAATAGGTTACTATTTTCGTAACCTAATTGCAAGGCCCGATAACAACCGTCCAAAGCGATGGGCTACTCTCCGGGGACGACTTCGTATCCGAATTCCCGGAACTGCGGGTCGAAAGCGAAGGC
>JBAQLU010000170.1:0-7283 GCA_049302065.1 Thermodesulfovibrionales bacterium
TTGAGGGGCCTAAAATAGTGTCTGTCCATAAACTGTTAAACACCCTCACCCTTGCCCTCTCCCCTCAAGGGAGAGGGTAGTAAAATCGCCCCTCCCTTGAGGGGAGGGGTTGGGGAGGGTGTTAAAAAATAGACTTTATAAACAGACACTAAATAACGGAAGAGGAAGAAATGGAAGACATGCAATATGTGATCCTGAAAAAGGAACGGTTCAATGATTTCATCTCAAGACTTTCGAAGATGCAGAAACTGGTTGCTCCGGTATCAAAAGGTTACAATAATTTCGCATTTGAAGGAGTTTCCTCGGCCAGTGATATCGCTCTCAAATATATCCCTACTATCCTGCCGCTGAAGAAATTCTTCATGCCGCAACGCGAAACCCTTCTTGAGTTTAGAACGGGAAAGGGAGCTAATGCCGAAGCTGTTGTTGAGTGCGAACCGATGACAATCTTCGGGGCTCATACCTGCGATCTCGCCGGTATTCAGTGTCTGAATATGGTTTTTTCCGAACGTCCGAAAGATTACAATTACCTTACCCGGAAGAACAGGATAACCCTCATCGGATTGGAATGCAATGAATATTGTGATGAATATGCAAGCTGTCATTTAGTAAATGCAAGCTTTCCAGGCGGTGGCTATGACCTTTTTTTCACGGACCTTGGAGATTATTTCATTGCCCATGTGAAGACTCAGCTTGGAGATGAAATCGTTGATGCGACCGGATCTTTTGAAAAAGCTGATGTGTCGCATATGAACGATCTGGAAAGATTACGTGATCATAAGAGAAAGGTATTCAGCAATGAAGTCCCGATAGAAAGCAAAAATATCCCGGGATTGTTCGACAAATCTTTCAGGGCAAGGGTCTGGAAAGACCTGAATGAACGATGCCTCGCATGCGGCAATTGTACGAATGTATGTCCGTCATGCTACTGTTTTGACATACGGGATGAGCTTGACCTGAGTTTGAAGAAGGGGATCAGATTTCGTGTGTGGGATTCCTGTCAGCTTGAGCCATTCGCGAAAGTTGCCGGTGGCATGAACTTCAGAAAGGAGCGCTCGGCAAGACAGAGACACCGTTATTACCGTAAATTCAGGTATTCTGTCGACAGATTTTCACGTTTCTTCTGCACAGGGTGCGGCAGGTGTACCCGCACATGCATGGCCGGCATCAGTCTGAAAAAGACCCTCAATGAACTGATAAAAGAGAGCGAGGACAGAGTATGGAAAAAGTGGCTTTAAAAGATTCCGGTTATAGATTAAGAAAGGCAAAGATACTTCATACAAAAAAACTGACTGAAAATGAAAAGTTTTTTGAGATAGCGCTCAGAGACGGCAGTCCGCTCGATCACGAACCAGGACAGTTTATTATGGTCTCTCTCCCGGGTATCGGTGAAGTTCCCATTTCCATCTGCTCATCCCCTGTAAAACGTGATTCCTTTGACCTGTGTGTGAGGGCTGTCGGAAAAGTTACCCGGAGCCTCCATAAACTAAAGACAGGAGATGAGATAGATATAAGGGGGCCGTATGGAAAAGGCTTTCCCATCAGAATACTTGAGGGGAATGATTTGTTGATCATCGCAGGCGGATTAGGGATTGCGCCTTTACGTTCTTTGATAACGTATGTCCTTGACAACCGCCGGGATTTCGGAAAGGTACATATCCTGTTCGGATGCAAAGAGCCGAAAGAGATGCTCTTTGGCGACGAACTTGAGGACTGGAACAAGCGCACAGACCTCCATTATGCATGCACCGTAGACCGTGCAGACCCTGACTGGGCCGGCAATGTCGGAGTTATCACAACGCTCATACCAGGGGTTGATATCGATCCGATGAGGACTTTTGCTGCAGTTGTCGGTCCTCCGATCATGTATAACTTTGTTATAAAAGAGCTTCTGGCCAAGGGAATTCCGGAAACCCAGATTCTTTTGTCCTTTGAACGCAATATGAAATGCGGCAACGGAAAATGCGGCCGATGCCAGATACAGAATCTCTATGTTTGTCAGGATGGGCCGGTCTTTCATTATGAACGAATCAAAAACTTGAGCGAGGCATTTTAGTATGAAGAAACCAAAAGTTGGTATTTTTGATTTTGCCTGCTGTGAAGGATGCCAGTTGCAGATAGCAAACATGGGCGAAGACGTCTTAAGCGTCCTCGGTTCTATTGACGTGCTTGAATGGAGAGAAGTCATGTCCGAGAAGTGGGGTAAGAAGCTGGATATCGCCATTATAGAGGGAAGTATTACTGATCCCCATGCAGTCAAGAGGATAAAACAGATACGGAAAAAGGCAAAGGTCCTGATTACCATCGGCTCCTGCGCGACAATAGGCGGCGTAAACGGCATGAAGAACAATTTCGGCCTTGAAGATATCAGGAAATATGTTTACGGAGATAGCTACCGGTTTTTCCCGACAGAATTAACCAAAGCTGTGCATCAGGTTGTCAAAGTCGATTATTTCGTCCATGGCTGTCCAATGTATATACCGGAATTTGTCACCGTAATAAAGGCTGCCTTGCAGGGAATCCCTTATTATGTGCCTGATTACCCGGTATGTGTCGAGTGCAAGCTGAATGAGAATGTCTGCATGTATGACCGCCAGGTCACCTGTCTCGGTCCTGTAACAAAGGCCGGATGCAATTCATGGTGCATAAACAACGGCAATATCTGTTACGGATGCCGTGGCATGGTCAGTAACCCGAATGAAAAAGGCGCTCAGGACGTGCTGGCAAAATACAAGATCCCGATGGACATTATCCTGAATAAAATGAATATGTATAACAAATGCAGGGAGCTCGGCTAATATGAAAAAAAATATAAATGTAAATGTTGAATATATTACAAGGGTTGAAGGGCATGGAAATATCGTTATTAATGTAAAGGATGGTAAACTGGAGACCTGCCGTCTGGACATTGTTGAATCACCACGTTTTTTTGAGGGGATGCTGAGGGGTCGTTCTATATTTGAGGCACAGCATATCACCAGCAGGATCTGCGGTATCTGCGCATGCGGACATACCCTTGCTTCGATACAGGCGGCAGAAGATGCCCTTGGCATCACGCCGACAGAACAGACCATTAAACTCAGGAAACTCCTTTTGCACCTCGAAATACTGGATAGTCACATCCTTCATATATATCTGCTGGTGGCTCCCGATGTCCTGGGCGTTAAAAGCTTTGTCCCATTGATAAGCCTTAATAGCGACATTGTGCGCCAGGCTTTGAGGATGAAAAAAACCTGCAATGATCTTTGCGATATATTAGTCGGCAGACATGTGCATCCGATATCTGCTATCGTGGGAGGATTCACAAAACTTCCCAAACCGAAAGATCTGGATAAGATGCTCGATCTGTTAACCGGGATGAGGCGTGATATGGAATTAACAGTCGAGTTAGCCCCCTATTTTAAATTCCCTGAATTCGAACGTGACACAGAATATATTGCTTTGGTGAGCGATGACGATGAATACCCCCTGCTCATGGGTGATATAGGTTCCACAGATGGTGTCAGAATGAATAAAAATGATTACAGAAAGATCACCAATGAGTTCATCGTTCCCCATTCTTCTGCGAAACACACGAAGCTCAGCAGGGAATCATATGCAGTCGGCGCATTGGCAAGATTCAATCTGAATTCTGTAAAACTCCACCCTGCAGCCAGGGAAGTAGCTGCTGAAGTGGGATTGACGCCCAAATGCACCAATCCCTATCTCAATACAATTGCGCAGTTGATCGAGGGCGTCCATTGTCTTGAGGACGCAATAGCAATTGTTGAAGACCTGAAGAGCAGCCCCTTAAATTATGACGAGGAAATCGTTGTTGGATTAAATGAACAGCAGAGGATTCCTGTAAGAGCCGGTAATGGTGTGGGAGCAGTCGAAGTCCCAAGAGGTATCCTGTTCCATAATTATCATACGGATGAGAACGGTGCGATCACAAATGCCAACTGCATTATCCCTACAAATCAGAATATCGCAAATATAGAGTACGACATGATGAAACTGGTTCCGGAGATTCTTGACAAAAGTGAAGAGGAAATAACACTCGCTGTTGAAATGCTCGTAAGGTCCTATGACCCCTGTATCTCCTGTTCAACTCATCTCATGAATGTGAAGTTTATGAAATAGGAGACAGATTTTCCAAACATGAACAGTCTCGAAATAGTATGCACATCCCTCCTTTCATTATATGATTAATTTTTCAATGGCAATCATCTGGAAGATGTATTTCGTAGACCCTTCAAAGAAGAGAATAGACATAGAAATCAACGGCGCTCAAGATTTTTGTCATAGTTTTGTACTTCCTGAAATAAATAATGGAGAGGCTCCTACCAAATTGCTATATTCTAACCAGTAATCTATACTTAGCATATCCGACCATATGGAATATCGCAGTGTCTCATTTTAGGATAGGTGGGGGTATACATTAAAGAATGTTGATCCATAGAACCATACAAATATTAATTCTAATTGCCATAACTCTTTCTTCCGGCATAGCTTTTGCCGATGCTGAAAGAATTTTTATAGAGAACAGCAAGGCTGTGGTAGTTGTGGTAACTTTCAACCAAAAAGGTGAAGCAATTAGTCAGGGCAGCGGCTTTATTGTAAGAGAAGACGGAGTAGTAGTAACAAACTATCATGTAATAAGCAACGCAGCATCTATCAAAATAAAGGCAGGGGTTAAGGTTTTGAATGTCGAAGGGCTGCTTTATATAGACAAAGAGAATGACCTTGTAATACTGAAAGCCGATGACAAGAACCTCCCAACAGTGAAACTTGGAGATGCAGACAAGGCAGGTATAGGAGAAAAGGTCTATGTTATCGGCAGTCCGCAAGGGCTTGAGAATACAGTGTCAGATGGGATATTAAGCGGAATCAGGGAGATAGGGACTAAATGGAAGATTTTGCAAATAACAGCCCCTCTTTCACAAGGCAGCAGTGGAGGGCCTGTCTTTAACAAAAATGGTGAGGTTATTGGCATTGCAACATTTATCGTAAAAGAAGCACAGAACCTTAATTTTGCGATGCCTGTGAATGTCATAAAGGATAAAATTTCAGTTAAAAAAGTTATTGCCTTGCAGGATGCAGGTATTGAGGACTATACAAAATCAGCTGAGTATTGGTTTTATCTTGGTGTTGCCTATAGCAATTCAGGCAGGTACAAAGAGGCGATAGAGGCTTTCAAACAGGTTATAAGGATTAACCCCGATTATGCGGAAGCTCATTATAATCTTGGTGTTACCTATGGGAAATCAGGCATGGACAAAGAGGCTATAGAAGCTTACAAACAGGCTATAAGGATTGATCCTGATTTTGCAAATGCTCATGTAAATCTCGGCAATGCCTATGTCAAAATAGGTATGCCCAAAGAGGCAACAGAAGCCTTCAAACAAGCTATTAGGATTAATCCTGATGATGCAAAGCTTTATTATCTTCTTGGTCTTAACTATTACATATCAGGCAGGTACAAAGAGGCAATAGAGGCTTTCAAACAGTCTATAAGGATTAACCCCGATTATGCGGAAGCTCATTATAATCTTGGTCTTAACTATGGCAAATCAGGCATGCACAGAGAGGCTATAGAGGCTTTCAAACAGTCCATAAGGATTAACCCTGATTTTGCGAAGGCTCATTATAATCTTGGTCTTAACTATCACAAATTAGAGATGTACAAGGAGGCTATAGAGGCTTACAAACAGTCTATAAGAATTAATCCTGATGATGCAGGTGCTCATTATATTCTTGGTCTTGCCTATCTTATTTTGAATGATAGTGGCTCTGCATTGGAACAGTATAAAATATTAAAAAGCCTTGAGCCTGAACTCGCCAATAAATTATTCAATCTTATTTATAAATAATTTTAGGGAAACAGAGAAACAATAATCTTTTAAAAAATGTAGAATCAGCTTAATAATAAATGTTAGGTCCGTATAAGAAGGACGTCGGGGAAACAGCAGCGTGACTGGAGGTGAATGTGGAAGCTTGGATGACGGTCTTGATTTCATTCTTGACCTCTGCGTAGAAAGAATATCCGAGCTTTATAATGATCTTAATACGATAATTAATGCTTGGTTAAAACAAGACAAACCAAGGAAAAAATAATATTTCGCTATTTTTAACTGTAAATCTTAAAAGTGTCTATGAGTAAAAATGATAAACTTCAAAAACTCTCAGAAGCTTTCCATATAGAGAAATTTCACCAACTCTACGGTATCCCCGGAGTGCCGATTACAGGGGTTAATATTGTGCATCCAGATTTTCTTTACAAAAGCTCTGACTTTATTATTGGCATTGAACATACAGAACTAAATTTGCCGAATTTAACAGAATTGAAAGGTACGCAACGCAACATAGTGCATAATGCTCAAAAATTAGCAGAAGATGAGGCATTACCTCCTATAGAGGTTAGAGTAGGATTTAATGATTATTATACGGATTACCCGAGAAAAGGCGATAGACAAGCTAAGGCAATTTTTCAAACAATTAAAAAGCATATCAAAGATATTGAACAATCCCAATCATTATCTCTTGGTTCACCAAAACCTTTCTGTGGAATAACTCGAATAGATGTAACAACTGGCCGAATTAATGGAAAACAGTGTTTGAACAATCATAGATGGATGATCTATGAAGTTGGGTGGGTAATGCGTGGTTTTATTGAGGAGCTTCAGTCTGCTATTCAGAAAAAGAATCGACTAATCGACGAGTATCGAAAAAATTGTGATATATGTTGGTTACTTGTAGCCATTAATCGTCGCAAATCTGACCAAAAGTTTGAATTCACCGATGAAATGTCTTCTCACGTATATCATTCATGTTTTAATAAAACATTTTTTATGGATGTAGCATCTAATTATTTTATTGAGCTGAAAGGTTAATCTACCAAGTAAGATTATTTTTTAAAAATGAAGACTCCCCGCCGCAGAGACGGCGGGGTATTAAAAATTTAATAAATGGCTAACTGGTTGTACTCACAACATCGTACACTGTTTGAGTTTTGATAGGTTGAGATCTGCAAATCGTCTTTTTTGCATATTGATAATTTGCAGGTTGCGTGGCACTCCCCCAGACTTTATGCGTTTATTTCCGCTGTAAATTTTCATTTTCCATACTTCCTTGATTATCACTCTTCGTAGGTGTTGGTCGCACCCTCATAAAATCTGCTGCTATATAGATTTGAGGAAAGAATGAACAGTGCTCTTTGCTGACCTTCTTTATGCGCATTTTCTTTTTCAAACCCATATAGAAACCCATGCCCAGTAATGATTTGAAGGCAGTTTTGCATTTCC
>JBAQLU010000171.1:0-1603 GCA_049302065.1 Thermodesulfovibrionales bacterium
GCCTTCGCCATAGATAATTACTCGAACCCAGGTGGTGGAACATTGGGAAAACCTGCTGGTGTAACAGTGGAGGGCAAGTAAAAGCTTCATTAAAAGACAAGAATCCCTTCTTTTTTCAATTGTTCGATTTCTTCCTCAGAAATATTGATGGATTTCAAAAGCTCACGGGTTCCTTCTCCTACTGCGGGGGGATTGATGCGTAGGCCAAAATCATAAGCGCCCAATCGAACGGGGATGCGGGGAAGCTTGGCCCGACCTCCGCCGGGAAGTAAAATTTCTACAAGGCTTCCACCTTCGTTCAGTTGCGGGTCTTGAAAGAGGTCTTCCGGTCTGGCAATCGGGGCAAAAGGAATCCCCGCCTTCTCGCACAGCTGGATGATTTCCTCCTTGGTTTTTTCTTGAAAAATTTTCCTCAGTTCAGGAATCAACCAGGATCGCTGCTCAACCCGGGTGTTGTTGGATTGAAGCCGCTCATCCGCTTCTAAATCAAGATGGCCGAAGGTCTGGCAAAAACTCTTCCACTGTTTGTCACTGGTAATGCCGATGAAAATATCTTCACTTCCCTTGGTTTTGAATATATCGTAGATGGCCCAGGAACTCAGCCGTTTGGGCATCGGAGAAACCGGCTTTCCAGAAATGGCGGAATAGGCCATAAACTGGCCCATCAGGAAAGCGGTTGATTCATACAGAGAAGCAAGGACAAACTGACCTTTTCCTGTTGTCTGCCGTTCGTAGAGGGCTACGAGGATGCCGATGACCCCGTAACTCCCTCCCATAATATCCACCACCGAAGCTCCCGCCCGAAGGGGCTGCCCGGGAGGTCCGGTCATATAGGCTAGACCGCCCATCATCTGAACCACTTCGTCCAAGGCCGGCCGGTTCTCGTAAGGCCCTTTCATGAAACCTTTCAGGGAACAATAGATCAATCGTGGATTCAACTTGGACAATTCTTCATAGCCCAAGCCCAACCGATCTACGGTCCCCGGCCCGAAGTTTTCAATAAAAACATCCGAATGGAGCACGAGTTTTTTCAGAATTTCAAGCCCTTGGGGGGCTTTCAAATCAAGCACAATGCTTTTTTTGTTACGGTTGTAGAAGGGGAAAAATCCCTGCCCATAACCCAGGAGCCGGCGGGTATCGTCTCCCCGAGGAGCCCTTTCAATTTTGATCACTTCTGCTCCCATATCGGCCAACACCAGGCCGCAGGTCGGTCCCATGACCGTATGACCCAACTCCAGAACACGGATTCCACCGAGAGGGAGTTTCATGAAGCAACCTCGCTTTCCTTGCTTTCTATTTTTCCGATTCCATTCCGAGGCCCAAAGCAGCAATATAAACCCACGCGATCCCTGGAAAACCTTAACCTGGCAGAGAACCAGAGGACTTCAGTTGTTCATCCACCCACTGCAGATTTTCCTCAATCAGGTCTGGTATGGGAAGTTGATAGGGACAACGATCCTTACACACCTCACAAGCGGTGCAGTTTCTGGCTTTATCGATGGCTTCCTGGTGCCGGCCTTTCTGCAAAATTCCTTTCCCCATCCGCTTGACCATGGAGCGGATGCCCAGTACCGCCTGAATGGGAATCTCTTCTGAACAGGGT